>NZ_JBBJNI010000128.1:0-12557 GCF_037719425.1 Daejeonella sp. | reverse complement strand
TTTTTCGCAGAGGAGACAGAGGGAGAAACGCATAAACCAACCATGGCAAAATCTCATATGGAACAGCCAATAGTCAATCAGAAAATACTGCTCCAAAAGTTTCCCGGCAAGGGTGGCTGGACCTATGCTGAAGTTCCGGAGCCCGCTGATGTAAGCCGGGCAAATTTTGGCTGGGTTAAAGTGAAGGGTACTATTGATGATTATGAGCTGAGTGATTACAGTCTGGCTCCTATGAAAGGCGGGAAGCTTTTTCTGCCGGTAAAAACGGAGATCAGGAAAAAGATTAAAAAGCAGGCGGGAGATTACGTGCAGGTATTATTATACCGGGATTATTCGACTTTCATCATTCCCGATGAATTGATTGATTGTTTGCTGCTGGAAGAGGTTGCCTACGATAAATTTAATAAGCTAAGTAAAAGCGATCAGCGTCAATATGTGAAATGGATCTATTCGGCGAAGAGGGAAGAAACGAGAGTGGAAAGGATAAAGGTGTTGATTGGGAAGTTGCTTACGCTGGTAACTAGAAACTAATTGCGATTCAGCCCGCCTCATGCCGGCGGAAGGGCACTTACTTTTTCCTTCAGCCGAAAACAGCATAAGGCTGCTCCTCTTCGCCCTTTGCGTAAAACTTTGCGGCCTGCTTTAAAGTACTGGATACGTACCCACCGAAGTTTAACCCTGCCTGACGGTAGGCAGGCGCGGAGGACGCAGAGTACAGGCGCAGAGAACGCAAAGTTTTTCACAAAGTCCTTGTTGAGGTCGCTTGGTTGGATTCTTTCTCTGCGATCTCTGCGAAACACTCTGTGCCCTCTGCGTTAAAATAGGCGTCTTCACACCTAATTAAAAATAAATTTGCACATCTCATTCTTTCTCCTTTACTTTGAAGTGCAAAGTTCTTTTCCAAATATGAATACAGTTCACGGGCAGCTTATTTTTAGAAACAGTAGAACGAACTATTTTTTTAACCTTATACTCTGTATTTCAAAGTACTTTAGACAAGCATTGGAAACTATTTATTAAATTAAATAAAAATCATGGTACACACACAGAACACCACAACACCGGCGAGCGAATCAGGATCGCTGGCTCTTCCGATGACGATCGGTGCGGGGATCGCTTTGGCGGTAATCTCTTTTTTTGTATTTGGAGCTGATAATTCAAATCCAGCATGGGGTAAATTTTGGATGATTCGTCCTCTCATTGTAACTTCATTAGCGGGTGCAACAGGCGGCGCTTTCTATTATTTCATGAACCAGCTGAGGGCTAAAGGCCAAATCAATGGAGCTGTTGCTGTAATACTGAGCGTTATCGCCTACATAATCGGCCTTTGGCTGGGTATCGTATTGGGATTGGATGGAACTATGTGGGATTAATTCGCAAATACGGTCTTAAACAATCACACAATTCTATAATCTTAAAATCATGAGAGACGAAATAATTGCCCATCAAAAAGATCCGAGAGTACTTGAACAAATGTACCGGATCAACAAAGCCGCCTTTAAAAGGGAGTTCACTTCAGTATATCCTGAGCTTAAGGGCAATGCACTCGCTGACTTCTGGAACGAACGGCTGAACTTTGAAAAAGAAGAGATTAGCTGGGGCTCGAACCAGGAACTAGTATTTGTGGTGATCGCTGCACTGATAGCCGGATTTATTGCGAAGCTGCCTGATATTTTCTCATTAGATGAAGAGTTTTTCTATCCGAGGAACATCGGCTTCATAGTTTTCCCGCTAATATCACTCTATTTTGCCTGGAGGAATAAATTGTCGACAGGAAAGATTGCTGCAATACTTAGCGCAACCTTAGTGGGCCTGATCTTCATCAATTCGCTTCCCCAAAAGGAAACTGACACCCTGGTATTATCATGTATCCATCTGCTGTTATGCCTATGGTCAGTATTAGGTTTTGCTTATGTAGGCGGGACTGGTAATAACGAGGCAAGGCGACTTGGCTTTTTAAAGTACAACGGCGACCTGGTGGTCATCTGTGCCCTTATCGGGATATCAGGCCTGATCATGTCGGGTATTACAGTCGGGCTGTTCTCTCTTATCGGATTCAATATAGAGAAATTCTATTTTCAGAATATTGCAGTCTGCGGGCTTGCCGCG
Organism: Daejeonella sp.; assembly: GCF_037719425.1. Taxonomy (GTDB): domain Bacteria; phylum Bacteroidota; class Bacteroidia; order Sphingobacteriales; family Sphingobacteriaceae; genus Daejeonella. The sequence continues at coordinate 10,448 of NZ_JBBJNI010000128.1, read as the reverse complement.
ATACCTATTGTTGGAACCTACCTTACACAAACAAATCCGCAACTCGTAGGGAAAGTTTCTCCTGTGATCGCTAAAATATTCAGTCCGCTGGTTTTAGTGATGCTGGTAATTTACCTGGTGGCAATGGTGTATTCAGGAAAAGACCCTTATAACGACAGGGAATTCCTTATGATCTTCAATGCCCTGCTAATTGGAGTAATGGCTATTATTTTCTTTTCTGTCGCTGAGACTTCAAAGGCAAGCAAAAGCCAGGCTGAAGTGTGGATACTCCTTCTGCTTTCGATAGTAACTATCATAGTAAATGGAGTTGCACTTTCTGCCATCGTATTCCGGATCTCAGAAATGGGCTTTACCCCAAACCGGACTGCCGTCCTGGGCGCAAATATTCTTATTCTGATCAATCTTGTCCTGGTAAGCACTCAGCTCTTCGGTGTGATTTCAAAGAAAACTGATATCAGCGGCGTTGGAAGAGTAATCGCGAGGTACCTCCCGGTTTATCTTGTGTGGTCTGTTATCGTGACCTTCCTTTTCCCTTTAATATTTGGATTTAAATAGGGCCTTTGAGCTTTAAGCTTAAGGCTTAAAGCTTAAAGCTCATACCTCAAAACCCATGAGTCTTTCCACAACCCTTAACCGGGTTCATTCACAGGCAAAAAGGCAAAGGCTGCTTAGATATTTTTCAGTCTTTAACCGGGTAATGCTGGCCCTTGGTTTTATACCTTCCGGTTTCGTGAAAATTATGGGGGAGCGGTTTACGGATCTGAAAAATAGATAATAGTAATCTAACCATGAAAGGTGAGTAAACAGACTGATGATTTCTACGCATGTTTTTCATTCTTCTACCCCTTGATGGACGTTTTCCTTCGTCCGCAAAAACGTGTATTATTCCGGGAGATCAATAGTCTTCCTCCAGGCAAGCTGCTTTATTGGAGCTTCTATTTTATTTTGGACTATTGCCAACTATTCGATGATTGACAACAGAGAGCGGCAAAACATATTGGATCCATTTAATTACAGGAGCATCATTTGCATTGCAAGTTACGTGATTGTTTATCTGGCACATGTTTGGGAATAAGAGGACGATTACAGAATTGCTTATTATCTTTGATAGATTTAAAAATTCTAATTCTAACTTGGCTGCAGATCGATGCTAAAAACTTTTCTTTTACTAATTCTGATACCTTTTTCAGCTTTCTCACAAAGCAAAGTCGTTTTGAATCAAGACTACAGCTTTTTGACGGCCGATATTGAAGTAAACACGCTTAGGCAAGGTAACGACATCCTTTATAAATTGAAATGCTATACTAATCAGCCGTGTCAAGCCCGGCCGGCGAAGCGATATAGAATCATCGAATCAATTAAGACAGGAGATTTTACCATTTTGAAACTGGAACAACTGGACACATTGCAGCTAACGACTGACCCTTTTCCGCTAACGAGATATGCAGTCCACGTAATTAAAATTAGTGATAACAAACAATTAGGCTATTTAACACTTAGATCGGGGTTAACGAGGCAGGAGCTTGATGCTTATCAAACCGATTTTTCAGCACTAAGGGAAATGTTTTTTTTCACGTATTTCAGCGTAACCTATTTAAAGGAACTTTCGACCTTAAAAACTGTAACGACCAAAGCGGAGGCACAGAGTATTTTAGACTACTTCAAAAGCGGTAATTTTAACTCGCTCATTGAGACTTACAAAAAAGCAGGAGTGCCGGATATGTATGGTTCGGGTCTTGTGGGCGAATTAGTCAGCCGCTCATGCATTGCAAAAGGTTACAATCCATTAGGCGCTGGCCCAGCAATTGAGGAGCTTCTAAAACAATAACATCGCTCTCAATTTTTCTCTAAACAACCACAGGTCTACATGACACGGAATTCGCCTGACAAAATCACCGAAGAAGATAAGCTATTAGCAAAGCAATTGTGGGAGTATCACCACGTTAACCACACTATACAAAAGTCTGATTGCATTTTAGTTCTAGGCAGCCATGATACCCGTGTAGCGGATCGAGGTGCGGAATTGTACCTGCAAGGCTTGGCACCAGTTCTGATATTTTCCGGTGGGCTTGGAAACTTCACACAAGGCGTTTGGGACGAGTCCGAGGCAGACAAGTTTGCAAAAATTGCGATCTCTCTTGGAGTACCGATAGATGCGATATTGATCGAGAATAGATCTACCAACACCGGTGAGAACATTATGTTCACACAACAATTGCTGAAGGAAAAGGGCATGGATCCGGAAAGCTTCATCGTGGTGCAAAAGCCCTATATGGAACGGAGAAGCTATGCAACTTTTAAAAAGCATTGGCCGGACAAGAGCCTTTACGTCACGTCCCCTCAAATATCATTTGATGATTATCCTACCGCAGAGATATCCCTTGGAAAGGTTATCAGCATTATGGTTGGTGATCTTCAACGGATCAGGATGTATCCGGAAAAAGGGTACCAGGTCTACCAGGAGATACCGGATGAGGTGTGGGAGGCTTATGAGAGCTTGGTGGACAGAGGGTACGATGGACATTTGATGTAGGTTTTCAACACAACGTAATATCGGGTAAGCCCCCGTGTTGAATATGTAAAGAACTGCAAAACGCATACTTAAACCTGCCTGCGGTAGGCAGGCGCAGAGCACGCAGAGTGTTTCGCAGAGATTCGCAGAGAAGGAATCAAATCAAACGACCTCGACAAATCACTTTATGAAAAACTTTGCGCTCTTTGCGCCGGTACTCTGCGTACTCTGCGGTTAATCTATACAGCGTTTAGACACTTTCGCCTTATAAAAAATATTATTTTACATTTGGATTAACCCCAAACCAGATATGAAAGCCATTCTAGCAAGTATCATCTTTCTCTTTCTTTATACTCCGTTTCTATCTGCCCAAACAACAACTTCCACTCCTATCCCTGCCCTCTTCCAGAAAATAAAAGACTTTGAGAAGCAGGAATGGCAAAAGGACAGTGCGGGCAAATATCCCCTTCGTCTCCAGACGGAAGATAAATTCCAACGGGAAAACAATTTCTACAAGCAGCTTAATGAACAGCTGGTGAGGATCAACAAAAACTCTCTCTCCTTCAAAGAGCAGATCAACTATGAGCTTTTGCAGCATGATATACTCGACAATTTAGCCGGGTACCGGTATAAATCGTATCTCAATCCAATTATTTCTTACGAAGGGTTCCATACATCTCTGGCCGGCCAGGGCAACAAAATACTAAGCAATAAGAAAGACGCCGATCAATATATAACCCTTCTGAAGGATATTCCCAGATATGTCGACGAAAACCTCAAGCTTATGAAGACAGGTTTGTCATTAGGAATAAGTCAGCCGAAAGTTATCATCAGTGAACTGCAAAGCACCTATTTGCAGCACATCGTCGATAGTGTAGAAAAATCTGCCTTCTGGAAGCCTTTAATGAAAAAGCCGTTTTCTATCAGCGAAACAGAGTGGCAGAATTATCAGCAGACAGCAAAGGAGATCATCAGCAAGGATGTGATCACCAGTTACAGTAAGATCAAACAGTTTTTTGAGACTGAATATCTGCAAAAGACCAGAGCCGCAGTTGGGGCGTCAGTCCTGCCGGAAGGGGCTGCATATTACGAAGACCGGGTACGCCACTATACTACGACATCCTTAAGCTCAGAAGAAATTTACAAGGTCGGACTGGCGGAAGTCGACCGTATCCAGGCTGAAATGAATAAGGTTATGGCCCAGGTAAGATTTAAGGGAACGTTCAAAGAGTTTATCCATTACCTGAGAACCGAGCCGAAATTCTATCCCAAAACAAGTGATGAGCTACTCAGAGAAGCTTCATATATCGCCAAGCAAATAGACGGCAAGCTGCCAACGCTGTTTGGTAAACTTCCGCGCCTGCCTTATACGGTGACACCAATGGTTCAGCCTGCTGCGCCACCGGGATTATATTCCCGCGGCGGCGGCAATAACCCCGGCACTTACCTGGTTAATATCACCAATCTTTCGAGCAGGACGCTTTATACTCTGGAAGCATTAACACTCCATGAGTCGGTGCCTGGCCACCATTTACAAATATCACTGGCCCGTGAGCTGGATAGCATGCCTGACTTCCGAAAAACTTTATATATCAATGCATTTGGCGAAGGCTGGGGCCTTTATGGCGAATATTTAGGACATGAGATGGGTTTTTATAAAGATCCGTATAGCTTGTTCGGGCGCCTTACCTACGACATGTGGCGGGCATGTCGTCTGGTTATTGATGTAGGCTTACATAAAAAAGGCTGGACGAAAGAGCAGGCAACAAGCTACCTTGCAGATCGTACAGCGCTTTCCCTGGTGGAAGTAAATACTGAGGTTAACCGATATATATCCTGGCCCGGGCAAGCGCTCGCTTATAAGATCGGTGAACTTAAGATCCGCGAAATGCGAAAGAAAACGGAAGACGCGCTTAAGCAAGATTTTGATGTTCGTGCCTTTCATGATATGATACTTTCGAATGGGTCGGTTACATTATCGCTGTTGGAAAAGATAACGGATCGATTTATTGAGGAGAGGTTAAAGAAAGCTGTTCCGTAGGAATCCCTTTGGGAAAAGCTGAAAACTGAAAGTTGATCTGTTGACAAAAATAATAATATGGAGAATAAAATAATAGACGGCTCGCACTGCAAGGTTATTGGCGGTACTCATAAAGACAAGTCGGGTATTATCAGGGACATTAATACCAGTAAAACTGGACAAATAACTATTACGGTAGTACAGGATAATGGTGTAAGATTTAAGACGCTTGCTAAAAATGTTGAAACTGTTTCATAATATCTGACCGGGATTTTTAAACGAACTCATAATGAAACTTAACCTGACACCAATTTTCCTTTTTGCGGTATTTATCTCATGTACTACGCCCAGAAACCTGCCAAATTCCGCTGGCAAAAAGACACTCACTCCAGTAAACCACGACGAGATTCCCCCGGGACAAAACACGGTTGCAATTACTAATGTAAACGTCATCGACGGCAATGGAGGCGCCGCTATAAGCGATGGCTGTGTGATAGTCAGAGCGGGGCGAATAGATGCCGTGGGACGTATGGGCTCGGTTAAGATCCCGGATAATGCGGAAATTATTGAGGGGAAGGGAATGTCAGTTCTTCCCGGGTTTATTGATTCGCACTTTCATCTCGACAGAGTAAAAGATCTGCCGGCTTTGTTCCTGCAAAACGGTGTTACCTCTTTACGGGATCCGGGTGCCTGGATAGAGGCTTATGCCGACGAAAGGAAATCAAGTAAGCAAATGCCACGCTTATTTTTAACAGGCCCGCATCTGGATGGTGCTCCTCCTGCTTATCCAAATGATGCTTTTGTGGTTCGCGATGAAAGTGAAGCGATCAAACAAGTAAATGATGCCGCGGATGAAGGTGCCTCGGCTATTAAAATATATTTTCGCATTGCGCCGGGAATGCTCAAAGCTATAACTGAGGCAGCGCATAAACGGGGGTTGCCAGTTACGGGCCACCTGGAGATAACCGAAGCAAGGCAGGCCATTGAAGCCGGGCTGGACGGCATTGAGCATATCACCTCTTTCGGCTTGTCGCTTACGTCGAAGCGGGACGCAGAGAGGTACCGGCAGGGTATGCTTGCTAACAACGATTTCCGCAAGCAAGGGCGTTATGAAATGTGGGAAACGCTGAACGTTAGCAGTGAGAGGGCCGACAGCCTTGCAAGTTTCCTCGTTAAGAGTGGCACGTTCGTAACTCCAACCCTTGGCGCTTTTGAATACCAGGCACCAAAAACGGGCACTATCGACAAGACAAAGATCCAGGGCTTTAATGCCATGAAAAACTTGACCGCGAGACTAAAAAAGAACGGCGTGAAGCTCGTCCTTGGCTCTCATTCCATGATCCCATATGCTGAAAAAGGCTGGGCATATCAGCGCGAGATGGAGCTTTGGGTCGAGAGCGGTATCAGTCCGGCCGAAGTCATCGTTGGGGCCACGATGGAGAATGCCCGCTTCTTCCGGATAGAAGATCAGCTGGGAAGTATCGAAAAAGGCAAACTAGCGGATCTCGTATTGGTTAAAGGTAATCCCCTGGAGGATATAAAAGCAGTTCGCAACATTGTGAAAGTAATGATCAACGGTGCATGGGTCAGATAGAACTTGCATCTTTTGGATGCACTTTCGACACGTTCCCAAACTGCGGCAAGAAAGTAGCCGAGGTGCTCAGCGCCATATCAAGCTCATACTGCGACGGATAAGGCGTTTGTGTAAGGCTGCCTTCTGGTATTTCCGGATAAGTCTCTGCAAGCGTCTGAATCTCATTTGGCCCCACGCGACGATAAACAAAAGTACGCTGAATTTCTTCCGGATGGCAGATACCGGCGGCTCCCATAAGTTGAATGGCACTAAAGACAGACTGTTTGTGATAGTTGTAAACTCTGACTTTCTTATCGGAAACAACCAACCCCTGGCTAAGCGCAGGATCCTGTGTTGCCACGCCTGTCGGGCATGTATTGGTATTACATTCCAATGCCTGTATACAACCCAGCGCGAACATCATTCCTCTTGCAGAGTTACACATATCGGCACCCAAAGCAAAATTCTTGACCAGGTCAAAACCTGTAGCCACTTTCCCTGAAGATATGATCCGGATGTGTTTCTTGAGCCCGAAACCATTCAGAGCATCATACACGAATGCAAGTCCATCCCGCAATGGCATACCGACCGAGTTGGAGAATTCCAGCGGAGCCGCTCCTGTACCACCCTCCGCCCCATCCACGGTAATAAAGTCGGCATAAATGCCGGTTTCCTGCATGGCTTTGCAGATCGCAAAGAATTCACTTTTATTCCCAACACATAATTTGAAGCCAATAGGTTTTCCTCCCGACAGGTCGCGCAGCTTTTTAATAAAATGCACCATTTCGATCGGCGTAGAGAATTCGGTATGCGAAGGTGGCGAGATCACGTCTATACCAGGCGCAACCAAACGGATACGTGCAATTTCGGGCGTCACCTTACGGGCCGGCAATATCCCCCCATGCCCGGGTTTAGCACCCTGCGAAATTTTGATCTCGATCATCTTCACCTGCGGAAGGTGGGCGCGTTCCTTGAAAGCATCATCCTTGAAAGTTCCATCTTGATTCCGGCATCCGAAGTAGCCTGTACCGACCTGCCAGATAATATCACCGCCGGGCTGCAGATGATAATCGCTCAAGCCACCTTCGCCGGTATTGTGTGCAAAGTTGCCCAACTTAGCTCCACTGTTTAGCGCCAGGATAGCGTTTTCGCTGAGCGAACCAAAGCTCATTGCAGATATATTAAAGATGCTTGCTGAATAAGGCTGGAGGCAGTCCGGGCCGCCCACCAGTACGCGCGGATCCTGATTCAGGTCTTTCGGATGAATGGCGGCAATACTGTGATTTAACCAGGAATAACCACTGCCGTAAACATTAAGCTGTGTACCGAAAGGCACGGTATCATCCACTGCCTTCGCCCGCTGATAGACCAGCGAACGATTTATGCGGCTGAATGGGCGACCGTCTGTATTTGTTTCTATAAAGTACTGCAGTATACCGGGACGAAGAGATTCCATCAAAAAACGAACTCGTCCTGCGACCGGAAAATTCCGTGAAATACTATGCTTTGTCTGAAAGATATCGTAAACACCAAGTACAATAACGGGGAGGATAATCAACAATATCCAAACCACAGGCGGCCAGAATAAGCTGATTAAGAATACCACGATTAACAGAGTAATGGAAGTTATGATGAAAAATTTTCGCATGATATTTCGGTTTAATGAGAGAGGCCAGCGCAAAACCACAAGGTAAGGATTTTTCCCTTTAGAATTAGTAAAGCAGCTTTTCATCTGTAATTCCTGTGTCATTGTACCGGGAGGTCATTAAAGTATTCGGCGTATAACTTAGTTGCAAAAAAGTTATATTTAATATCTAAAACTATTTAAAGCAGCCAAAACAAATCTATGATCCAGCATTCCGGCTTTACATTCAGCCTTCTCCTCCTGTTATTATTAATGGTGACAGCTTGCAATAAATCGCCGGACAAAAAAGAAGTGCCTGCCATTACACAAGCCGTACACGATACTGTTTATCTATACCGTTCTGATGCCGCCGCTGCGCCCTATATCGATGATTTTGAGCGGATACACATCGATTCTATCGACGCCAGAAGAAAAGTAACGAAGCTTAAGCATGGTACCGAAACCAGGCTATTAGGGGACGTCGATACAGCGATCATTGTGAAGGCCGACAGACTATCTATAAGGCTATACACCCGCTACGCGGGCGACCTTGAAATCGAAGAAACGCACGGTGTATATAAAAACGTAATGATTTCTGTTAGTGAGTATGGTGAGTACGAAACTAACCAGGTTTTTGTGGTCGGGCCTTTTTTAGGCGCCAAATTCAAGAACAAAGGAAAAGATTTTGGGGACCAGTATGAAGTTGAGGTCCGCCATGGTTACTCTGGCGAAAAGACAGCTAAGCTTTCCATTTATCTCGACAAAGTGATAATCCTATAAATTAACCTAAACAATCTAAAACCTAATGAAAACAGAAGATCAAACAGCTCAAATCATTTTAGATCAAACAGCTATCGAACATCTCCGCGCCGTCCGAAAATGGAGCAGCTTCCTCTCAATTATAGGATTTGTAGTTATTGGAATTATGTTACTCAGTATGGTTGGAGTTATTTTTATGGCTGCAAGGTTTCCCCAGGATGACCTTATAAGACACACTGCCATATTCCAATTCCTGCCCATCGCATTACTAATGTTCATATACGGGATACCTATCTATTATCTCTACCAGTTTGGCAAATATTCAAAAATTGCCCCTACTGATTATGACCCGGAAGCGATCACTAAAGCATTTCAATACCTTAAACTTCATTACCGGTTTATGGGTATCCTGGTGATTGTTGTATTGTTATTTTATATCATAGCAATCTGCGTGATGCTGATGGCTTTTCCTTTTATTTCATCGATGATGCCTTAATAGGGTGTTCGACCAAACATGCGCAAAACTTTACGCGTAGTACTCCAATTATATAAAGAAGCTAGCTTTTTCGTATCGTTCGGGCATCGAACTTTTTTATAAGTGTATAAACCTGCAATAATAAAAAACCAAAATAACTAACAAATTAGTTGTATAACTAACGTGTTAGTTGTAACTTGTATTACCGATTCTAATCAGGTATAACAGAATGCTCAATAAATAGAATTTTACATGGAGATAAAGGAATTAACAAAAGCAGAAGAACAGATCATGCAGGTATTGTGGGATTTGGAAAAAGGATTTGTAAAAGACGTAGTGGATCAGCTGCCTGAGCCAAAACCGGCTTATAATACCGTATCCACAATTATCCGCATCCTGGAAACCAAAGGGTTTATAGATCACGAAGCTTTCGGAAAAAGTCACCGGTACTTTCCTCTTATCAGTATTGAAGAATACAGAAGCTTTGCAACGGAGAAATTGATGAACGGATATTTCGACAATTCAGTTGAAAACATGTTTTCTTTTTTTGTCAAAGAGAAAAAGCTGGATCTGAAGGAAGCGGACGAAATTCTTAAATTGATTGAGAAACTCAAAAAACCCTGATCATGAACGGCTTGAACTATCTTCTCCAGACCAACCTTTACCTGCTCCTCTTTATGGGCTTTTATGTACTGGTATTAAGGAATGAAACCTTCTTCAGACAGAACCGCTTCTTCCTGAACACGAGCATATTTCTATCGTTCTTAATTCCGTTTATCAATTCAGACTGGTTTCGTGACCTATTCATCACCCAAAAAGTGCGGGAAGCAGCGATCATCCCTTCGCAGATGATTTACGAAACAGTAATTGTCGGGATAAATGAAGAAGCTTCTTCGCTGACTGCAGCCGATGCCATTTTCTGGATCTATACTGCAGGTGCTGCTATTTTAACAGTCCGCTTCCTGATAAGGCTTGCCTTGTTGAAATCAAACCTCACCGCAGCAAAAGGAACAGCATTCTCCTTCTTTAAAACTTTGGTAGTTGACAAAGACATGCCCAAAATCGATACTATCATTGACCATGAGAATGTCCATATGCGCCAATGGCACTCTGCGGATATTATTTTCATTGAACTGGCCGCGATAGTCAACTGGTTTAACCCGGTAATGTATCTCTATAAAAAAGAGATAAGGCATATTCACGAGTTTATTGCAGATGAAGAAGCGTCAGGCTTGATGCAAAGCAAATCTGATTACGCGCTTCTGCTATTCAGCAACACCCTGGGTGTAGACCCATTTCATTTGAGTAATAATTTTTTCAATAAATCATTATTAAAACGACGAGTTCTTATGTTACATAGAACTAAATCACGCAGTACCCGGCTCTGGAAGTACGGGTTTTCCGCACCATTATTTATGCTGATGCTGATCGTGTCGGCGGCAACAGTTCAATCAGAAGTTATTATCAGGCCCGTAGCTGAGAACT
>NZ_JBBJNI010000127.1:10212-12604 GCF_037719425.1 Daejeonella sp. | reverse complement strand
ACGACTCCGGTCCATTGTGCTTTAAAGTCATCGTGGCTCCTTTTATGAAGCTCGCCATCACCAGGATCCATGATTTGTATATGATTTTTACTAATCCTGCTTATTACCACATAATGATGCAAAGAACCTTTAACAGTATGGGCGATAGCAGGCAGGGGTATAGTCGTTAGATTCCCAAAAGACCCCTTAAATCCTTTTGCTTCAAAACCGAAGCTTCTCGCGGCCTCTACCATTCCCAAAACATTAGTGCCTTTCTTATCGGTCCCTGCTTTTTGGCGAATTCGTGATACGGGAAGATGAAGATTGTAATACCTTGCTACCGAGGCGAGGCATGCAGCACCGCAATCCGTCCCGTCACGTTGCTTAACCCTTATATCCATATCAATTCTGCCGCTCCTTCTGAATATCGGGATCTCTCGATCTATCTGATTTACTCCAAAGCAGTTGGAATAAATTACGATCACCTACATTAAACCGTGCGGTGAAGCTCATTCCCTTTTTTAAATAGACTTTGGCGTCGTTTAAATCAAAATGATCTTTATCCAAACTGCACTGAACTTTGAACACGGGTGGGTCATTGCCATGTAATACGAGGTCCTCTGAGATCTCCACTACTTTACCGGCCAGCATTCCCCAGGTATTGGAGTCAAATCCATCGATCTGAAAGCTTACTTGCTGACCGGTTTTGATCATATCAATATCGGAAGGGTTAACGTAACAGTATGCCTTAAGCTTACCGTCGGATGGCAATTCGGAAATACGTTGATCCGTCACCGAATACCCTGATTCAAGAAGCCTTACATTCTGAATTGATTTACTAGCAGGAGCAGAACGGTCAAATCGGATAGATGCTGCCTCCATAACGCCGGTGCTTATTATACCTACAGGAATACTAATGAATGGTAGAGATAGAAAAGCCAGAATAACAGCGAGAATTACCGTCGTATAGATTATCCTGCTCTTAGTACTAACCCTATACGCATGTACAATAGACAGGGGAAGATCATTCTCAGTAAAAGGGGTTAATAAAGGCATCTTTTTCAAGTAGAATGCCTAAAAGTATATCCATGGTTTGAATCCCCAAACTATATGGCGCGAACTTTAGTTAACGGCCTGGTCCATCTAGGGAGCGGTTAAGGACTTAATCTATCTGTTCCAAATGATTCAGCAGGTCATCCAGGCCATCGTCGATCTTCAGCACCTTCTTCCTCACCAGTTCGTAAAAAGCATCAAGCCCCTGAGTATTGTCGAAATAACCGCCTTCTTCAAGTATGCCGATCTTTTCATTGTGGTGATTAAATAGTTCAAATGACACGGTGCCCACACTTTGACCTATATAGATCTTGTAATCACTCACGGAAGTATAAAAAGTGCTGCCATCCGCTTCTTCCTTCCAAAGGATTTTATCTTCTTTCGTCAGTTCCTTGATCTTCTTAAAGATCGAATGTGTTTTTTTCTCTTCCATAAGCCGTGTTTAACAAAGGATCATACCTCGCCGTTTCTCTTTCGTGAAAACCATTCTACACTAAGGAGCGCGAGAATTATAAAGAACACTAATTTAATGTTTATAGGCTCTTCATACTTTCGATCTTCATAAGATACTGTTTTTACATTTTCGTTTGCCTTGATGAGCTTAGCCAGATCCAGAATTTGCTGCGGGAATACCATCTTGCCTCCACTTTGCTGGGCAAGGGCGTACAGCAACTGGTGGTTGGCCCGGGTTTGCTTAAACTCCGCTTGCTGCTGGGTAATCACAAATTGTCCAGCTGCGGTATATTTATCCTTACCCAACTCCGTCCTCGCATTATAGCTGTATTCGCCCGCAGGCAGAACCCCGGCGTCCAGGCTATATGCATTAGTAGTTCTTGAAAAAACAAAAGAATAACTTTTACCTGCTCTGCTGGTCAGGGAGATATTCACATCAGGCGTATTTACAAGCTCGAAGGCATTGTTGTAGAGTTCCGCATTAAGGATAACATGCTCATTTTCATCAAACGCGTTCTTAGACGGATAAACCCTGAATTTTCGTTTATCCTCTCGGGTAGAAAGATATTGAATGGTCTTGCCGACCAGCTCATCTATCGCTTCATGATTGCCGCTTTCCTGGAAATCTTCCAGCCTCCACCGCCAGATCCCCTCTCCTGCCAATATAGCCATCTTACGCTGTGCATCTTCACCAAAAACAAGCAAGGGCATCTTTGTAACTACCTTTCCGATCTGCTGGCTCATCATGATATTGCCAGGGCCTTTAAGCCCATAGTTTCCAAAAGGGCTGATCAGCGGTGCAAGGTTGCGGATGCGCTGTTTATTTGCATCGCTCAGTGTAAATGCGTAGAAGTCGGGCTCAAAGCTCGCGACTACTTCCTGGGTGTTTCCCGTTGAAGTAATACCC
>NZ_JBBJNI010000127.1:0-10202 GCF_037719425.1 Daejeonella sp. | reverse complement strand
GGGATCCGGAAAAGGCCGCAATGTTACTTTGAGCTCCCAATACATATAACAAAGGCTTAGCAGCCACCATCTTTAAAATATCCTCGGCACTGTTCGTTAGTGACGGCAACTGGTGCAGGATTACAAGCCCGGCCTCGTCAATATCAGTTTTGGACACCTCGCCCGCGAAGGCTGTCTTGATCGAATAATTTTTATTGATCTCTACAGACTGTTTAATAGCAGCGATGTCCGGATGGGGCGAGTTGGCAAGTATCAGCACCTTTTGCCTCCCATCGATGACCTCTACAAAAATAGTTTGGCTATTATTTCTTATCGACAGTTCGTTTGAGATCGGCGACAGACGAATATTGTATTGCTGGATGCCCTTACTCTTTGCAAGCAGGCTAATTGGAACGGTCAGCCGGAATTCATTTGAATTTACAGCAATAGCCCGTGAAAAAACCACTCCTCCCTTGTCGGATACGGTGAGAACACTGGAACTTCCCGGTGCCTGGTAAGCCTCCACAGTAATTTCAACCTGGAATTGGTTGTCGAGATAGGTAATGTTGTTATAATTGACATTAGAAATGAGCAAGTCCCTTTTCGCTATAGTATCACCCATCGCAACAGTATAGATCGATGATTTCAGGTTTCGTGCCTCATACTCAGGGTTAGGACCTCGGTTATAAATACCGTCACTTCCAATGATCAGCGCACCGATATTACGGTTTGAAAACTGGTCTTCAATAAGCTTAAATACAGACGAGATATCGGTAACCGGGGCGTTAAAGGAAAGATCAAGACCATTCTTAACGCCTGAGCCAAAGCTAAACGAACGAACGTCATAATCTGCTGAAAGCTCCTCTTCAAGCTTCTTTAAATTGGCAACATATGATTTATCATTGAAATCTTTGGTCTTCGAAACCAGGATAGACGCGGAATTATCTTGTGCGATAATGATCAATGGTTTCTCAACACTCGTATTTACATTTCGGATCAGGGGTGCAAAAAGTAGGAAAGAAAGGATCGTTACCGCAAGGGTTCTTAAAGCGAATAAAGAATTTCGGATATGCTTCTTAAGATGTGAAGACGAGCCGTACAAAAGCATCGCATAACCTATGCCTAATGTCAGGCACCCCAAAAGCCATAAAAAAGAAGTAGACGTAAATTGAAGCTGGAGTAACAATGGCATAGTTATAAAAATATGCCTTTTTTCGGTAAAGCCTTATTCTCTTTGAAACTTTAACTAAAAGACCCTCTAAGCTATCTTAAAATCAGGAGATGCTATAGCAACAATTTGTTTACGTCGGTGCTGTTCAGTTTTCAGTTTCTCTCATCCGTCTCTTGACTCGCAATCAAGGCAATTCTCAACTCTCCACGTCCACCTGCCTGCCGGCTGGCAGGCTCTCCACTTACTACAGCATTCCCCCATCAACCGGAATAACCTGCCCGGTAATATATCCTGCCATATCTGACCCAAGGAAAACACATAGATTGGCTACATCATCCGTTTCTCCTGCCCGCTTTAAGGGAATAGCCTGTGCCCAGCCTTCTACCACCTTTGGATCTAATACTTCAGTCATTTCGGTACGGATAAAGCCGGGTGCAACTACGTTGGAGCGAATATTTCGCGATCCGAGCTCTTTGGCTACTGATTTAGAAAACCCTATAATTCCGGCTTTAGATGCTGCATAGTTCGCCTGACCTGCATTGCCCTGAACCCCTACAACAGAGCTCATGTTAATGAAAACACCTTTACGATTCTTCATCATTATTTTGGAAGCAGCCTTAGTGATGTTAAAGACAGATTTAAGATTGATATTTAAAACATCATCCCAGTTTTCTTCTGTCATGCGCATCAGAAGGCCATCCTTTGTGATACCTGCATTATTTACTACTACATCAAGGGAGCCGAAATCTGCTACGATATCATTAATCAGTTTTTCAGAGTCTTCGAATTTTGAGGCATCAGAACGATAGCCTTTTACTTTTGTACCAAAGCTCTGCAGCTCCTTTTCAAGAGCTTCACCCTGCTCGACAGATGATAAATATGTGAACGCGACATCAGCGCCATGCTCAGCGAATTTTTCCGCGATCTTACGGCCAATACCTTTAGACGCTCCAGTTATTAATGCGATCTTCCCTTCGAGTAGTTTCATAACATATATTTAGAACTGTGAAATTAGGACTTTTTGGAAAAATAAAGGCAATTTTATGGATGAAGGTTTTTGGCGGAGTTTTAACCGCAGAGGTCACAGAGTTTTTCGCAAAGGACGCAAAGTAAAATGCTGGTTTGATAATTTCATTTTTTTCAACATTTAGTGTAACTCTTTCTCTGCGACCTCTGCGGGTACCTTTGCGTTCTCTGCGGTTAATTATAGTACCAATATGGATAAAGTTGAAAAGTTTTATGACCAGTTAAGCAGCAAGTATTACATCAGGATGCGCACGATTTTCACACCCCTGTCAACTGGCATTTGCAGCAATTGGAAAAGGCTGGATTTAAGGAGACAGACCTGATCTGGAAATATCTCCTGTGGGCCGTGATCTGGGCGAGGAAGTAAAATTCTGAAAACATGAGAACAATTTCAAGGGCTGTTGGTTAGGAGATAAATTATTTCTTATGACCACTGCAAAGATCATCCGCCACCGCCATAAATATCATCATTACATGAATGACGATCTTAAAGATGTTAAAGAGGAAACATTTTTCAAGATCGTATTTTCATATCCTAAAGAGTTCGATCTGTTTAACTTCTGGTGTATCGATAATAAGGGAGAATATGACTACGATAAGGAGCAAAGCTGTCAGAGGGGATCACTTCCGAAGATCAAGATTTTTAAAGACGAGATTTGCTGGTGTGATATTATGACCTATTACCTTATCCACGTTGCCGGTTATAGCTTCCATTCGGTTATTGAACCATACAAAGGCGAAGTTTACGTGAAGTAACTGGATTCAAGCAGGGATAAACTTCATTGATAAGGAATTCACACAGTGCCGCGTGTTTTTAGGCGTAAACCTTTCACCTTCAAAAACATGGCCCAAATGTGCACCGCAGGTATTGCATAATATTTCTGTTCTGCGTCCATCTGCATCGGTAAGACTTTTTACTGCTCCCGGGATCTCATCATCAAAACTTGGCCATCCGCAATTGGATTCAAATTTATCTTCCGAGCGGTAAATAGGCGTGTCACAACGTTTGCATACATAAGTACCCGGCTGTTTATTCTCAAGCAATTCGCCTGTAAAAGGCCTTTCGGTACCTTTGTGGAGGATAATGTATTCTTCTTCGGGGGTTAACTTATTGTATTCCATAAAAAGCGGTTTATTCAAAGATAACACAGCACTGAATAAAGAGTTTATATAGCAGGAGAAATGACTTTAGACAAACGATGTTGCTGGTCGCTGTGCTAGCGGCTTAGATTTACTTCTCCCGAAGGGTATAACTTATTTCCACATTAGCTACTCCCTTACCGAACATGCCGATCTTCTTGGCAGCTGCTTGTGAAAGGTCGATTATGTAGAATCTGCTATGCGGGCCCCTGTCGTTTACCCTGACTTCGACGGTCCGGCCATTATCGACGTTTGTTATGTTAACTATAGTTCCGAATGGCAATTTCAGATGTGCAGCCGTTAATTTCTTATTGCTGAATACTTCTCCGTTAGCGGTTCTGCGGCCGTGAAATTTGTTGGCGTAATAAGTAGCTTTTCCGGTTACAGTGATTAAACCTGATGTGTTAATATTCCTCCGCTCGGGCTCTCCTGATGCTGTCGCAAAAAGCGTAAAGAGCATAAAAATTAGAGTTTTCATATGCTTCATTCATTTGTTGAACGGCTGCAAAGATGGGGTTTTTCGCCCGAATGACCAAATACGCGAATTTCCTAGCTGCAAACTCTACATAAATATTAGTCCTACCCACACTGAAAATGCGCTATAACTGCTACTCAATGATGGTGGTCCTGTTTCTGATAATGTCCTTTTAAAACATCTTCCCCGAAATCATTCATAAGGTCACGCACGACAGTATGCACATGATTGGAATTGTTCTGTGTATTATCGTATTCAATTAGTAAAACCTTTCCCTGGATCCTGTAATAATGTCCGCCGCCTGGTGTCAGGCTACCTGCCCATGCAAAGTGTAAATTATCAAGACCGGCTTTTTGTATGTTTGCCAGGAACTTCCCGGAGAATTCTGAGGCAAAATTTCTGATGTAAACGTCCAGCAACTGCATAAAAATCTTTTTCTGAGACGCATTTAGTTCCGTGAATTGAATTCCGGGAGGGCTGAGCAGTGAAGCCTTCCGGCTGTTTCCGGTGATAATTTCGGCGGGGGCCTTTTCAGCGAAACGGGTTTTTTTCAGTTGCACTTCATTCAAAGAGTTCAGCAGTAAAAACCCCAGTTCCATTTCCTTCTTGAGAATTTGTGTGCCTTTTTTAACGCCACTATTCACAGTACCCGGATTAGATCCCAAAAACGATGGAGTGGCTGAAACAAGAACACCTTGAATGGATGAAAAATTTAGAGAGATATGGTGCCCTTCAAACCGCCAACCCCATTCTTTTGATGACGAAGGTTCCCCAAAAATGCTCAGATGATAATTCATGGGATCCCGGTGATTGTCGGCCAAAGCACGGTTTTCCAGCACTTTTAAAACATTTTCCAATTCAATAATACCGCTCACCTTTTGATAACCCTGATCACTTAAAGAAGCTCTTAATAAGGAGATCGCGGCATTTTTTTGTTTTTCATCAAAGTCACGGAACGACGGACCCCGCCTCGCAATCGGGACAAAATTCCAGTTAAATCGCTCCGCATCGCCAAAGCTAAACTGGGCTTTTGCTCTTAAGTCAGGAGATAGTGTATTTAAAAATGCTTCAGCTTTCTTTGCCAGATTCTGACCGCTTGAAGGGATTGCCGTTAAAACAGAAATAGCCATGGCTATTCCGAATAAAAGCATTTTAAACTTTATCATATACTAATATAATTAAATAAAGCCTATCGCGATAATTTGCAGTTTGATTCGCGAGTTTAGGTGTTAAAACCTTCCTTAACAAAAAAACCGGCCATTCGCCGGTTTTGGATATTATGGTTTCAGATACCTGATACTTAATACTTGCTACTTAATACTTGTTACTTATTTCGCCAGCTCTTCCGCCATTGCAGCGCCAATTTCAGCTGGTGATTCAACAACGCGGATACCGCATTCTCTCATGATCTTCATCTTTGCAGCTGCTGTATCGTCATCACCGCCTACAATAGCTCCTGCGTGACCCATACGGCGTCCCGGAGGCGCTGTCTGGCCAGCGATAAAGCCTACAACCGGCTTAGTACCATTTTCTTTGATCCAGCGTGCAGCCTCTGCTTCCATGCTTCCCCCAATCTCGCCGATCATAACAATTCCTTTAGTTTCAGGGTCGTTCATCAATAATTCTACAGCTTCTTTAGTTGGAGTACCAATGATCGGGTCACCGCCAATACCGATTGCTGTAGTAATACCTAATCCAGCTTTCACTACCTGGTCAACTGCTTCGTAAGTTAGGGTACCTGATTTTGAAACGATACCAACACCACCTTTCTTGAAGATAAATCCTGGCATGATACCAATTTTCGCTTCGTCAGCAGTGATGATACCCGGGCAGTTAGGTCCGATTAAACGTGAATCCTTATCAGCCAGATATTCCTTAACCAAGATCATATCCTTGGTTGGGATACCCTCAGTGATACAAACAATTACTTTGATCCCAGCTTCAGCAGCTTCCATGATCGCATCTGCAGCAAATGCCGGCGGTACAAAGATGATAGATACGTTAGCTCCAGTCTTGTCGACCGCATCTTTCACAGTATTAAATACGGGCCTGTCAAGATGGGTTTGACCACCTTTTCCGGGCGTTACACCACCTACTACCTGTGTTCCGTATTCAATCATTTGCGAGGCATGGTAAGTGCCTTCGTTTCCTGTAAAACCCTGAACAATAACTTTAGAATCTTTATTAACCAGTACACTCATTGGATATATTTTTGTACCGCAAAGCTAACAGAATAGGCCATAATCTCAAAAGGTAATTGGGAAAAAGAATTGTAATAGGTTGCTTCGCTTCGCTCGCAATTACAATACACCTGGAATAACAGCGAAGTCAAAACCAGAATGCAAAAATAAGTCGTGTCATTGCGAACGGAGCGACGCAACTGCATTTACTTTGAAAACTGTGTCATTGCGAGCGAAGCGAAGCAACTAACCTTCACTAATCAAATCCCCGGTCTTCGGGTCGGTAGCCCGCTTATAAGCTTCCTGATCAAACTCTTTCTCGCTTTTAGCGATGACAACCGCAGCTACGCCGTTCCCGATCAGGTTGGTTATCGCCCTGGCCTCCGACATGAACCGGTCGACACCCAGTAAAATAGCAATGCTTTCTATGGGAATGACTTTCAAGGCGGTAAGAGTGGACGCGAGCACGATAAATCCGCTGCCTGTAACGCCCGCCGCTCCCTTGGACGTGATCATTAATACGCCAATAATTGTCAGCTGCTGGCTAATAGTAAGATTGATGTTAAATACCTGAGACAGGAAGATGACCGCCATGGAAAGATATATCGATGTCCCGTCGAGGTTGAAGGAATAGCCTGTTGGGATCACCAAACCAACAACAGGTTTAGAGCAGCCGAATTTCTCCATCTTCTGCATCATGCTGGGCAGAGCCGATTCTGAGGATGAGGTACCCAGTACGATCACAATTTCCTGCCTGATGAATTTGAGATATTTCCAAAGACTGAATTTAAAAATGTAGGCGATGATATTAAGAACCCCGAAAATGAACAGGATCATGGTCATGTAAACCGAGATCATCAGTTTTCCCAAAGGATAAAGGGTCTCAATCCCATAGGTCCCAATCGTGAAAGCCATTCCGCCAAAGGCGCCAAAGGGAGCGAGTTTCATGATCATCTTCATGATGTTAAAGATGACCTGCGAGAGCTTTTCAAAGGTATTGATCAGGGAAGTCCCGGTTGAACCCATACGGCTTAAAGCGAAACCAAAAAGCACCGCAAAGAACAGGATCTGGAGGATATCTCCTTTTGCGAATGATTCAAAAATATTCTTGGGAACAATATGAGCGACGAACTCCAGCCAGTTCATTTCAGCAGCTCCATCTTGAAATGGCTGAATTTTAGCGATATCCGGATGCGTGGATCGTATATCCACCCCTTTACCGGGCTGAAAAATATTTGCTACTAATAGTCCGATTACGATGGCAAGAGTAGTAATGACCTCGAAGTATAAAAGCGCCTTCCCACCTACCCGGCCAACTTTTTTCATATCGCCCATTTGCGCGATCCCAAGAACAATGGTAAAAAAAATGATCGGCGCAATAAGCATGCTGATCATATTGATAAAAGTCTGGCTGATCAGCTTAGCAGTAGGAGCAAATCCGGGAAAGTTTAAACCGACCAATACTCCAATAACAATAGCAACAAGTACCTGAAAGGTAAGATGGGTGAGGACGCGCTTCATGGACTGGATCTGAACTTGAAAAACT
Organism: Daejeonella sp.; assembly: GCF_037719425.1. Taxonomy (GTDB): domain Bacteria; phylum Bacteroidota; class Bacteroidia; order Sphingobacteriales; family Sphingobacteriaceae; genus Daejeonella. Next base: position 2,685 of record NZ_JBBJNI010000127.1, on the reverse strand, counting down.
AAGGTAATAAAAAGTTATACGTTATACGTTTTACGTTATAAGTACCTAAACGCTGTGCTAGTGACCGCGCTAACCGCCCAGACGTAAAACGTATAACGTAACACGTATAACTCATTCTCTTTCTATTCCCTCTGAATTAAACTGAAGATCGTAGAGGCGCTTATAATATCCATCTATCTTTAACAACTGCTGGTGTGATCCCATTTCTTTGATTTCTCCATGATCCAACACGATGATCCTATCGGCATTCTGAATAGTCGACAAGCGGTGAGCGATAACGATAGAGGTGCGGCCTTCCATCAGTACTGTGATAGCGTTCTGTATGAGCTCTTCAGTTTCAGTATCAACCGATGCCGTAGCTTCATCCAAAACAAGTATCCGGGGATTATAGACCATGGCCCGTATGAACGATATCAATTGAGCTTGACCGACAGAAAGGGTGGCGCCGCGTTCCATCACGTTGTAATCGAATCCACCGGGAAGCCGCTGGATAAATTCTTCCGCTCCGACCTCTTGCGCTGCGATGGTAAGCTGCTCCCGGGTGACCTTCTTGTTATTCAGATTGATATTGTTGGCTATGGTATCCGAAAACAGAAACACGTCCTGCAAGACAGTTGCGATATGCGAACGCAGGTAGCTCAGCTCATAGTCCCGTATATCGACGCCGTCAATTGTTACGGTCCCTTTATTGATTTCATAGAACCGGTTCAGAATATTGATAGTCGAAGACTTTCCGGCACCGGTGGCACCTACAAGCGCTAGTGTTTCACCGGGCTTCACATGAAATGATATATTCCGCAACACCCAGTTCTCATCGTTGTAAGCAAACCACACATTCTTAAACTCAATATCGCCTTTTAAGGTTTCCGGTTTATGTTTCCCTATATTTTCGGTCTTCTCCTGAGTATCAAGCACATTAAATATCCTTTCCGCGCCGACCATCCCCATTTGGAGGGTGTTGAATTTATCTGCAAGTTCCCGGATTGGCCGGAACAGCATGTTGATGAACATGATAAATGAAACCACTACACCGGGCGTGATCCTGTCAGCAAGAATTGACTCCGATCCCCACCATACCAATAAACCTAAAGACATAGCTGAAATAATTTCGACAACCGGGAAGAAAATAGAATAATACCAGTTAGAGCGGATATGTGCATCCCTGTGTTTCGCATTGATACCCTTGAACTTCCGCATCTCCTGATTCTCCCGGGCAAAATATTGTATGATCTTGATCCCGGTAATATGCTCCTGTAAAAAGGTATTGAGGTTAGAAACTTGAGTACGCACCTCCTGGAATGCAGATTTGATAGCTTCCTTGAAAACGTATGAAGCCACAATTAGAAAGGGCATCGGTATTAGGACCACAAGCGTCAGCTCCCAATCGGTATATAGCATTACAGCAATAATGGCTACGACCTGCAGAATGTCTCCGATGATCACTATAAGTCCTTCCGAAAAGATATCCGCTATGGTTTCGAGATCAGATACAGTACGCGTGATAAGCTGTCCAATGGGTGTGCGATCAAAATACTTCAATCGCAGACTGCTTATGTGGTTAAAAACATTGATCCGCAGGTCCTTAATAACCGACTGGCCCAGAACATTGGTATAAAAGGTGTGAAAATATTGAACAAAGGTTTGCACAAGCAAAAGGCCAACCATTATAAGGGTCATTTTTAACAAGCCCGAACTATCGTTTTCTACAATATATTTATCCAGCGTTAGCTGAATTAACCACGGCCTGATGGGCGCCAGGCCCGCAAGAATAACTGTCAGCAACATCGACCACACGAAGATCCTGCGGTAAGGACCTACATATTGAAATATCCTTTTCAGGAGACTTACATCAACAGCTTTTCCGCTAATTTTTGCCATTGGTTGAAATGTATGTGAGCGGGTGCGACTTTGATAAATATGGGTAGCTAACTTCGGTGAGGTGAAGGCCGCAGGCTGGAACAGACTCACCGGCATTGGATCTGTTCTTGCTTTCTATTATAGCTCTGATCTCTTCAGGCTCTATCTCCCTTTTACCTACCTTCATAAGGGTTCCAACAATAGCCCTGACCATATTACGCAGGAAACGGTCAGCGGAAATGTAAAAGATCATTCCATCATCAGTTTTAATCCATTCAGCCCTTGATATCTTGCAATTATTGGTGAACGTCTGGGTATTTGATTTGCTGAAGCAGCTAAAATCGGTATAGCCTTTAATAATTTCGGCGGTCTTGTTCATCAGATGGACATCCGGAATGTCCCTGAGCAGCCAGGATAAATTATGTTTAAACGGATCCTTCTTAAAATGAATATGATACTCATAAGAGCGGTTCGTCGCATCAAAACGGGCATGAGCATCAGGCTTTACTTCAATGATTGTTTTTGCGGAGATATCATAAGGCAGCAGTGAGTTCAGGCTAAGTAAAAAACGAGGATCCATCATATCCGTCTGGCCTTTGAGATCAAAATGTGCGAAAAGCTGTCGGGCGTGGACACCGGTATCGGTTCGGCCGCAGCCTAAAGTCTCCACTTCTTCCCTGCATACAGTGGACATGGCTTTATTTAATACCTCCTGAACGGAATGGGCGTTTTTCTGGATCTGCCAGCCATGATAGGCGGTGCCGTTATAGGCAATTTCTATAAAATATCTCTTTGCAGTGTCCAAGTTGCAAATGTAAAGAAGAAGTA
>NZ_JBBJNI010000010.1:53454-54697 GCF_037719425.1 Daejeonella sp. | reverse complement strand
GATGGGCTGAGCGACAATTGGCCAATCGGCTATGATGATGTAAAACCCTTTTACGACCGTGTCGATAAGATGATTGGCGTGTTCGGAACTAAAGAGGGGATTTATAATGAGCCGGATGGATATTTTCTTCCACCCCCAAAACCACGTCTGCATGAGCTCATGATAAAAAAAGCAGCAGGTAAAATTGGGATTCCTGTCATACCATCGAGGCTATCTATTCTAACACGACCCGTAAATAAAGACAGAGGATCCTGTTTTTTCTGTGCGCAATGTAGTCGTGGCTGTACTGTGCATGCTGATTTTTCTTCATCGACCTGCCTGGTGAAACCAGCGAAAAAAACAGGGAATGCTGATGTCTATGTAAATGCGATGGCTCGTGAAGTGCTGACCGATAAGGAGGGAAGAGCAACAGGTGTGTCATATGTCGATAAGACGGATATGCAGGAATATCAGGTTAATGCTAAAATCGTCGTTTTGGCTGCGAGTGCATGCGAATCTGCAAGACTGCTGTTAAATTCCAAATCATCTGCTCATCCAAATGGCTTAGCTAACTCAAGTGGTATGGTGGGTAAATATCTTCATGATTCGACCGGGGCATCCAGAGGGGCTTTCATTCCTCAATTAATGGACCGTAAGCGGTACAACGAAGATGGTGTGGGAGGTCTCCATCTTTATATCCCATGGTGGCTGGAAAACAAAAAACTTGATTTTGCCCGCGGTTACCATATTGAGTTCTGGGGGGGTATGGGAATGCCATCCTATGGGTTCGGCTTTGGAATGGAAAAAACTAACGGGAAATATCCAACCATTGAGGGAAAGATGAAGGATGCTGGAGGATACGGTGCCGCTTTAAAAAATGACTATCGCCGTTATTACGGGTCAACAGTGGGATTTGCGGGTCGCGGTGAAAGTATTCCTCGCGTGGAAAATTACTGTGAGATTGATCCGGGTGCTGTCGATAAATTTGGTATCCCGGTATTGAGGTTTAATTATAACTGGACAGATCAGGAAGTAAAGCAGGCAAAGCATATGCAGGATACTTTTGAAGAGATTATTCATTCCATGGGTGGAGTAGCAAGCGGCGAAAAGCCAGGAGCTGATGAGAAGTATGGACTACTAGCCCCAGGGCGGATTATACACGAAGTAGGTACTACGCGAATGGGGAATGATAAAAGCTCCTCCGTTCTTAATAAATATAATCAGGCGCACGACGTAAATAACCTTTTTGTAGTAGATGGCGGTG
>NZ_JBBJNI010000010.1:47052-53444 GCF_037719425.1 Daejeonella sp. | reverse complement strand
TCCAACATGGACTATTCTCGCCCTGGCTATGCGTGCATCAGAATATATCGTTGATCAGTTAAAAAAACAAAATATTTAATCAGATGAATAGAAGAGATTCACTTAAGGCGCTGGCCGTTGGAACAGTCAGCGTCGGTACGTTATTAACTTCATGTGATAAAAAGGAGGGTAAAGACTCAGCAGCGGCCGGAGACTCTGGGGCCTACGGAAGAACGCCTGAAGAAAAAATAAACGATGAGAAACTGACGGCTGAGAAGTTTTTCACCACAGCAGAACTTACGACCATTGCAATCTTAGGCGATATTATCATCCCTAAGGATGATCATTCGGGAAGTGCTAGTGATGCGAAAGTTGCAGACTTTATAGAATTTATGGTAAAGGATCAGCCCAAACTTAAGCTGCCCCTACGCGGTGGATTGAAATGGCTTGATGTTAAATCTTTAAAGCTTTTCAAGAAGTCATTTTCTGATGCTAGTGCAGATCAGCGGATCCAGCTTGTCGATCTTATAGCCTATCCTGGTAAAGCACTGGCTGAAAACGCAGCGGGCGTAAGCTTCTTTGATACAATGCGCGGTCTAACAGCCACAGGCTTTTTTACGAGCAAGATCGGTATAGAAGATCTCGGATACAAAGGAAATCAACCGAATGCCTGGGACGGGGTGCCTGATGATGTTCTGAAGCAATTTGGCCTTGAATACGATGCGAAGACCCTGGAACAGTGTCTAAAGGCAGAAGACCGCGGTAAAATAATGACCTGGGATAGTTAGAATAGAAAACCGTGTAATAACAAAGGGCTGATAAAATCAGCCCTTTGTTATTACACGCGATATCGTTATCTCGCTTTTTTGGGAGCCTTAGATTTAGGCTGGTTGAATTGGGGCTTTCCCTTGGAAATGATTTCAGGAGCTCCAACAAGTGTCATTGCAGAACGGAAACCCATTTCAGCACTTGTCTCATCCTGTTGCATAAATCGTCTTGTTGCTGGATTTAGCCAGTAAGCTCTGTCATTCCATGATCCGCCTTTATAAACTCGTGAACGATCGTTTACAAGGGTAGTAATTCCATATAAGTTAGGATTTACTGAATCCAGGTGGCCACGGAAATCCGGATTGTAAGGTTTTCCGGCGATGGCTGATGTATCCTGAGCAGTTTGATTGCTTTGCATTTCGGCCCATTTTTGTTTCTTTCCAGCCGGGGCAGGATCCTTAATAGGGCGGCCATATTTATCTTTCGCATAGATGCCTTTATCTTTATCAGCGAGGCGTTTGTTTACAAATTCATTTCCTCTGAACGGATTAAAATCTGCGAAATCTTCAAACGAAAGTTTGCGATAAACATCAGCAGTCCACTCACTAACATTTCCTGCCATATTGTATAAGCCGAAATCATTTGGAACATAGCTTCTTACAGGAGCAGTAATATCTGCCTTATCATTCAGGTATCCGCCTGTACCCATATTATCACCTTCACCGCGTTTAAAGTTAGCCAGGATCATACCTTGTGTTTTCTTTCTTGGCGAACGGACACCCAAGCCATTCCACGGATATATCTTGCCGTCAGCAATGTTTTCATATTCCGTGTTACCAGCAAGTGACAATGCAGCGTATTCCCATTCAGCTTCTGTCGGTAACCGATAAGGCTGCTTCAGCACTCCGTCTTCTAAGCGAACAGGTCTTGTGGGGCCGCCTTTGCCTGCGGTTGTGGCACCGTTAGTTGCATTTGGATTAAGATCTTTCTCCATCTTTTTGCCATCGATTCCTTCTCCCCGATACTGGCCATTTAAGTATATGTCTGTGTTAAATGGATCGGTAGACGTAGAAACAGAGGTAGCAGTGCCGGCTTTTCCGCCCCCGGCAAGCGTCTTATAATCAAGTAATCTCCCCGTACTACGCAAAATTTCTTCGTTAACTCTATCCGTACGCCACTCACAATAAGCATTGGCCTGTTCCCACGTAACACCCACTACCGGATAATCCTGAAAAGCAGGGTGCCGCATGTAATTATTTACATAAGGTTCATTATAAGAAAGAGGTTGCCTCCAAACCAGGGTATCAGGAAGAGCATTGTAATAATATTCAGCATCATTGGTATAGTTCCTTCTGATCCAATACAGGTACTCTAACCAGTCTACATTTGAGACTTCAGTTTCGTCCATATAGAAAGATGCAACGGTAACTCTTCTGCGTACGTTGTCAAACTCATAACCAAGATCCTGATTAAGGCTTCCGCCCATAACAAATGTACCACCTTCAATTGCGATAGTCCCTGGGCCCGGACCGGCTTTAACTTTATTATTTACCTGAAATCCACCGTTATACTTATCGTTATAAGCCATCCCGGTTTTTGAGGACGAGCCGCTCTTTTTATTACATGAGGATAATCCGCCTGCTAAAAGAACCGCTGCGATAAAAATTAAGGATATTCTTTTCATTACTTGCAATGTAATTGGAGCATTAATTTTATAAAAATACGAAATTTGAATAATATCCCCAACGGATATTTATGTTCAATATTGTGGCTGCTAATGCAGATAGCTTATTTAAACGAAAATTCTAATTTAAGGTTACACTACTTATTTTCAGCACCGAAGTCAAAACGACTTATTAAAATGATTATTGCTTCAATCTACTTCTTAATAAAGGATGTACGTATTTAAACCTAAGTTAGGTAAAATAAGTTCTATATTATTAGTATACAGTTATTTAACGCCGATGAAATATTATTGTTAGGCACTAAAAAAAAGTTCCTCTAACTATATTATTTTTGAAAAAGAAACGTTCTATTGCAGCCTAAATTTAGACTATATTTACAAAATATGCTTATATTTAAGGCAGGTCATATTATAATTGGGTTTAAGTTTGATTTTTTGGTAATGATTAACAAACTCTCACTTTGTTGCTGTTTATTTTTTGTTGTGGCCGGATCAGCGGATCGGGTTATGGCGCAGCCTCAGAGTGATGGCAAGCGTACAAACACCATACAAACGGCCGCCCCATTTTTGCTTATCGCGCCTGACGCAAGATCCGGAGCCATGGGCGATGTAGGTGCTGCAACGTCGCCTGATGCTAATTCCAGTCACTGGAATCCTGCAAAACTTGCCTTTTTGGAACAGCCTACAGGTATTTCTGCATCTTATACTCCTTGGTTAAGAAACCTGGTCCCAGATGTTGATCTTGGATATTTAACAGTGTTTCATCGACTCGACGAGCGTAATATCATTGGTGGTTCGCTGAGATATTTTTCTTACGGATCCATCCAGCTTACAGACAACAGCCAGAATGATATCGGCGTTTACAGCCCAAATGAATTTTCGATCGATGGGACATTTGCCAGGAAATTCGGAGAAAATTTTTCGCTGGGGACAGGCCTCAGGTATATTCGCTCAAGTTTAAGTAACGGACAGTTTAACGGCCAGGATATTCAGCCAGCGACGGCCTTGGCAGCTGATGTTTCAGCTTATATGAAAAAGGGTATGGTAATGTTTGGAAAAGATACCGAACTGGCCTTTGGATTAAACATTTCCAATATTGGAACGAAAATGAACTATTCTGACGGCAGCTCAAAGTCTTTCCTTCCAACAAATATGAAACTGGGTGGCGCTTCAACATTCAATATTGATGATTTGAATCAATTCACCGTCGCCTTAGATCTTAATAAATTACTTGTTCCTACTAACCCGGTCAGAGATACTAATGGGAAAATTATTAGCGGCAAAGATCCTGACAGATCTGTGCCTGCCGGTATTTTCGGATCTTTCAGCGATGCACCGGGTGGCTTTTCAGAAGAACTCAGTGAGTTGAGTTACTCGCTTGGGACGGAATATTGGTACAACAAACAATTCGCACTTCGCTCGGGATATTTTTATGAAACCCCTACAAAAGGAGACAGAAGATACTTTACAGTTGGAGCTGGACTGAAATATAATGTCTTTAATCTGGATTTTGCTTATTTGCTTGCCAGTCAGCAAAAGAGTCCTTTAGCACAAACACTTCGCTTTTCCCTTGTATTTAATTTTGCAAAGTAATTGATGAAGATCAGAGTCGGGTTTGGGTTTGATGTACACCAGTTAGCCGAAAAACATCCATTTATTTTAGGCGGCGTCAATCTTCAGCATCATTCAGGCGCTTTTGGCCATTCTGATGCGGATGTATTAGTACATGCAATATGCGATGCTTTGCTGGGCGCAGCTAATCTTCGTGACATAGGATTTCATTTCTCTAATACAGATGAGCGCTGGGAAGGTATCAGCAGTCTTGTTATTTTAAAGGAATGTGTTGCTCTGTTGAGAGAGAAAGGATGGGACATTGGAAATATCGATGCCATGTTATGTCTGGAAGCACCAAAAATTAATCCGCATATTCCCCAAATGAAAATGAATCTTGCCTGGGCTGCAGGAATCAGCGAAGACGAAATCTCTATTAAGGCAACTACAAACGAAACTATGGGTTTTATAGGAAGGCAAGAGGGAGTAGTTGCCTACGCAGTGTGCCTAATCGAACAAGAAAGGTGACCAGCTTACTCTTGGATTTTAATATCCGAAAAATCTGCAGCGCATTTACCACAGTTACTGGCACAGGCCTTTTTACTTGAGAGGCTGCGGTAAACCATCCGCCCCAGCCATAAAACTGCCAGAGAAAATACTGCAAAGACTAAAAGTGATTGTAAGTCCATGGCGCAAAATTACTCAAAAGGGGATAACACTTCGTCTTTTGTCTGTAAATATTTATACCAAAAGTCCCCAGGGATAAACAGGGTGTTTGCTGAGGGTCTAGATTAGAGATACTCCACCTATATTTTTCTATTCTCCTTTATAAACCATACCTTTGCAAAAAATTTTAGTACAATTTTAATGCAAAAAATAAGGAATATAGCGATCATCGCTCACGTGGACCACGGAAAGACTACTTTGGTTGATAAAATTTTACATCAAACTAATTTGTTTCGCGACAACCAGGAAACAGGCGATCTGATCCTTGACAGTAATGATTTAGAACGGGAACGTGGTATCACCATCGTTTCAAAAAACGTTTCCGTTAACTATAAGGGTGTAAAGATCAATATTATTGATACACCTGGTCACGCGGATTTTGGCGGTGAGGTAGAACGGGTGCTAAAGATGGCCGATGGTGTTGTACTTTTAGTTGATGCTTTCGAGGGAGCTATGCCCCAAACAAGATTTGTAACGCAGAAGGCACTTTCCCTTGGATTAAAGCCGGTAGTTATTGTAAATAAAGTCGACAAAGAAAACTGTCGTCCGGAAGAAGTATACGAATCAATTTTTGAACTGTTCTTCAACCTTGAAGCAACCGAAGACCAACTGGACTTTCCTGTTTTATATGGGTCTTCTAAGCAAGGATGGATGAATACAGACTGGAAAGTGCAAACTGAAGATATCACTCCTCTTTTGGATACGATTCTTGAGCACATCCCGCCTGCTCCAAGTTTTGACGGAACGTTGCAAATGCAGATCACCTCACTTGATTATTCGTCATTCGTTGGCCGTATAGCTATCGGACGTGTTGCCCGTGGGGTAATTAAAGAAAACCAACCTGTTTCCCTTGTTAAACGTAATGGAACTATTCAAAAATCACGTATTAAGGAATTATATACATTTGAAGGCCTTGGCAAAGTTCGGGTTCAGGAAGTTTCTTCCGGAGATATTTGTGCCGTGGTTGGTATCGACGGTTTTGATATTGGTGATACCATTGCTGATTTTGACAAGCCAGAGCAATTGGCTATTATCAAAATTGACGAGCCTACAATGAACATGTTGTTTACAATTAATAACTCACCGATGTTCGGTAAAGAGGGAAAATTTGTAACATCTCAGCGCCTGCGTGAAAGATTATACAAAGAGATGGAGAAGAATCTTGCATTGAAGGTTGTTGAAACTGAATCACCAGATTCTTACCTGGTTTACGGCCGGGGTATACTTCACTTATCGGTTCTTATCGAGACCATGCGCCGCGAAGGTTACGAACTTCAGGTTGGACAACCTCAGGTAATCATCAAGGAAATAGATGGTGCTAAATGCGAGCCGATTGAAACTCTTATTGTAGACGTGCCTGCTGAAGTATCAGGAAAAGTAATTGAACTTGTAACTCAGCGTAAAGGTGATCTGCTGGTTATGGAACCTAAAGGCGATTTGCAGCATCTTGAATTTGAGATCCCGGCAAGGGGTATCATAGGTTTGCGTAATAACGTACTTACAGCTACCGCGGGTGAAGCTATTATGGCACACCGTTTCAAAGCTTATGAGCCATGGAAGGGAAATATCCCTGGGCGCCTGAACGGAGTCCTGGTTTCAATGGAAAAAGGATCTACTACAGCATACTCAATTGATAAATTACAAGACCGAGGGCGTTTCTTCGTGGAGCCGGGTGTTGAAGTTT
>NZ_JBBJNI010000010.1:0-47042 GCF_037719425.1 Daejeonella sp. | reverse complement strand
ACATCCGTGACAGCGATCTGGTTGTAAACGTAGTTAAAGGGAAAGCGCTTACCAATATGCGTGCATCTGGTACCGACGATAACGCCCGTATCGCAACAGCAATTAAATTCTCACTTGAAGAAGCTATGGAATATATCCAGGCTGATGAATATATCGAGATCACACCGAAGAGCATGCGTTTACGCAAGATCTATTTGAGTGAAAATGAGCGTAAGATCAACGCTAAGAAGTTTGTGAATCAATAATTTTATTGGATATTATTAAGTTTAAGGGCTCAGCAAAAAACTGAGTCCTTATTTTTTTAGACAAATCTTAAAGAAAAATTTTTATCTAAGTTTGCACTTAATGAGGATTCCTTCCATTCCCGGGTTTGACCCTGAAGCTTTTCAAAAGTATTTTAAGAATACCGGATGGTTGATGTTCGGCAAAATACTGAGCCTCATTGTCGGAATTTTCATTGCTAAGTTTTTAGGTCCTCACGATTTCGGTGATCTTAGTTTTGCTACAGCATTTGTCGCCATTATAGCGGCAGTGGGGACGCTCGGACTTGACAGCTTTGTCATTCGTGAGATCCTTGACAAGCCAGACAAGCGGGACGAAATATTAGGAACTTCCTTTTGGATGAGGCTTGGCGTTAGCCTGGTTCTGGTACCTTTATCAGTACTTATTTATATTTTCTTCAGAAGTGTTGCAGAGCAACAGGGAACCGAATTGACCCTGGCTATCACATTCTGTGCGTCTGCTTTATTTTTCAAAGCATTCAATATCATTGATTCTTACTTTCAATCCCAGGTCAGGTCGAAGTTTGTGGTGAAGGTGCAGAACGTCTGCCTGATCTTATCCTCCCTGATTAAAATCAGTTTCGTGTTACTAAAGCTTCCTCTTGTTTATTTTGCATTCGCATTAGTAATCGACGGACTTATGCTTGCTGTTGGCCTGGTTATCATTTACCATGGAGAAAACCTTCATATCAGGAATTGGGTATTCAATCCTTCACGTGGCAGAGCGCTTCTGAGTAAATCGTGGCCGCTGATTTTGTCAGCTGTTATGGTTACGTTGTATATGCATATCGATATCCTCATGCTTAAGTATTTTGCCGGGAGTACGGAAGCGGGCATTTACAGCTCAGCTGCCAAAATTAGCGAGTCGTGGTATTTTATACCGGTGGCGATAGTAACCTCAGTTTTCCCAGCTATCATTCATGCGCGTAAAACTGACCCGCTGCGTTATCAGAAACGATTGCAGAATTTATACGATCTTCTTGTCATTATTAGCGTGCCGGTAGCAATCATAGTAAGTTTGGGAGCGGATACTTTTATTCACCTGATCTACGGGGATAGATTTGAAGGGGCAGGCATTATGCTTTCAGTTCATATCTGGTCCGCAATATTTGTGTTTCTGGGAAGTGCAAGCGGCCAGTATCTGTTGGCTGAGGGTTTTACGATGATTTCGTTTTACCGGACTGCGATCGGCGCAATTGTTAATATTCTTTTAAATATTTGGTTAATACCATTACATGGCGGACTGGGCGCTTCAATCGCAACTCTTATAGCATATTTGATAGCGACATTTTCTATTCTAATTTTTTCTAAAACAAGATCTCAAGGAATAATGATATTGAAGTCCTTGTTTTTGATCAATATATTTTCAGTTTTAACAGGAAATTTAAAGAAGAAATAGGGTACGGGAAGTAAAAAATTAATCGTTAAGGAATACAAAATGAAAAGGCTTTTAGGGAGATTTTATCCAGCGGCACTAATTAACACTGTCAAAAATTATTGGTTACTTTCTGCGGAATTTGGTCAGTTTAAAACCATGAGTAATGGTTGTATCGATAAGAATAACGAATTTATTCCATGGTATACCTATCCTGCAATTGAATATATTAAGCAGTTAGATTTCTCCGACAAATCAGTATTTGAGTTCGGTTCTGGCAATTCAACTATATTCTGGTCTAAGCGCTGCAAAAAGGCAGTTTCTATTGAGGATAATCAGGATTGGTACAACAAAATGAGTCCGGATCTGCCTTGGAATGTCGAATATAAATTAGTCCCGGATAAAGCGGATTATGTAGATTCAATCAACCAGTTTTCTGACGGCTTTGATATCATTATCATCGATGGAAATCATAGGTATGAGTGTACTGTTGAGGCACTGAAAAAACTAAACACCGATGGAATTATCATCCTGGATAACTCAGACTGGCATGAAAAAAGCGCCAAGCTTTTACGCGATGCGGATCTGATTGAAGTAGACATGGCTGGATTTGGTCCAATAAATGGCTATACCTGGACTACTTCATTTTTCCTTTCAAGGTCCGTAAAATTAAAACCTGCTTATGAGCGGCAACCCGTGAACGGGATAGGGGGGATCAAGAACTAGTCTGCTAATTATGCTTAAATATTAAGGTCCTTAGGGTCTTAGCCACAAGCTTGTAATTCCTCTCTGTTAAATATAGATATATATCATAGTTAAAAACCTCTTCAAATTCAATATGACCTTCCACCAGCAAGTATTCAGGTGAGAATTTTTCCCAGTCATTTGATTTTAGCACGTCAAAATCCAACCCTTCAACATCGATAGTTAAAAAGTCAATTTTAACACCGACCGGCAGATGGGTGTTTAGTATATCCCGTAAAGGAAGGACTTCAATATTTACACGTTTTGTGATTTTGTATTTATTATCCTTTTTGTCTACGGCCAGGGCAACCTCTTCTGAAAACGTATTTAAAGCAGGCTCGTTAAAACAATAGAATGTTAGATTACCTGGGTTAGAAGCAACGCCGATATTCAGGTTGATATCCCGGCTTCTTAAGATTTTAAAAGGAGTTATAGCAGTCGGCGTCGGTTCTATATTTATGCCTTTCCAGCCACGATTATAAAAGAAATTAGTGTTGGAATACCTTACCGGGTGATGAGCCCCAACATCCACATAAAATCCTTTATAGTGTTTCCTGGTTTCATAAAACGATTTTAATATCATGTCTTCCCCATCCTGTGAATAAGATCTGTATGATTTAAAATGATGAAGGGGTAGATGTTTTAAGATGAAAGTTTTAATGCCCGGCATTTTGCTAAATTACAAATTCTAGCTAATTTCATCCCGAACACCGCAAATTAGACTATTAATAGAATGTCGGGTACTGCAGGCCTGTTGCTTTTATTGTACTTCAAGAAATTCTATACCTTATTTCCCAGCCACCTCAAATTAAATGCACAAAAAAGAAATAATTAATACTGGATTAAAGAACGCATATGATAATTTTTATGTAGGGATGGACGAGCAATGGCGATTGCTTAGTGCAAAATACAAGGCTCAAAATATTATAGACGTCTGCGTAACTCGACCGTTCAAAAAGGTTCTTGAAGTTGGGGCAGGTGACGGAAGTATCCTGAAGTTCCTCGACGAACTTCAATTCTCTCCCGAGATCCATGCTTTGGAGATTTCTCAGAGCGGGGTTGAACAAATAGACAACAGAAAGATCAGCAGCTTAAAGTCTGTGCAAATATTTGATGGCTATAATATCCCTTTTGGGGATAATGAGTTTGATCTTGTGATCCTATCACACGTTCTGGAACATGTTGAATTTGAGAGGATGTTGCTGCGCGAGCTTAGAAGAGTATCGAAATATGTGGTGATCGAGGTTCCAATAGACTATAGGTATGGTGTGGATAAGAGAATGAAGCATTTTCTGGCCTATGGCCATATTAACATGTACACTCCAAGTTCTCTCCGATTTTTGCTGCAGACCGAAGGTCTTGAAATTGTTACCGGCAAGATCTCAGTCATAGAACCTGAGGTAACAAAATTCAATACTTTTGTTAACCAGAAAAAAAGTAGGAGCTTTCTAAGCTCGTTAAAGATTGATATTGAATTCTGGGTTAAGATGTTCGTGATTAAACTTGGCGGCAAACAACGACACGAGAAATTTGCGAGTGCCTATACAGTGCTGTTGCAGAAAACAAAAGATTCAGAAATTCTAACCTGATCGCTAACAAATTCATGAGAAGCAGAACATATTTTCTTTCTTTCCTGGTAATAGGTATTATTGTTTTGATTGGAAGTGGTGCTTTTCGGCAGATTGAACGAGGTTTTGCACTGGACTCATTGCTAATTCGCAAGCAGTTTGCCTCTTCCCCGGCATTATCGGCTGAAGAATCAATGAAAACAATGCAGCTTGAAGAAGGGTTCATAATTAAGATAGTTGCCACAGAGCCGCTTGTTAATACACCGGTAGCGACAATATTTGATAAGACAGGCCGTATTTGGGTAACAGAAATGGAGGGTTATATGCCTGACACGGTGGGTACCGGCGAAGAGCAGCCCAAGGGAAGGATAGTGATCCTTAGTGACAAAAATGGCGATGGAGTTATGGACGATCGAAAAATTTTCCTGGACTCTCTTATACTTCCTCGTGCGATATGCCTTATAGGAAATGGGATCCTGGTGGCTGAATCGCCGCGTTTATGGTTCTACGAGATACGTAACGATAAGCCAGTTAAAAAGACCCTGGTAGATTCTTCATATGCCGAGGGCGGAAACGTTGAACATCAGCCAAACGGCCTCTTCCGTGCATTAGATAACTGGATATATAATGCTAAATCTGATAGACGCTATCGTAAGCAAGGAGAAAAGTGGATAATTGAACGAACTCATTTCCGCGGGCAATGGGGAATTACCCAAGATGATCAGGGAAGGTTATTTTACAATACTAATGCAGAAAATTTACTCGGAGATCTTTTTAGTCCGGGCTTTGGTGCCTCGAATGAAAATCAAAAAACAGTGTCGGGTTACAACCGGAAGATAGTTAGCAACACGAAGGTGTATCCTGCAAGGGCAACCACGGGTGTTAATCGCGGTTACCAGCCTGGTATTCTTGATGATAGTCTGAAACTGGTTGATTTTACTGCTGCATGCGGGCCTGTTATCTATAACGGTCACCTGTTTGGTAAGCAGTACTACGGAAATGCGTTTGTTGCAGAACCATCAGCTAATCTGATAAAGAGAAACATTTTAACCAATGAAGGCTATTCGATTACCGGCAGACAGGCGTATACTAACAATGAATTTTTAAGAAGTACAGATGAGCGTTTCAGGCCGGTTAATTTATATAACGGGCCGGATGGCGCTTTATATATTATCGATATGTACCGCGGCATCATCCAGCATAAGACATATATAACTCCATATTTGAAGAATGAGATTAAAGAGCGTTCCCTTACTGAGCCTCTTTCGTATGGAAGGATATATAAGGTCATCCCAAGGAATAAAAAATCAAGAGCGATCAAGTTCCCTGACGATAAACGTAAACTAGTTAAGTTATTAGGCCATCAGAATGGATCAGTCCGCAGTATGGCTCAGCAATTACTGGTTGATGGGGGCGATCAGACTATAGCGCCAGAACTGAGAAAGATTCTAAAAAATTTCGAGGTGCCGCTTGCTGCGACTCATGCGATGTGGACGATGGAAGGGCTGGGAATATTAAATAAAGACGATATATGGCCTCTGCTCACGAGCACAGACCGGAACCTTCAAATGCAGGCGTTTAGTGCCTCGCGTTCGCTTATAAGCAAGAACAATTATAAAGACTTCGTAAAGCTGTTTGATCAGATGATCGTTCAAAAGGACCGACTTGCAGCCCCATACGTTGCCTTTCTAGCCTTGGCGATTAAACCTTTTGATTATGCCACTTACAAAGCATTGCTTATAAATCTCGCTGGAAGTTTTGGGATTGACGTATATGTTGCTGATGCGGTGATCAGCAATCTTAAGAATGAAGAAGCCGCATACTATAAGGAATTTACAGGGTTAAATCCTGATACAGGCCTGATAATAAACAAAAGACTAAAGAGGGTGGTCGCTGACGCAGAGAAGGCTAAAAACAACAAAGCTGATCTTGCCTTGCAGTATCCACGAGGGGCGTCGATTTTCAAATCATTTTGCCAGACGTGTCACGGGCCCGACGGTAATGGAGTTACTTCTCTTGCCCCACCGCTTAACAACTCCGAATGGGTGGTCGGAGATAAAGATAAACTCAGTGCGATTGTTTTGTACGGCCTGACCGGACCGATTCAAATTGGAAATAAGCTTTATAAGTCGCCAGAAATAAATGGCGAGATGCCTGGAATTGCTTCTAATGATGAGTTCTCTGATAGAGACATTGCCCAATTACTGAATTATATCAGGAACTCCTGGAGCAATAAAGGAGATGGTATCGCGCCAAAAGACGTAACCGATATTCGTAATAAGTTTAAAGGGCGCCAGAAGCCGTTTACTATGGACGATTTGAATGGTATGAAATAGGTGTATTTGAAGTCTGAGGTCGAATGTGCGAACTGTTTTGGCATTTGGATCTCCGACATCAGACCTCATTAAGACATGGAAAAGAAAGTTATACGAGCAGGAATCGTCGGATCCGGTTTTGCAGCAAAATTTCACTTTGATGCGCTTCAACGGGTTTACAGCACCCGGGTAGAGATTGCAGGAGCCTACTCACCTAACGCCGAACGCCTCTCGGAGTTCACAAGCGCGCGTAATCTGAAGCCATTTCATGATCTGGATGAGCTCATACAGAGTTCCGATATAATTCACGTTTGTACACCACCAATCACACATGAACCAATTGTTATTTCGGCTTTAAAACAAGATAAGCACGTGATCGTTGAGAAACCTTTCACCGGATATTTCGGAGATGGAAGTCCCGGGTTTTGTGGCGATCTGTTTTCAAAAGAGATTGGACTGACGAAAGCGATGGAAAGCATTACCAAAATGATGGATGCCGAGAGTAAAAGTGAAGGAAGTATCATGTATGCTGAAAATTGGATCTATGCTCCGGCAATTCAAAAGCAAAAAGAGCTTCTGCAAAAGACCCGGGCCCAGATCATTTGGATGCATGGTGAGCAATCCCACTCGGGTTCTCATTCCCTGACATACGGCGACTGGAAATTTTCAGGTGGTGGTTCGATGATGGGCAAGGGCTGTCATCCCCTCTCCGCGGCTATATATTTAAAACATGTTGAAGGAAGGGTGCGTAATGGTACACCAATCAGACCAAAGACCATTTCAGCAAGAACGCATGCGATAACCCGCATGCCCGGATTTAAGGATGAGGGTCATCTGCGCACAACATATAAAGACACAGAAGATTTTGCAATGCTGCATGTTGTTTTTGAAGATGGAACCCTTGCCAATTTGATTGCAAGCGAATTAGTATTAGGGGGAGTTCATAACTGGTTAGAGGTGAACACCAGCAATCACAGGACCCGTTGCAACATTAATCCAAACAATTCTATGCAATCCTATACTCCTCGTCAAGAGGTTTTCGAAGATGTGTATATAGTGGAGAAAACAGAAACCAAGCAGGGCTGGTCGTCTATTTCCCCCGACGAGGGCTGGTTTTCCGGTTATCAGCAGGAGATGGATGCTTTTTACAGATCAGCTGCATTTAACGAACCCATAGAAAGCAATAGTAAGCTTGCAGCGGATGTGATTGCTACCATTTACTCAGGTTACATATCGGCAGAAAGAAAGGGTGCTGAAGTGGAGATTCCTATT
The DNA here is from genome assembly GCF_037719425.1 of Daejeonella sp. Taxonomy (GTDB): domain Bacteria; phylum Bacteroidota; class Bacteroidia; order Sphingobacteriales; family Sphingobacteriaceae; genus Daejeonella. Next base: position 39,487 of record NZ_JBBJNI010000010.1, on the reverse strand, counting down.
TTATAATGTGCCTGTTTAAGGGATGACTTTTAGGTCAAAATCATTAAATCTGAGTGACGAAGGCCTGGCAATGAGCTCTGACCTTATAGTTATCGAATCAGTCACATTAATATTCGCGGAATTATTTAAATGGCTGATCAGCTTACCGGCGGCAATTTCACCCATCTCAAAGCCGGGATAATTGATCGTTGATAGATTTGGTTGGATCACCCGGGAAATCGGATCATTGTTAAATCCGATAAACGCGATGTCTTCAGGAATTCGTATTCCATTATTAATTAAGAACGACATACAACTGACTGCACAGGTATCATTTGCTGAAAATACTCCATCGGGTCTATAACTCATATTCATGATCTTTGCTGCAACATCAATACCAGCCTGCTCATCAAGTTTTGTGATCAAAATATTTGTCTCATTAAATTCCAAGCCAAAATCCCGTAATGCTGATTGATATCCGGATAATCTCTCAGCGTAAACATTTCTTGCCAGTGGGCCGGTGATATGTATGATGTTTTTGCAACCCTGCCCGATCAGATGTTTTGTAGCCTCATAACCAGCTTTTTTATTATCAATGATAATGTTTGTACAGAGAGGATGTTCCGGTACGCGGTCGAAAAATAATAAGGGAATACCTTTTTTTAAAAGTAGGTCAAAATGCGATGCGTCCGAAGTGTCATATGCCAACGAGATCATCAGCCCATCAACGCGATTGTTAAACATTGTTTTAACATTCAGTACTTCCTTCTGGGCTGATTCAAGAGACTGGCTGATGATTAAATTATAGCTGGCTTCATTAGCCACTTTTTCCATGCCTGCCAATACAGAAGACATGAAATTACTATTCATCCTGGGAATGATGACGCCTATTGTATTAGTGCGTTTACTTCTGAGATTACTGGCAAATCTGTTGGAGCGATACCCCATCACCTCGGCGGTCTCGTTTATTCTTTTTTTTGTTTTCTTACTGATAGCGGGATGATCTTTTAAACCACGGCTGACTGTTCCTGCAGAAATGTTTAATTCAGCTGCTATATCGTATATCGTTACTTCCTTACCAGATTGCATGTTTAAACGGCTATTAATGAATCTAATTTATAATTAAAAATATAATCGCCTGCGTGTTTTCAGCAGTTATTATAAAAACAAGTGGTTGAAAGTTAACGAAAGTTATTAGCAATGGTTAAGTAATAAAAAAATAGTGCAACCGATTGTAATTATCACGAAAAATATATATAACTTCATTCTATGTGCATTTGTACGGTAAATGTGAAGTATTTGACCTGTATAAAAAGCGGCTACACCTGCTATTTTGCGACTATAAACTCGTGGTAGCGTAAGATGTGTAAATTTAAGACAGCGTATTCGATATTATTTAAAAGATCGACTTGTATCCTCGCCGGACTATTATGCTGTATATCAGTCTCGCAAGCCCAGAAACTGGCGACCTTAAACGTGGAGTCCATTAAGGGATCTGCGGGTGCGGCCGCCGTTGTTAAATTCAATCTTGACGAAATAACTTTTTTGCCAGATTCTGTGCTCAGCCTTTTTGAAGTTACGGGTGGTAAAAGAGTAAATGTTGATTACCAACTAGAAGATCGGGGAAACCGTACTATCTATTGGATGATGAACCAATCCGGAACTCAATCTCAAAACCGGGTATTCGAACTTGTAAAAGCAGCGCCAGCAAAACCACTTATGCGGATGAATGCAGCCGCGGTTAATGGTGAGCTTACATTAAGTTCGGGTAACCGAGATCTTCTCAGGTATAATTATAAAGTGGTTTATCCGCCAAAAGGTGTTGACACAGTTTTTAAAAGGAGTGGCTTTATTCATCCTCTATGGACGCCGCACGGGCAGGAATTAACCAGAATAAATGCAGCCGACCACTATCACCATTTTGGCTTGTGGAATCCATGGACACATGTATATTTCGAAGGCGACACCGTGGATTTCTGGAACCTAAAGTCAAAACTCGGTACAGTACGTTTCGCTGGCTTTGTTTCCGTTAACAAAGGCCCGGTTTACGCCGATTACCAAACCCTTCATGAACACGTAGTCTTTAAAAAGAACGGTTCCGAGAAGGTTGCGATCAATGAGCTGCAGACGGTCAGGGTTTATCAGCCGGCAGACAACGATTATTATATTGCAGATATTACTATACAACTAAATTGTGCTTCCGAAAGCCCGGTAACGCTTGAGGAGTACCGTTATGGCGGCCTGGGTTGGCGGGCTACCGAAAAATGGCATAAAGATAATAGTGAAACATTAACATCTGGAGGCAAGGCCAGAAAGGATGCCGATGGCTCGAAAGCCCGCTGGGTTATAGTGCAGGGCAGTCTTGATAGTGATTATGGAGGTGCAGTAATGATGTCTTACCCGGCTAATTATAATCATCCTGAGCCATTAAGGATATGGCCGGAAACATCAAACAAGCGGGGCGATGTATTTGCAAACTTCTCACCTACAAAAGATAAAGACTGGCCTTTAGTTCCCGGAAAAGATTACGTACTCAAATACAGGCTGCTGGTATTTAATGGTAAGTATTCGAAAGATAAAGCGGAGGCTGCATGGCAGGCATTTGCTTACAATCCCCTTATAACTATTAAACAAAACAATCTTAAAGTAAAATAATGACAGCACTATTTTTTCAAACCAAATGTAAGAGCGCACTCCTGCTTATGATATTATCTCTCTTTATTACAGCGACAGTATTTGCAGCTGATAAAGAGCCAAATCTCAAGAAAGTTAAAATCCTTGTATATACAAAGAACGGAAAGGGTTATATCCATGACAACATTGCTGAGGCGGTAAAGGGCGTTCAAAAGCTAGCACTTGAAAACGGGTTTAAGGTAGATGTAACCGACGATCCATCTGTATACACTGACGAAAATCTTAAGCAATACACCATGCTTTTGTTTACCAGCACTAATAATGATGTATTCGATACAGATGCTCAGCGCCTGGCTTTCCGCAGATATATTGAAGCGGGTGGTGGCTTTGTGGGAGTTCACTCTGTTACAGGTACTGAACGCAATTGGACCTGGTTTAAGCAAATGATCGGCGGCACGTTCTCATGGCACGCAAAGAACCAGAAGTTTAAGGTTAAGGTTATTGATCCATCCCACTCAACTGTTAAAGGCCTTCCAATGGTATGGGAAAGAGAACTTGGAGATGAATGCTACTTCACGAAAGAGCTTTATCCGGGTATAAAAGTTACGATGGCCCATGATCTTAGCTCTCTTGATGAGCGTGATCAGGATAAGATTGCTCAGTTCTCTGCCCCATTTAAGGGTCTGTACCCTGCAGTGTGGTACCAGAAATTTGATGGCGGAAATATCTGGATAACAACTTTAGGACATAACAAAGAATATTACCAGCAGCCGTTGTACATGCAGCATCTTCTGCAAGGAATAAAGTTTGTTGCTGCGGAGGCCAGGAAATTAGATTATTCTAAAGCCTACGCGAGCAGCAGGGATACCCCGGTTCAATATTAACGTTCAATACCTTTAACTAAAAACATAAATTATGAATACTGATAAAAAGCCTTCATATACACGTAGAGATTTCGTGAAAACAGCTGCCAAAGGCGCTGTGCTAACCACCGTTGCGATGACTGGTTTTCCAACAATTGTACCGGCATCGGTCTTTGGTAAATATGCGCCAAGTAACCGGATAAATATCGGACAGATCGGATGCGGCCGTATCGCAAGAACTCATGATCTGGCGGAAACCTTCAAATACGATGTCGCTCAAATCATGGCAATAGCCGATGTAGATCGGAGCAGGCTAAAGAGCGGCAAACAAATGATCGAAGGTTGGTATGACAAAAAGATGAAGAAAACCGGCTACATCGACGTTAAGACCTATGATGATTATCACGAACTTCTTGCTAATAAAGACATCGATGCGGTGATGATCAGTACCCCTGATCATTGGCATGCACAGCCGGCTATTGAAGCAGCTATGGCAGGTAAGCATATTTATCTTCAGAAACCAACATCTCTTACTATTGAAGAGGGCCGTCAAATGAGTGATGCGGTTAGGAAATCCGGAGTTACATTTCAGCTGGGAAGCCAGCAACGTTCTGTAAATCCCTGGCCGCAGTTCAAACAGGCTTGCGAGCTTGTAAGAAACGGCCGGATAGGTAAGCTTCACACCGTTCATATCGGCCTTCCTATAGATCCATCCGGAGGAATTGCAACTGAAATGCCAGTACCTGAAGGATTTAATTACGATATGTGGCTGGGTTCTACGCCAGAGATCTATTATACCACAGATCGCGTTCACTCGCTGACAGATCCGGATTCAAGGGGCGGATGGCTTAGAATGGAGCAATTCGGGGCGGGTATGATCACCGGTTGGGGTGTTCACCACATTGACATTGCTCATTGGGGTATGAATACTGAACTGACAGGCCCCATCGAAATCGAAGCTACAGCTGAGTTTGCAAAGAAAGGATTATGGAACGTCCATGGGAATTATGAAGTTAGCGCCAAGTATGCTAACGGGGTTAAAATGTTAATGAGCAGTAAAAATCCTAACGGGATTCGCTTTGAGGGAACAGACGGATGGATCTTTGTTTCCAGAGGAAGCGTTGCGGTTACTTCATCTGACCCTACTTCACCTGGCGGACAAGCTAAGGCCTTCCAGGCGAGCGATCCAAAGATACTGACATCAGTGATTGGCCCGAAAGAGATCCATTTATATGAAAGTCCTGAGCAGCACGGAAACTGGCTTGATTGTATTCAGAGTAAAAAGCAGACGATCAGTCCGGCGGAAGTAGCTCACCGCTCATGCAGCACCTGCCTTTTGGCTCATGCTGCAATGAAAGTTCCGGGTAAATTATATTGGGATCCAAAAAAGGAAGTTTTCAAAAACAACGTCGAAGCGAATAAACTACTTTCAAGGCCACAAAGGTTCCCTTACGGCACGAATTATATTTCAAACAAGAAGAGCTAGTATGAGAAGATCTTTATTTATATTGATGTCAATGATAGCAGCGGGCTGTACAAGCACATCTGAATTAAGCACAAGAGATCAGAAAGTAAAGCTGATCACGCTTGATCCGGGTCACTTTCATTCTGCGCTGGTTCAAAAATCAATGTATGCTGATGTAGACTCCGTAGTATATGTTTATGCCCCGGAGGGAACCGATGTCCAATTGCATCTGGAAAAAATTGACTTGTATAATAAGCGTGCTGATGACCCCACCAAATGGAAAGAAGAGATTTACTTAGGAGATGACTTCTTCCAAAAAATGTTATCCGAGAAGAAGGGAAATGTGGTTATGCTTGCAGGAAATAACCTGAAGAAGACTGAATATATTAAGAGATCGATTGACGCAGGATTTAATGTCTATGCGGATAAGCCGATGGCTATTGATGCTAAGAGTTTTGAAGAACTGAGGGAAGCTTTCTCGTTGGCGGAAAAAAAGAAGCTGCTGCTGTATGATATAATGACGGAGCGCTTCGAAATTACAACCATGCTTCAAAAGGAGTTCTCTTTAATTCCTGAAGTGTTTGGAACACTTGAAAAAGGCACACCTGAAAATCCGGCGGTAACAAAAGAAAGTATCCATCATTTTTACAAATTTGTTTCTGGCAGTCCACTAACCCGCCCAGCATGGTTTATGGATGTTGCGCAGGAAGGAGATGGAATTGTAGACGTAACGACTCACCTGGTTGATCTGATCCAATGGGAATGCTTCCCGGACCAGACCCTTGATTACACAAAAGACATCCAGTTAAATAGTTCATCAAGATATCCAACGGATATAACACTTAGTCAGTTCAAAGCTATAACTAAAGTAGATCAGTTTCCGGATTATCTGCAAAAGTACGTTGAGCGGGATAGTATCCTAAAAGTTTACTCTAATGGCGAGTTTAACTACAAGATACGCGGTGTGCATGCAAAAGTGTCTGTTAAATGGGCTTATAAAGCTCCCGAAGGAACAGCAGATACCCATTATTCAATTATGAGAGGAACTCTTGCCAATCTTATTATTCGCCAGGGAGCCGAACAGCAATATAAGCCTGCATTGTATATTGAGCCAGTAGATGGCGCCACAAATGATTACAGCGATCAGCTGGCGGCAAAAATTAAAGATGTACAGACGAAATTTCCGGGTGTCGAATTAAAGAAATTGGATAAAGGTTGGGAGGTCATCGTCCCGGACAAATATAAAGAAGGGCACGAGGCACACTTTGCCAGGGTAACCGAGAAGTTTCTTGAATATCTCAAGAAGGGAAATATTCCGGACTGGGAGGTGCCGAACATGATAGCAAAGTATTATACTACTACTCAGGCCTTAGAGATGGCAAAGAAAAATAAGTAGCTGATCCTCCAAAATGAAAAGCACTCTGATTAACGAGAGTGCTTTTTTGTGTAACAGAAATTTGAAGTGACTAATTGGCTTTTAAATGGGTTTCATTACCGATTTTCGCTATATTTAGGGTTCCGGCTTCTAACCACAGGAACTTAATGATTTCTTTAAGATTTTTATATAAGGCACTTACAGTCATAGTTTTGATTTCCGCGGGCATTGCGTGGAAAGCTGTTGGTCAGAGTATGAATTTCAGCAGGCTGACAATTAATGAGGGCCTTTCTCAGAATACCATTTATTCGATCTTTCAGGACAAAACTGGCTTTGTTTGGATTGGTACTGAAGACGGACTGAATAGATTTGATGGCTATGAGTTTAAAGTTTACCGGCACCTGCCTTACGACAAGAATAGTGTCCGCAGCAACCAGATAAATAATATCTACGAGAATAAAGATGGGAATCTTTGGATAGCAACTTCTACCGGCCTTGATTTCTTTGACCGAAAAACGGAGAACTTCAAACATATCGATCTGAAACAGCCTGTCGGAACAAATACTTTCATAACTTATGTATCCGGTGACAGATTTGGTATGATTTGGCTCGGCACCCATTACGGATTAAAAAAATATGATCCAGCCACTGGTAAGGTGACATCATTCTCAGATAATATTCAAGTTATTTCTGGTAAAACGCGAAGGACGTATTCTGTTTTCATAGGAAGCGATGACATTGTTTGGGCCGGGGTCGGGTCAGAGATAACGAGAATTAATACGAAGAATAATTCTACCCTTCCCGCCATAGGGCAGATAGAGAGTGCTGCAGGTTGGGGCGGCAGCACGATCAGATCCATAAAAAAAGATGCTAAAAATAATGTTTGGATAAGTACCGAATCGTCTGGCTTATTCTTTTATTCTCCTGCAACAGGAAAAACGGTTAGCTACAACACCTCTAACTCCAATATATTAAGCAATACCATCCGGGATGTTTTTGTTAAAAACGAAAATGAGATCTGGCTTGGTACACGCGATGGCTTAAGTATTTTGAATGTGGGCTCAGGAGCTTTTTCAAATCATATTTACGATAAATATAATGCCTTATCTCTGAATCATAATTCAGTGCGCTGTTTTATGAAAGATAATGCCGGCAGTGTTTGGTTAGGAACCTTTTCTGGGGGGATCAACATTGTAGAGAACACAAGCGAAAAGTTCCATACTATCAGGGAACAATTAGGTTCCGATTACGGACTTAGCCACCGGGTGGTCAGTTCAATAACTCAAACTTCTCCCACTGATCTGTGGATGGGAACAGAAGGTGGCGGCTTAAACTACTATAACAAGAAAACGGGTGTGTTTAAGTCCTACCTGAACGGGTCAGCCTCAGCAAGGAATCCAAAAAATATTGTAAAGGCTTTGGCCGTCGACAAAAACAATAACCTATGGGTAGGATCTTTTGATGGCTTAAGTTACTTCTCCGTTAAAACCAATACTTTCAAGAATTTCGACTTGCCTGAGAATGTATTATCCAACAATACTAATCTCGTTTATTCATTAATGGCTGATAAAAATGGCGTTTGGGCAGGTACTGATGGCGCAGGCTTAACTTTTATTTCTGACAAAGGTGACCATAAAAGTTATACCCATCTTCCCGCAAATAAGAACAGTATAAGTTCTAATAATGTCCGGGCGATTATCCCCGAAAATGATCAGGTTCTTTGGATCGGTACGGAGAATGGCCTTAACCGTTTTGATAAAAATAAAGGCGTGTTCACGGCTTTCAAGGAAAACGATAATAATTCGGTTAGTTTAAGCAGCAATTCCATTTTGTCGCTGTTGATCGATAGTAAAAAGCGGCTGTGGGTTGGAACCAAGGGTGGTGGAGTAAACATGTTATATAAAGGAACTCAATTTTCAACGATTGATAGCCGAATGGGTCTTTCCAATGATGTTATTCATGGGATTCTGGAAGATAAATATGGTAAAATATGGGTTAGTACTAATAAGGGCCTCTCAAAGATCACGATCCTCAATAATACACTACCCTTCACCAGAAAGGATATTAAAATAGAGAACTTCACCATTTCGGATGGCCTTCAGAGTAATCAGTTTTCCGCCGCATCGTTGAAGACCTCTGATGATCAATTGTTTTTCGGTGGCATAGACGGGGTGAGTTATTTTAAACCCGAGAGTATAGCCATTAATAACTTCAAGCCTAAAGTAGTTATTACAGATATGATGGTTCGTAATGCCAGTGTTTCGTTCAAAAGCCCGAAGAGTCCGCTGACTCAACCAATCGAGCAGACAAACAATATTACTTTAAGCTACGATGAGGCTTTTATCACGCTTAAATTCGCTGCGCTGAACTTTATCAGTTCCGAGAAAAATCAATACGCCTATAAATTGTCCGGACTCAGAAGCGACGACGAATGGCATTATGTGGGTAACCAGAGAAGTGCTACCTACACGAATCTTGCAGCGGGTAATTACGTATTCACTGTGAAGGCGGCAAATAATGATGGTATCTGGAGTGAAAAGGAAACAACCATTAAGATCAAAGTACTGCCCCCAATGTGGAAGACCTGGTGGGCCTATACTTTGTACACTCTGTCAATCTGTTTCCTGCTTTATCTTTTCTACTATTACTCTGTTAAAACTGCCAGTCTGAAAAGCGAGCTTGAGCTTGAACACCTTACCCGCGAGAAAGACCTGGAGCTTACGCAAAGGAAGATGAGCTTCTTTACTAATATTTCTCATGAAATAAAGACGCCCCTTACTCTCATCCTGGCTCCTATTGATAAGCTGTTGGGTATGAATGAAGGAAATAATAAGATCCAGAATCAGCTGATGCTGATGCAGCGAAATGGCGAAAGACTTAAGCGCCTTATCAATCAGCTGCTCGATTTCAGGAAATTTGAATCCGGAAGCATGAAGCTTCAGGCAGCTGAGGGAAATATTGTACGCTTTGTTAAAGAGGTGGCAATGGCTTTCGAATCATATGCCCAGCATCGTAAGATAAGTCTGAAGATCAGTGTTGAGTCTAGCAGTATACGCGCTTGGTTTGACCGCGATAAGTTCGAAAAGATAATATATAACATTTTGTCTAACGCGTTGAAATTTACTCCCGAGGAAGGTAGGGTTATAATACGTGTCAGGACTGAAGGAACCGATGAATCCAACCGTAAGGTTGTTATTGATGTTGAAGACAACGGGCCGGGTATATCCCCGCTACACTTACCCAAAATATTCGACCAGTTTAATCACTTTGACGAAAGCGGAACGAACTATAGCGGTACCGGAATAGGATTATCTTTCTCAAAAGGTCTTATGGAGCTCCATCATGGCGATATAAGTGTCGAAAGTGTTCCTGCAGGAAATAATGATCATGGCCATACGTGTTTTACTCTGAAATTCCCTCTTGGAAGAAATCATTTAACAGATGAAGAGATAATTCAGAATTATAAGGATAGTGAAAATATTACGGGGTACAATGAATCGGATATCCCGCATTCAACCCGGGTAAGGTCGGAGGAGAAAAAACAACACGTGCTAAGTGCCGCTGACAAAGAAAAACTTATCATGCTGGTAGTGGAAGATAACACTGAAGTGCGTGAATTTGTAGCGTCGCATTTTGAACAGGACTTCGAGATCCACATAGCCAAAAATGGATTATTGGGCTGGGAGAAAGCACTGGAAACTATCCCAGACATTATTGTGAGTGATGTGATGATGCCGGAAATGAGCGGTACTTCCCTGTGCAGTAAATTAAAGTCAGATGCAAGGACCAGTCATATACCGGTGATACTTTTGACAGCACGGACGCCTTTAATCTTCAGGATAGAGGGGCTTGAAACAGGTGCGGATGATTATATCACCAAGCCATTTAATCTGAACATCCTCGAGGCGCGGATATGGAACCTGTTGGAGTCACGGCAGCTGCTGCGCGAGCGCTATCGTAAAGATATCACCCTTCAGCCGACCAATGTGGCAATAACATCTCCTGATGAAAAGTTCCTCGCCAAAGTAATGAGTTTCATCGAGAAAAACATCGCCGAATCGACCCTGAGCGTTGAAGAGCTTGGAAAGGAAGTGGGCATGAGTAGGGTAACCCTGTATCGTAAGATCAAGGCGTTAACTAACCAAACTGCTGTAGAGTTTATTCGCAGCGTGAGGTTGAAGAGGGCAGCCCAGCTTCTTGAACAAAATAAGCTTCATGTAAGCGAAGTAGCTTATATGGTTGGATTTATAGATATCGATTACTTCCGGCGATGCTTTAAAGATCAGTTCGGGCATACCCCTAAGGAGTATGCGAGTTTTACTTCGGAAAAGAATTAATTGAAAGTGGGAAATTGAAAACGGGAATATGCCTAACCTTTATATTATAGCAGGATGCAATGGCGCGGGTAAAACGACCGCGAGTTGATAATGTCGCCTTGTACCCAGAGATTGTTGCACAAGGTGAGAAGAATATCGAAAAGCTGATTGTAAAAGCTGATATTTGGGATATAATTTTAAAGCAAGGCGGTCGTGATAAAAAATAAGAAAACAGATCTCAACGAGCTGGCAGAAAAAGTATTAAAAGGTGTCAGAAAGGCTTTGCGGCAATTAGTGGAAACCAGTGCAGCTAAAAATGAAGAGTTAATCGTAGCGGATAAAAACGGGAATGCCAAGGCAGTTGCTGCAAAAGAGCTGTTGAAAACTCTTTCCTGATTCTATCTACAAAATTGATCTTCTGATACCCAGTTCCAATCCCCTGAGTTCTGCTAATCCTTTTAACCTTCCAATAATAGAATAGCCCGGATAGGTATTTCTTTTAAAATCATCCAGGATCATATGTCCATGATCGGGACGCATGGGAATAGCAATATCTCCTCTCCCTGACTTAATCCTCTTTTGCTGCTCCAGTATGATGTTCTTCATCACTGCATACATATCTGTACTGCCCGCCAGGTGCTCAGCCTCATAGAAACTGCCATCAGCTTCTCGTTTCACATTCCGAAGGTGGACAAAGTGGATATGTTCACCCAGCCTCTCCACAATTCCCGGTATGTCATTATCAGCCCTTGCTCCTAAGGAGCCGGTACAAAGCGTGATACCATTACTTGCTGAAGGCGCAAAACCAACAACATCTTTAAGATCGGCTTCATTTGAAACTACCCGGGGCAAGCCCAGGATCGGGAAGGGAGGATCATCTGGATGGATACACATTTTTATACCAGCCTCTTCCGCTGCCGGAATAATCCCCCGAAGGAAATAGGCAAGGTTCTCTTTAAGCTTTGATGCATTGACATCTGCATATCTTCTCAAATGTTCGCGGAACTCCTCTACTGTAAATACCTCATCTGTGCCTGGAAGTCCGGCCATAATAACATTGGTGACAAGCTTTATCTCATCAGCCGAAAGGCGATCAAGATAAGCCTTGGCGGCTTTTTGCTGTTCAGGCGTATATTCATTAAAGACATCTTCTCTTTCGAGGATGTACAGCTCAAATGCAGCCAGGGCAGAAGCTTCGTATCTTAGTGCACTCGCATTATTCGGCAGCCTGAAATCAAGATGGGTACGCGTCCAGTCCAGCACCGGCATGAAATTGTAGCAAACCGTTTTCAAACCTTGCTCACCCAGATTCTTTAATGACTTCACGTATTTTTCAATGTACTTGTCCCGTTCTGGTTCACCTGTCTTAATGCTTTCGTGGATATTTACACTTTCCACAACAGACCATTCCAAACCCGCTTCTTCAATGATCGTCTTTCGTTTCGCTATCTCGGAAACGGTCCACTCATCCCCGCAAGGGATATAATGTAATGCGGTAACTATTCCTGTTGCACCAGTTTGTCTGATATCCGCCAATGTCACTTCGTCATCCGGCCCAAACCACCGGAATGTATGTTCTAGGTTTTGCATTTATTTATGTCTATTTATGAAATTATTAATGCCTCTTAAGATTCCCTTCTTTTATCCATTTTATGAAGTGATGCTTATCATCAGTTCCGGTGATCTTTTTATATCCCAGTCTATCGTTAGAGGTATAGCCTCCACTCCAGGCGATTGTGAAAAAACTCTGTTCTTATCTGAACTGAGAATATTCAATGTGCCTGAGGTGGTAATTTTTAGTTTCCCATTCGCCTTTTTCAATAACATTCTTTGTGGAGAAATTACACTAACTACTTCATCGGCAGGAGAAACCAGAGGTAAATAAAATGATAGCTCTCCATTTCCAGGAATGTTTTTGGCGATGCTTCGGATCTCCACACCGGCGTCAGTGAAAAGATAATCCATCTCAAACTCAGCGGCACCGGCCGGCGTGTCTTTCAGGTCATGCGACACCAGTTTACCATTGATCTTTAGATGAACTCCTTTTTTTATGGGTTCTGAAGTAATTAATGCATTAACATCACGGCTGCTTCTGTAGGGAATGCCATTAATCACCATTTCCAGTCGCGGGGTGAGTAAAAGCTGCAGCTTATCCTCATTGCCCTGCATATTTGACCGTTCCCGGTGTTTTAACTCTGGAAAGAGGCTGTCAGTTAAAATAAGGCCCATATTTTCATGGTAAAGCAAGGATATGCTTCCACCACTTGCATGCGGACTTACCAGGTACTCTGTATCGTTGCTGGTTACGGTCGCTCTCCACTTACCCACAGAAACTAAATACGTTCCTATATCTTTAAATTCTTTCAACGCTGCTCCGTTTTCACGCGGCAGAGCAGAGCGGACAAAAGGCTTATTCGCAATTACTTTTTCGCTAAGCAGTGTTGCCAGCGATTTTGCATGTGCAAAATTATGGTGGACACAGGGCTTTACCCCATGCGAAACGTAGCCTGGGCCTCCATATAAAAATCCGTTATTAGTGCATTTATCGAGCATTTGGGCGTTTCGATAGGCAGCTTCGGAAAAAACGGGATCATATTTGCCCAATAAAGTAAGGCCAGCCTGGCAGCCGTCACTGTTGCGGCTTCCCCAATACGTCCATTTATGATTTCTGGTTCCGAACGAATCATCCCACCCGCCGTCAGAAAGCATGAATTCGAGATGTGTTTTCCAGGAATTCATTACGGTATCAAGCATTTTTTTATCCTGTATTTCCAGGGCATACAGCGTAAGAGTTGGGAGTGTTTCTTCAACATTATAACTGAGATCGACCGGCCAAAAGCCACGGGAGCTTCTTGTCCTGGGTTTTAGCTCTCCATAGATAAATGACGATACGGGGCTTAGGTAATCGTACACAAGTGCTGCAAGTTCCCGGCCTTTGTCAATAAATCTTTGTTCTTTAAGCAGCTTCCCGCCCAAAACCAGGGGGTAAGATGCACATAAAGGGTAGTTGACGTTTGAGGTATCAGCTTTTATAAATCCATAAATAAAATCGCAGGCTTTTCGTAACCTTAAAGTCCATTGCTGCCGTGTATCATTATCCAGCAAGTGAGAATAATATTTCAGTGACTCTCCCAATCCTGCAGCACCGAAAATGGTTATGCCTTTCCATGTATTTGCCGTAACATCATTAAACCAGGATCCGTCTTGCTGGCTTACATTCTTTTCTCCCCAGTTGAACACGTTAATAGCTGCCTTTCGGTATTTGTCATTTCCCGTGTGATTAGCCATATACAAAAGCGGAAAGGCAGCCTCGTGGCTCCTGCCATGAATAAACCCACAAGCAGGACACATAAAACCGCCATAAGTTTCAGGGCTATTTTTATCCTGACTCTGAACGCTGATCATCCCGTCACACCAGTCTTTGAGCAGCCTGTTGTACAGTACCAGGTCGGCTCGTTCAACTGGGCTTGAGGCAAGCAACTCACAGGGAATTCCCGAAACAAATCCTGCGGCCAATGCACCGAGACCGGCTTTCTTAATAAATATTCTCCTGCTGTCGTTCATTAAGGAAAAGCCATTGCATCCAGGCTGGTTCAGTTATTTAACAAAGGCAAGATACAGAGTAATCTTTATTTGCGGCGTGGTGAATGGTTCATAAATACCGGACAAATGGGTAAAAAAGTAGTACGTTCTACGTGATACGTTCTACGTGGGTTTAAAGGTTAAATTATATTTATTGGTCCAAATTTGAAAACTGGATTGCCAGAACGTACAATGCATCACGTAAAACGTATAATGTTCCTGATACAATTCCCCTGCATATTTGCACGATCTGGCTTTGTTTACAGTTGAGGGTATGATTACCTTTAAATGCACCGCAAAGCAACAGTACATCAACGCAAATTAATATTCCCGGGACTGGGGAACTTAAAAATTTAACATGATAGATTATTTTAAATACTCTTTCTTTCGCATTTTCCTGAGTTTCGTTATTCTCGTCTTTTTTGCAGTTAATAATATTTCTAAAGCGGAGAATTACTATATAAATAGTAGAGAGGGCGCTGATTCTCAATCCGGGACAAAGGAAACTCCATGGAAAACTCTCAAAAACCTGGATAGGAAATTCATGCCCGGAGATAGTATTCTATTTGCGAAAGGATCATCTTATAAGGGTGGGTTTATCTTTACAAGTTCGGGGACTGGAGCAAATCCAATTGTTTTCTCCAGCTATGCTGTAGGGCCCGATGTGATCTTGAGTAATGACAGGACCAAGCTTACCCCTTTGTTTCAAAAATATGGCGCTGGCCTTGCGCCTGCATTTACAAACCCCGAATGGGGAGTGCTCAACGGAAATATCTTAAGGATTGAGGGAAGCTATATAACGATTGATGGCTTGTACTTTCACAATAACACTAATCCGCCGGGGTCGGATAAGACTACTAAAAATGTACAAAAGCTTGGTGCTGTTTATCTCAGCACAGGAACTCATAATAACGTGGTTAAGAACTGCGAGTTCTTCCAGACCCCGGTTGGAATAAAGATCAAAAGCACCAATAGTCTTATAACCAGGAACTATCTGCATGATGCTCCGAATATGATGGCTTATTCCTGGGGTGCGATAGCAATTATGGTGGTTAGAGGGAACAATGAAATATCCCACAACAGGATCGAAAATTACGGAGCTTATGGCGGGCCTTATGGATCAGATGGCGGTGTAATTGAGTTAGATGGGGTAGACAATGATTTCAAAGCAAATAATATCAATATCCATCACAATATTTCTATTAACAATCACGGTTTCTTAGAGATAGCAGCCCGAAACGTGGATAGTATTACAGTCGCTTACAATTTGAGCGATGACAAGAACCAATTTGTTGGTGGTGGATCTATGAAGGTTAATATTTATAATAATACGGTGATCCGCACACGTGAGCCGAGTGTAGACAGATATATTTTCTGGACATTTGACCGCGACCAGGTTGTATTTAATGTGCGCAATAATATTTTTGTTTTCCCGAAAGACATCCAGGTTTTCGGGCCATACATCAAGCCAACTGGCCATGTACGTACGCGCGTAGGTGAGCAAAATCATGACCACAATCTCTTTTATTCGCCGGAAAATAATGATCCGCTTGGTTTAGCAAAAGGAAAAGGCGAGATTATAGCAGATCCTCTTTTTGTTGACCCCGCTAACCGCAATTTCAGGCTGAAAGAAAGCAGTCCGGCGACGAACAGAGGTGTCAGTTTGGGATATGAATATAATCTTGACGGTTATGCTGTCCCAAATAAGAAGCCTAATCTTGGAGCGTATTAATTAAGTTGAGAGTTGAAAGTGGAGAGTTGTGAGTGAGCGTGACGCGCATAAGAACAGGTAGCTTTACTACTTACAGCATTTAGTTCCAACAATCAACAACAAACTGCTGTCATTGCGAGCGCAGCGCGGCGAAACAACCAAACATGACGTTAAAAATAGATGGGAGGGATATCTCCGCGCAGGTAAAACCAGGGGCTGATAAGCATCCTAATTGCATTAGAACTGTCTTTTTATATTTTTTGTTAGCTGGTGCTTTCCTTTTTTCCGCTTGCAGCCCGAAACCCTTCAGACTGGTTCTTCTCCCGGATACTCAGACATATACGCGCTTATACCCGGAAATATTCGAGTCTCAAACCAAGTGGATCGCATCCCAGGCCGACAGTATTGACTTTGTACTTCAGCAGGGTGATATAACCGACAACAACGTGGATTCGCAATGGGCCGTGGCTGTTACTTCCATGAGCATGCTCGATGGTAAAGTACCTTACACCGTTGCGCCGGGAAATCATGATATCGGAAAGAATTCAGACGTGCGCAATACAGATTTATTCAACAAATATTTTCCGTTTGCGAAGTATAGCGCGATGGAGGGCTTCGGCGGTGTATTCAAAACAGGTGAAATGGATAATAGCTGGCATACGTTTAAGGCAGGCGGGCTGTCCTGGCTGATCCTGTCGCTGGAATTTGCTCCCCGTAATAGCGTATTAAGCTGGGCCGGACGGATCATTGAAGATCATCCCCGGCATAAAATCATCATTAATACGCACGCCTACATGTATTCTGATGATTCACGCATGGCACCTCCTGATAAATGGACGCCTGTTGCCTATGGGATCTGGAAAGATACCGGAGATAATACCCCTAACGACGGTGAGCAGATCTGGGACAAGCTGGCGGGCAAGTATAGGAACGTAATGTTTGTCTTCAGCGGCCATGTGCTTAACGATGGTACCGGAAAACTCGTGAGCACAGGTGTACACGGGAATAAGGTCTACCAGTTGCTCGCCAATTATCAGCAAGGAGTTATTGGTGCCGTTAAGGGTGGAAATGGTTTCCTGAGGATCGTTAGTCTTGATCCCAAAGGCAAAACGATTGATGTAAAAAGCTACTCGCCATATCTTAAACAGTATAAGGTAGAAGACGACCAACAGTTCACCTTTGAAGGAGTAAGCTTCCGCTAAATCCCCCCTCATTTATAAGTTTATTTTACTTGCTGAGCTGAAAAAGCGCAGGGGCCGTCTTATGCTTTTTTCAGTACAGCCGTGAACGGCAAATGAACGGCTAATGAACGGTTAATGAACGGCAAATGAACGGCAAATGGAATTGTGACAACTTAGCTACTGCCCATAGGGAAAGGCACGATAAAATAGCCGACATTTTGGGTGTGGCAAGGCCTGATTCGATGAGCATGATTTGCCGTACCCCTGTAAGTAAGGGGCACATCCAGGAGCAGACCGGGGTAAATATCCACCCCATGGGGATTACTTCTTTGAATTGTCTATTCCGATTGAAGGGTTTACATTACTTTTGATCTTGTTTCCATAATAGTCTCTTTGACCGTTGTCTTTAATAACCAAACCTGCGCTTTTAAGTGGTGACTTAGGTTCCAACTTGTAGCCCAGAGGCGATCTTCCGGGATCCATTAATCCTGGATTTGTAAGAAAAGGATACAGGTCCGGGAATTCTGCAGGTGGGGTTAGCCCGAAATAATTGTTGTGACTGAATGAGACATTTGTCGAATTCCCAAAACTGTAGGTAGGGTTTTTCCCCTTGAACATGAAGATGTTATTATTGAATGCAGCACCATTGGGGTAAACAGTCCAGCGATTAAGCTTAACGACAACTACGTCGTTGTAATGCTCGTCGGCGTAGAAAACATTATTATAAACCTGTAATCCTTCTGTCCGGCCGGATATGTAAATTCCCTGCCGGGCATTATTTTCTATGATATTATACCTGATAATGGTTCCCAGGTTAAAGTTGGAGGGGTTTGCTCCGACACCGGGCCCGCCAGTTGCGGTAACACCCCCCAAGCCATTATTGTGCAGATAATTAAACTGTATTAAAGTATGTTTTGTACGATAGTCGCTGTCGATACCACGTGCATCAGAATCTCCTTCATTGTAAACCGTGTTCTTTGCTTCATTGTACTGGTAAACTGTGCTATCGGTACTAAAGTTAAATACGGCATTACCTGAAATTTTAACTCCGCATGAATCAAAAAGATTGCTTTCTATAAGCGCCTTGTTGGCAACACGAACAATAAGGCCATTACCGGCAATATTTCTAAAGATGTTTTTTCTGATCACTACGCCAGTGTTAGGAGTCCAGTTATCTTTTATGCCATTGCCTATGTCATCGCCGAATTTACTGTAAGCCAGCCGGTCATCCCAATCGGAGCGAAAGTTAAATCCAGTACGTCCCAGTTTCTCAAATGTGGAGTTCTGAATCAGAACATCATGGAAATTGCTGCGAACTTTGCTCCCCTTAGTATAAAACTGCACTCCGCCATGATACCGGCTTTGGTCAAGCTTGCCTTCATCCTTTGGAATATGGGTACTGTTAACATTAAAAACCCTGATATTATCAAAATGAATATGGCTTAAGGTGCCGGCATTTTCATTTTGGATATAAATACCATCAAATACATCTTCTTTACTTACAACTCCATTTCTGAAATTGGTCACTGCCAGGTTGCGGAGTTCGAAATGTTCTTTATTATAAGCCGCTATAGCGTATTGACCCCCTTCACCATCTAAGATGGCCGGGCTTCCAGAGCCATAGCTCTCGTACTTCAGGGGTTTGCCAGCGGTTCCTGAGGAAATCAGCAGGGAGCCTTTGAAAATCTGCCCGGCTCTGAAGAATATCTGATCGCCCGGGCCGAAAGTGCTTTTACTCACTTTGTCCAATGTTTTCCATGCGGTATTTGCAGAGAGCCCTTTATTACTATCACTGCCTTTTAAGGCGTCAACATAATATTTCTCACAATATCCTGATTTAGCTAAGAGCAAAAATATCGGGCAAAGGATTACATGTCTAAAAAATGGTCTCATAAAGTAATTAAGTTAAAATATTTATCTATCGTTTTCTGAAGGCTGTTTCAAGAACTACCAAACGCCTGTCGCCTGTATAGGTCATCGATACATTGCTGGAATCTACGGGTGAGTCTATGCTTACCTTTTCGCCCGGTTTCAAAGTTTTACTGATCTCAGGCAGCCCGTTCACTTTAATTTTCATTACCACCGGTTCTGTACCTGGATTCCAAACAAGTGAGCTCGCTAAATTTTGTCCTTCAGGTATCCTGCACCAGAATTTAGCTGTTCCCTCTGTCGACGTTTTATCTGTAAATTGTGGCTGTCCACCGAAAGTCTGCACATACGGACCCCAAGGCCTCCTTCCATTTGCAACATACTGGATACCCGGTCTTGTATTAAATCCAGACCTGGCACCCCCGGCGAGCTGATAACCCTCTTTGGTTACTACAATGCCGCGCGTAAAAGACGGAGGCAGGCGAGGCGTAGAATTTACAAGAAAGCCACTGTAGACATCAGTGACAATACCTTTTTCGGTTTCGTATTCTCCCCAGATAATAGGGGCGGTAATAAGCTGATAAGGCTCGTGCCCGCTTGCAGAATTGCTGTAGCTCAGTAAATTAAGAAATAGCCTTGCTGCAACCGGGTCAATGTCTGTCCGGCTCGCGAGGTCAAGCCCGCAAAGCACGATGCTTCCATGGCCGGAGAATTGTTCTGCCAGTGCGATAGATTGGAGACCAGAAGCAAAATTTGCCAGGATAGCCGTATGACCAACATCATTAATTTCCTTGAGCATGAAGCCATTTGTCACAGGCTGAATAGCTGGCATTCCTTTTTTCGTTTCATTCCAGTCTGTATAATCAGACCATACTTTAAGATTCTCACGACTGATGCCTGCAAATACCGGGTGCTCTGGCCGCTCAGGATTAACATAGTAACCATTACTTGGCGCTTTTGAAGAAACCGGATAAACAGGGTTATCAATGTCTACATTGTTGTTCACCAGCGGGTTTGCGAGCAGGGAGTTTAGATTCGCGATATGAGAACTGTCCTGACGAAGGGTAATTATCCTGCCTCCTGAGGTCATAAAGCTTTTGATCGAACCTGCGCTTTCGGAAACCGTTTTGTCTGCCGCGTTTTCACCAATTAATAAGACGCTTCCTGCAGGGATGTTATTCAGTGCGGAGATTTCTTTAAACCTGACATTAAGTTTTGCAAGAGATCTTTTGGTTTTCCCCTCGGGGTCATAAACTACCAGGTTTTCCGATAAAGCTGGGATTGTTCCTGCAAAACTGTTGCTGGCTATAAAAAGCTTATAAAAGTTCTGGGAAACAACTTTTCCATTGCTGATGACTTTTCCGATAAGCTGGTAGTTCCCTGAGGTTAGATCTTTCGGAATACGGATACTCAGCTTTTTCTGTGCGGTAGAATAATATGGAACGTTTGCTATACTGGTGCTGTCAGAGAATACGACCGCATGGGTTTTATCCTTCAGTTGATAAATTATTTTCGCATTGATGACGTCTTTAAAATCGTTGTCATCGTTGATAATATGGGCGATAGGATTGATTACCGAACCAGCAAAGGAATTTGGTGTCCAGCATTCCCAGCTTAACAGTATTGGCTGATATGAGATTTTTACCTGGTCAGTCACAGGCTTAGGGTTCATGTCAGCAAACTTTTCAATAGTATCCCAATTATAGAAGAGAATGGTGAAGGGAAAGACTCCACTGAGATCAGGGTTTATTGCTCTTAGCTGTCTGAAGCTTTCTGTAGCTTGCCGGAAATTAAAGCTCTGATGTTCATCAGCAAGCCTCGATTGGAGATCCTGGCGCTCATGTCCTGTCCATGCGAGTTGGGAGCTGGGGTTTTTATGTGCCGGAGTTAGATTATAACGTCCATCCGGCCCAGTATAATTGCCCACACATTCAGTAAATGTAATGGGCATACCGTTCTTCGGGAAGGGAATAATTTTAGAATTGTCGCGGATGTTAAGGAATGTGAATGGCGAACTGTAGTACCATCCCCAGTACCGGTGGATATCAATTATATCGCCGGTTTTGCCATAGCCGTAGCCAGCATTCGCTATATAAACCCTCGTTTCATCCCATTTCTTTAATTTGTTATAGGCATAGTCCAGAAATTTCTCCCATTGCCGGGCCCTTTCGCCGGCAAATGGTGTTTCATTTGTCATAGCGTATACCATCAGGCTTGGATGATGGGCAATGAGCCCAAGTTTTTTATTTTCATACCATGACACTCCCTGATCGTAATCAGCAGGGAATCCGCCGTCCGTTTCCTCGCTTACCTTTTCCGTTACCACAACCTTTTCACCCTTGGCTACTGTACCTCCGTAGTTTCCTCCA
The DNA here is from genome assembly GCF_037719425.1 of Daejeonella sp. Taxonomy (GTDB): domain Bacteria; phylum Bacteroidota; class Bacteroidia; order Sphingobacteriales; family Sphingobacteriaceae; genus Daejeonella. The sequence goes on along the minus strand of NZ_JBBJNI010000010.1, from coordinate 18,143 downwards.
AATACCATCATGCCAAGCTCATCGCAGACATCAAACCATTCTTCCGCATCCGGGATGCGGATTATGTTGACATTGATACTTTTCATATAAGTCACGTAGTCTAAAGCAAATGCACGGCTTGTTTCCAGTTTATCAGGAATTCCCCTTCCCGGAGGATTAATAGCAATCCCGCGAAGGAAGATCGGCTTTCCGTTTAAGTAAAGACTGCCCGCTCTCCGCTCAAAGCTCCGGAAGCCTGCACGCTCTTTTAAGGAGTTTTTTAATATACCCTTGCTATATTGAAGGAGAGTTACTTCATATAAAGCCGGATTATTCGGAGTCCACAAAACAGGTTTAAGGTCCTTGACAGTAAATGCCAGATAATTGCCCTCATTTACTGCCTTTTCAGAACTAACCGGACCTGCCCATAAGGTTTTGCCGTCCTTCAATGAGCGGATCTGCACCTTAAACGTATTTTCCGGTGCAGAGCGGTAAGCTCCATCAACAACAAGCCGGATATAATCTGTACCAGTGAACGGAGTAATATTGAATGATTCCTGTGCCAACGCAGGGAGGATAGTAGTTAGGATTATCGTTATAATTGAAATTAGCTTTTTCATATTTATTGGGTTTATTATATATAGTAGCTCTTCTCAGTTGTCCTTGCGAGGAAGCACGACGAAGCAATCTCTTGCTAAACATTTAGAGATTGCCGCGCTTCGCTCGCAATGACACTCAGTCCAGCAAACTCTGGTTAGTAAGCCCATATTTTTTCGTAAACCTTGCGTAATCATTATTCCCAGTAAGGATAACAACCCCTTTGCCCGCATTCGCTTCAAGGAAATCAACCAGTTTACGCACTTCGGTAAATATCTGTTCCTTTGGAATCGCTGCTGCCCGGGAATGCTGGATATTCAGGTCAAAACGGATGTACTCAAATACAAGAAGCAAACGGACAAAATTGGCTTTTACTTCCGGATCTGTTGAAATCTCGCTGGCTGATCTCAGCCTTGCCATCTCCGCATGGATCGAATTCTGAGCTCGCTTAATTGCCTCTGGCGACTTTAGCGTTGAAAATGGTATGCTTCCATAGACCGGAACTGTCTTTTCAATAAGCTGGTAAGCGTTGCGTGCTGTTTCCCACTTCTTACCGTATCTGTTCTTATAAAAGATCGCTGAAAGAGAATCCACATTGATGCCCGGATCCCAGGCAAGTTTAGCCAGAGTGTAGTGATTTAGTTCGTATGAAAACCAGTCGCCTTGTTCTGCATAACAGGAGATGCCGCTCATAGGAACGCTCTTTATCCACTGCATATCCTTCTGTAAATAGTGCGGGCCAATGTTAGCCAGCGAGCGCCATGCCTGCTTGCGATAATACGAGTAGAAACTAATGTTACCGGGGAAGCTTTTTCGCCAGGCCATTATGGCTTTGACGTATTCGGCATTTGTGGGTGCTGAAGGATCGTTGATCTGGTATTCAAAGCTTTGGTCAATAGGGCAAATCTCGACCAGTACATCCTTGTCCAGAACTTCTTTATCAGAAGGGAAAAGGGCAAATGAATACGCAATGATCTCAATTTTAACATCCAGACCTGCTCTTTTCACTGCTGCATTTAGTTTGTTTGTGAGCCTTATCTGCCGGTCTTGTGCCGTTCCATACTTTTTCCAATCCGGGCAATCAGCCCAGCGGCCGACATCGGGAGGCCAGAGGTCAAATATTTCGATCTCAGGATGGGACTTAAGGTAGTTAACCACATTGGTTAGGAAGTAATCGACAGCTTCCGGATCTTCGGTATTGAAAACCAGCCGGTCGGAAGGATTGTAATTGCAGGTACTGTCTTTGCCAAACCATTCCGGGTTCCTTTTGAATAATGTGCCGCCTTCCATTCCTGCGTTTAAGAAATTCTGATAGCCATGACCGCCAACTTCAATACTGACACCTCTTTTCTTCATCCCGGGAGTCAGATCAGCGCTCCATTTCTCCCATTTTGCTTTCCCCATTTGCAGCCGTAAGGTGTTGTATCGCACTTTCGGCATCCATTCAATCAGTTGCCTGAGATTCTCAACGGTATTATTCCTTGCTCCGGCCACATCCAGTTTCCGGTATTCCAGGGCAGGTGTCTCTGATATTTTTCCGTTGTAATTAAAGGACAATTCTTTTTTGAGCGGGATTATTTCAGCCTTCCCTTTATAATGATCAAAATCCGGCGCAAGCCAGACACACCCAAGCCGCTCGAGGAAATCGTAAACGGCGTATAGGACTGCTGCATCGGAGTTACCCTCAAGGATCAAACTGTTTCCGCTTTCGCGGATATTGTAAGCTTCCCTGGCATCGCGTGAAGCATTCCGCAGGATGATAGAAGGTTTATTACCATTCGCACCATTTAACAATTTAAACGTTGATCCGGTTAGCTTTTGGAGATACTTAACCAGTTCAAGTCCTGCAAATTTTTGGCTTGTACTTTCATTTTCCGGAATAACTACATCGAACTTAGGTGTTCCCTTGCTGTGAATAATAATCGTCCTTTGGGCAGCAAAAGCAGTATTTGATACAATCAGCGATATCAGACATAACAACCCTATCGCCTTTACAAAAAAGCGAATGCCTGATGTAGTCATTGAAGAATCTGCTGAAAGTGACTTATTAGCTAACATGCTCAAAATTGGTTATTTTCCTTTATACCATATTTCCAGTTGAGCTGCGGCCTGCCCCTCTTTCGAGGATATCGAAATCGTGCGGCCCTTATCCTCATCATCTCCCATTTGGCGGGTTTCACGCACCATGATGAATGTATAAGATTCTGCTGGATGATTTTTTAGAATATCAGTGACATCAAGATAATGATCCATTTTGGTGCTATTGAAAGCCAGTTCACCAGCCACGAATGCAGTTCTTCCAACTTCTTTAATGAAGCCCTCATTGTTTAGTTGGGGCGCGTTGCTCCAGTTAATGCCTTTTTCGTCCCACTTTGCGCCAGGGACTGCGTAAACATGAAAACGCATTGTAGCTGTGTCCGTGGCATTCCTGCCATTAACTTTCAAAAGTGCACGGGAAACTCCCGCAGTATTCTTCGCTGGGCTAAAACGGATAAACGCTGCCTGGTTATTATCGGGCCTCGAAGCATCAAGGGCTATCTTGAGCTCTTCCATGGTTCCGTAATTCTGTGGGCTGTTTTTTCCGCCGCTTACTGTTGCATCCGCCACAGCTTTAAAAATTTGCTTTGTTGTAAGACCCTTCGGAATGGTTAGCAGCATGACACTTTGCGGCATCAATACGATATTAATCTTTTTATTTCCCGGTAAGCTTTGAACCCCGGTTACCTCGCCATATGAATGGTGGCTTACAGATTCAATAGTCACTGGGACACCTGTAGCTATACCAAGGCTGCTCAAGTCCAGCGAAATTCGATCTGCGTAGGAGCCACGTTGTACCAGCCATATGTAATAATTGCCTGCTTTAGCGTCGTAAGATGTCATTACATCCAGATTCTCATCATTTTTGCTGATGATAGAGGAATATAAAGGCCTCTCTTCTTTGAATCCTTCTGCGAAAAGGCGAACAACCTCACCGGTACGCTGTATCCCGGATACATCATAATTCTCGGTATCTGACGGGCCATCGCCTTCTGCAAATACTTTAATTTCACGGACTTTCAGCACACCCGGGTCATCCGAGATAAAGCGCACGCGATTGGTTTCCACAGGCTGTTTAAATTTCCTGTACAGTTGGGCATATTTATTAGCCTTTTCAACCGTTCCCGGGATATCTTTCCATTCGCCATTGCTATAATACTGAAGGCTGAAATTTTTGATACGATCCGGACTGGTATAAACACCTCCCGCAGATCCCGTATAAACTATGGAGCTTCCTATCTTTTTTGATGATCCAAGGTCAAATTCAAGCCACTTTTCTGTGGCCGACGAATCTGATTTCCATGACGAGATATCAGATTTCAAACCATCTGTAACCGCACCCGCTGCCGAATTGTTATAGCTTTTAACGGGCCTGTTCTCAAGAAGATTTTTGTACGCATCCTCGATGATCCTCTTTCCCTGCCAGGTGAAATGATGGCCCGATTTGATACCCATGCTATACACGTCAGACGTAGTGTTGGCAAATTTAAAGGCCCACATTCCATATGCTCCATTTCTGGTATTGTTAGAATATATACCTGCCCATTCAGTGAACAGAGATGGTGAATCCATCGTCTCTTCTTTATCTATGAGATAAGCATTCATCCATCTACCGATCTCGGTGTAAACGACCGGTATTGTAGTTCCTGAAGGATGATTATCAGAGATGATCTTACTTATTTCCTTGACCCGGTTGGCATAGCCGGCCGCGGGAGAATTATATGAATGGGTTGAAAACAAGCTGATTAGATCGTGATTTACTGGTTTACCATGATAATCTGTGCGTACGTTTTTGGCTATTGCTGTCCACCATTCAGGATTGTTGCCGGCAGTTACCGGTCCTACCATTTGGGCTTTTAGGTTTTTACCATACTTTTTATTTACATCGGCTATGGCAGAAGTCAGTGCGTCGGATACAATTTGCATCGCACTGATCCACTGGTCTAATTTCATCGGGCCAGAATTGCGGTGATTGGGCTCATTCTGCAATGCGAGCATCGTTACATCCCCTGTTTTAGCCATGTAGTAAGCCAGTGCATAAAACCGTTGCCATTGCTGCCATTTATTACTCCATAAGTCACTAAAGTCGGTACCGCTAACCTGGACAACCGGATCGATTTTTAAGCGTTTAAGTTCAGACAATACATAATCCAGGACCATCGGATTTGTGCTGGACTCCTCAGGCTTTTTGTATAACGGAAGGAGAATATCCCACTTGAGGAATTTATTATTTTCAGGATTGTTGCGCAGTTCCATTTTACGCTTATCGAAGTCCTCAACACTCGAGATAGCTTTGTCTACCTCAACCGCTTTAAGCGGAACATATGAGTTCAAAGAAGTCCAGATCCGAAGGCTGTTAACTCCGGAATACTCTACCCATCCTGAAGCGTTACTTCCCGGCAGATAGTATCCCTGGTTGTAGCCGACATATTTCATGCTCTTGCCAATAACCTTATCTTCTATTTTTATTGAAATATCCTGATCAGCGGCAATAACAGATTTTTTCTCGAGCCCGGTAACATTAAGAACCGGCGCGGCGCGACCGGTTTCAGTGCCGAAGACCTGTAATTCCATAATATTGATGGGTTCACCATCGTCGCATACAAAACGAAGCCTAAACGTATTAATAGCTGGAGAAATAGAGAATTTAACTTCTGTTAAACGATTTTCATGAACCTCAGTATTGGGGATATCGGTCCAGTTGGCATCATCCCAATACTGAAGCTTGAAATTCTTTGCTGAGAAGAAGCCGGCAGCCTGGGAAAATTCAGCGGCTGATCGCTCAGAATCAGGGATGCCTGTGTGGATTACAATCCCGCTGATATTACAATATTCTTTAAGATCGATTTCCAGAATATGCGGGGGCCTGACATTGTCTGACATCCATTTCGAATTCCGGGTTATCTTGCCGTCAACTACATTATGGACAGGATACTGCGGATTCTCAGAATTTGCCGTCACTGACTTCCCGAGCGCCAGGTTTTTTTGTTGGGAATAGACCTCTGATATTGTAAACAAGCATGAAAATGCTATCCATAACCAATGCAACCTGGTATTTGATGTTTGTGAAGAAGTTTTTAACGAAAAGTTATATTGGAACAGGCAGATAATATTTTTTGGCGTCATATGAAACGTGCGATAAGATTAGGCAATTGTTTTCACAAGGTATACAGATGTTCAAAAAGTGATACAGGCTAAATGAAACAGAAGTACATTACAAATGAACACTGCAACCATACAGTTCACCAGCCTCAATTTAAGATTGGATACTTTGACGTTTTTCCAGAAATCTTTCTGACGCATTTCGCAGGTACATTTGCTATATATGACCTGTAGTTATTGGGTAGCGTGCTGTTAACTTTATTCAAATGTTAATCATGAAATCTTACATAAAAGAAAGATCAAAGTATTTTGCAAATCTGCTGTTCATAGGAGCGGTTCTGATTGTTGTTATCCTTTGTGTCTTTATCTATATGATTTAACGGTTCCGTGTAAACAGATTGAGAAGTATGATAAACGCTTTTGTAAATTAACGTATGAAACCTGCTCATGCAAGCCCTGCCTGCCGGCAGATTAATTGCCATTAAAAAAAACTAAAAAGTATGAAACAATTTTACAGAAATTGGATTGGGATCTTGTCACTGCTCCTCCTGGTATCATCGCAGACCGTCGTGTTTGCCCAGACCAAAACGATCAGCGGAAAGGTTACCGACGAGAAAGACCAGACTTCATTGCCTGGCGTGACCGTAACTGTCAAAGGAACAACCAAGCGGGCTGGCACCGACGGCGATGGTAATTACCGTTTGGCGGATGTGAGTATTACGGATATACTCGTATTTTCTTATATAGGATATAGCAGCAAAGAAGTTTCTGCTTCGAGCGCGAACGGCACAATCTTGAATGTAGTTCTTAGCACGGATGCAACTAACCTAAATGAAGTGGTAGTTGTAGGTTACGGTACGCAGAAAAGGAGCGATATAACAGGGGCGGTTGCATCAGTTGATAAGAAACGGCTGGAGAGCCTTCCCAATACGAATTTCGCACAAGCCCTACAAGCTTCGATCCCCGGTTTAAGCATTGACCAGAATGCCGGTGGTGCCGAAGGCAATAATTATACAATAAGGATTCGCGGAAGGAATTCGATAACTGCAGAGACAGCACCTTTGATCATTCTTGACGGGGTTCCCTACAACGGAAGCATTTCTGATATCAATCCTCCTGACATTGAGTCTATCGATGTGCTTAAAGATATTTCCGCAGCAGGTATTTATGGCTCGAGAGGAGCCAATGGAGTAATCCTTGTAACCAGCAAAAAGGGTGCGCGTGGAAAGCCAGTGATATCTTATGATGGTTTTTACGGCCTTCAGAATATCGCTAATCTTCCTCCAACGCTTACTGCGGAAGAGTTCTATAATTTTAAACAAACCAGAGAGCCAGGCTCAATTACTTTAACAGAACAAGCAGTTTACGACTCTAAAAATTTTCCTGACTGGCTGGGCCTTACTACTCGTCAGGGATCGAAAAGCCAGCATACACTCGGAGTATCAGGCGGTGGAGAAAGTTCCAGGTACTACCTTTCAACTACTTATCTTGATATAAAAGGGATAGCCGAAAATGATAATTTCAAAAGGTTGTCATCCAGGCTGAATCTTGAGTCCAATGTTAAAGAGTGGTTAAGCTTGGGCACTAATACCCAGTTGTCATATAATAATCGTGACGGGTTACCTGCATCGTTTGATGGTCTGACGGGAGCTTATAGGTTTAACCCCCTCACGACTCCATTTAATGCAGATGGGAGCCTTACCATTTATCCATGGGACGCAGACCGCTTTTTTGAAAACCCTCTGGCACCTACTATAGCGACAAATGATGATAAGAATTACAAGATTATTACAAATAATTTTCTGGATCTAAAACTTCCTTTTATTAAAGGTTTAGGTTACAGGTTAAACACCGGTATCGAGTATACGATAAGGAATCAGGATACATATTTCGGTGTGAACACCCGGACAGGATTACTTACAAAGGGGGAGTTAACATCCGTAGATAATAATAACCGTAATCTTCTGGTTGAAAATATTCTCAATTATAACCGCACGCTTAAAAAGCATACAATAGGCGTGACCGGTCTATATAGCTGGCAGGAGGATGTATTGAGGCAGGATAGAGTTGTTGGTACTGGGTTTCCGAATGATGTTCTTACTTATTATCAGATGAACGTGGCATCGGGTATCCTTCCGTCAGCTGGCCAATACACTGGCAAGACCCTTATCTCTCAGATGGGACGTATAAATTATTCCTATGACAGCAAATACTCACTTACTCTGACTGGCCGCCGAGATGGATTCTCAGCATTCGGTAATACTAAAAAATATGCTTTCTTTCCTATCGCTGCATTAGCCTGGAATATATCTAATGAAAAATTCCTTGCAGATAATAAATTTATTTCAGCGCTCAAGTTGAGGTTATCCTACGGTAGTATTGGAAACCAAGCTGTTGATCCGTACTCAAGCCTTGCTAGATTATCTACTAGAAGTTACGTGGATGGAGTTAATTCCGCTCCGGGGTATGTACCAACATCACTAGCTAACCCAGACCTGGGATGGGAAACCACTACTGGATTTAACGCCGGTGTTGACTTTGGATTTCTCAAAGGCCGAATTCAGGGGGCTTTTGATGTATACTCTAAAAAGACCAGAGACCTATTATTGCTGAGACAAATATCCTCTGTACATGGCGTGAGTTCGGTGCTTCAAAATATCGGTGAAACGTCTAACAACGGGATGGAGTTAGGTTTAATCAGCACAAATTTTGAATCTGCCAAATTCACTTGGTCTACAAATGCAACAATTTCATATTACAGGAATAAAATATTGGACCTGTATGGAGATGGAAGGGATGATGTTGCAAGCCGCTATTTTATCGGGCAACCCATCGACGTAAACTATGGATTAAGGTTCGGAGGTGTTTGGCAAACTGGGGATGATTTTTCAAAATCACCACAGGCGGGTGCAAAACCGGGTTATGCGAAAGTAATCGATGCTAACGGAAGTGGGAAAATCGAAACTGATCTTGACCGTACCATCAACGGCAGCAGGCAGCCCGATTTTATCTGGGGGTTAGGTAATAACTTTAAATACAGGAACTTCTCCTTTTATGTCTTCATGCAAGGAGTACAAGGTACTAGCAGGAATAATCCCTTGCTATCCGATGCGGTTCAATCGCGTGTACGGAATAATACGACTAAGAAAAACTGGTGGACTCCAACTAATCCATCTAATGAGTTCTACATGAATTCTCTCAATGCAAATCTCCTTGGTGTAGGAATATTACAAAGTGACAGTTATGCAAGGCTAAAAGATGCATCGATTTCTTACGATTTGCCAGCGAAATTGCTCGGCCAGATTAAAGTAAGCAGATTGAAAATTTATGCGAATGCCCGTAATTTATTTACGATCACTAAATGGACGGGCACAGATCCGGAGCTAAATACACAGGAAGATATTCCCTTACAAAGGGAATTTATTTTCGGACTAAACATTGGCTTGTAATAAATTAAATATAGTTATGAGAAAATTAAATAAAATAGTGATAGCCCTGCTTATAGTTACCCTATTCCACGGTTGTTCGAAAGATGCATTGGTAGAAAACTCTCCAAGTGTAGTACTACCGGAAAATCTGTATGTGAATAAGGCTGGATTTGATGCAGGTATCAATGGTCTATACGATCAGGTGCGCCGCTCAAGATCGGGTAACACCTTAGGTTCAGTTGGCGCTATGATGACCGGCCCGGCCTATGTAGGAACTGATAACGCTTATGCTAATTGGAGGGATGGGCTTGAAGACATCTACAACAATTGGGGCATAATAAATAACGCCGCCGTTGACCATTTTAGACTTGAATGGGCTTGGCTGTATGAAACAATTAATGCCGCAAATACTATTACTACCAGAGCAGAAAATCCGAATATTAGTTGGTCAGCAACTGATAAAAACCTTGTTCTTGCTGAAGCACGTGCCATCCGAGCCTGGTCGTATCGTCATTTAACCTACATGTGGGGTCCGGTACCGTTAACTCTTACAGAATCGTCCGGAAGTACAATTAAAACAGATTGGGTAAGAGCGCCGGTCTCAGAAGTTCAGGCCGCAATGGAAGCTGACTGGTTGTTTGCAGAACAACATCTTCCGGTTACCTCAACCCTGAACGGAAAGATTCTTAAAGGAGTGGCACAGCATTATCTGGCTGAACTTTATTTAGCTCAAGGGAAAGACGCCCAAGCGAGAGATATGGCTTTAAAAGTTACAACCAATAATAATTACAGGCTTGTTACTGCACGATATGGCGTGAAAGCAACCCAACCAGGTACTCCATTTACTGATATGTTCTTAGATGGTAACTCCAACCGCGCCCAGGGAAATACGGAAGCACTTTGGGTGTTACAAGCTGAGCTAAATGTAATTGGCGGTGAGCCAAACAACGTGATGCGTCGTTACTGGGTAAACCGTTACTATTCCTTTACCCAGGGAGGCAGGAACCCATTCCTTGTTAGTGCTGAATACGGCGGTCGCGGAATCGGACGTTACGGGCCTACAAAATGGGCACTAGGTATTTACCCTGCCGGAGATGACAGAGGCTCAGATTTTGCGTGGAGATTTAATTATGCAATTAATAATCCGGCAGGAATTCCCGCTGGTCTTAAACTGGGGGATATCATTCAGCTAGATAGAACTTCAAATGAAAAAACGGTAAATGCTAACTGGCCGCATACCCGCAAATGGGATTATGCAAGCCCTGTGGACCCTAATGTCGATAGAGCGTATAACGACCAGGTTTATCTGCGTTCAGCTGACACCTATCTGCTGCTTGCAGAAGCGCAGATGAAGACAGGAGCACCTGGCGACGCCGCAACCACCATCAATGTGCTCCGTAATCGGGCTAAAGCTCCAACAGTTTCAGCTGCTCAGATCAATCTTGATTTTATATTAGACGAGCGTTCGCGTGAACTTTTCTCAGAGGAAGAAAGAAGATACACACTATTACGTACAGGAAAACTGCTGGAAAGGGTAAGACTTTATAATGTCTTAGCGAGGACTACAATTGCAGACCGGGATTTATTATTTCCGATCCCGCAAAGCGTTATTGATGCGAATTTGACACTGAAAATGCCGAATAATCCGGGTTATTAATTGGGGAGATTTTGTTTTAGGCCCCCCGATAATTCGGGGGGCTTTTTTAGAAGTCCAGCTTTTGCCGGGACCTCAGTTTGATCGAACTTCATCGGAAGCGATAAAAGAAATGCTTTCTTTTTTATATTAGAGGTCTAAGTTCAGCTATGCATATTAGAATTAAAAACTTCCTGACCGTTATAATTAGCTTGTCTTCGATCACATGCCTTGCACAGCCTGATAGCAATTTTCATTTATACTTGCTCGCCGGCCAGTCAAACATGGCAGGCAGAGGAGAGATCTCCGAAAAATATAAAGACCAGGGAAACCCGCGGTTATATGTCCTTGATAAAGACAATGAGTGGGTAGCAGCTAAGCACCCCCTGCACTTTGATAAACCCCCTGTGGCTGGTGTAGGGCCAGGACTCAGTTTTGGGATAGAGATGGCAAATGCAAATCCCGGCGTAAAGATAGGGCTTGTGCCGTGTGCGGTTGGAGGGACATCCATTAATGTCTGGGAACCCGGTGCATCCGACAAGGCGACTAAAACTCACCCTTATGACGATGCATTGAAACGTATCGAGGAAGCAATGAAGTCAGGAGTATTTAAGGGGGTTATATGGCATCAGGGAGAATCAGATAGTAATCCAAAGGCAGCCGCCGCCTATTATGCAAAACTGGCGAAGCTTATAGAAAGAGTTCGGATTATTACCCGGGATCCGAAGCTTCCATTTGTGGCAGGGGAATTAGGAAGGTTTAAAGAGCAATATGCTACAATCAATACAGTCCTGGAAAAACTGCCCGGGATGGTAAAGTATACTGCTGTAGCTTCCTCAAAAGGCCTAGAACACAAAGGAGATTTAACGCATTTCGAATCTGCCTCGGCGGATAAGTTAGGAAAAAGATTCGCCAGCAAAATGAAAGGCCTGCACAAAAAAGGAGCGAAATAAATCAATGGGAAAACTTAGAATATCATTAATCTTTGCGATCCTGGTTAGCGTACTATCAGCTCAGGCTAAGGTAACTTTGCCCTCGGTGTTAGGCAATAATATGGTGCTTCAGCAAAAATCGCAAGTGGCGCTTTGGGGAAGTGCAAAATCGTCAGCGAAAGTTAGCATCGTTACGTCCTGGAATAACAAAACCTATTCCGTAACTGCAGACAGCAAGGGGACGTGGCTTGTAAAAGTTACCACTGGTACAGCCGGAGGCCCGTATAGTATTACGATCAGCGATGGTGAGAAATTAATTCTAAATAACGTCTTGCTGGGTGAGGTTTGGGTGTGTTCCGGACAATCCAATATGGGGATGGCTCTTAGAGGTAATTCTTCCCCGATTATTAATTCCAATCAAATAATTCTCACTGCCGATAATCCTTCTTTGCGATTATTCAAAGTTGCGACGGCTACATCCTTGAGTCCAATGACTGACACAAAGGGACAATGGGATGAGTCAAATTCAGCCACTGCCCGGGAGTTTAGTGCTCTGGCTTTCCAGTTTGGACAGATATTGCAGAAAAAGCTTAAAGTGCCGGTTGGCCTTATTCAGTCGGAGGTGGGTGGTACCATGATCGAAGCGTGGATGAGCGCAGAAAGCCTTAAGAATTTTCCTGAGGTAAAGATCCCCGCAAGTCTTGACACAGTTAAAGCTCCTCATAAAGAACCGACGACGCTATTTAATGGTAAAATTGCCCCGCTTCTGAACTATGGAATAAAGGGCTTTATCTGGCTCCAGGGAGAATCAAACAGGCATGAGCCGGAGCTCTACAGCCGATTGTTTCCAGCTATGGTTGCTGATTGGCGCAAGCTGTGGAACCAGGGTGAGCTGCCGTTTTATTATGTGCAGATAGCTCCCTTTGGCAGTACTGACAAAACGCGGAGTGGTGTGCTTTTACGTGAAGCGCAATTAAAGGCATCCAGTATCATTCCAAACTCAGGCATGGCATCCGCAATGGACGTTGGAGTGGAAAATGACATTCATTTTTTCGATAAAACTAAACCGGCTGAACGTTTAGCGTACCTTGCTTTAGCAAAGACATATGGCATACAAGGGATCGCTTATTCCGGTCCGGTGTACAAATCGATGGAGATAGATGGAAATAAAGCTATATTAACTTTCGATTTCGCGGGATACCTTACCTCGTATCGTAGACCATTGACACTTTTTGAGATAGCCGGCGAGGATAAAAAGTTTCATCCTGCGTTAGCTACAATTAGTGCCGGAAGGATTACAGTACGAAGTGATGCGGTAAGTACGCCTGTGGCGGTAAGATATGCCTGGAGAGAATGGGTCGTGGGGGAACTATACAATAACGATAACCTTCCGGCATCATCTTTCAGAACGGATAATTGGTAAGTCTAAATATGAAGTTTATATCCTTATATATTTTCTGTTGTTTGATGACATTAAATACCCGTGCTCAGAAAGTCGTTAGTGATCAGCTGGCTCAAAGTCATAAGATCACTAAACATCAGGTCATTAAATTATGGCCCGGAAAGGTCCCAGGAGAAACAGATGCAAAGCATCCTGCAGAGTTATATTCTGATACCAGCAGGAACGTAAGGCGAATAACAAATATCACTGATCCTCATTTGACGGTGTATGGCCCAAAAGGCACCTCAAATGGTGCGGGTATTATAATCTGTCCTGGCGGCGGATATAGAATTCTTGCAATAAACATCGAGGGTGAAGAAGTTGCAGCTCATTTTACCAGCAAAGGATATACTGTTTTTGTACTGGAGTATAGAGTGCCTCAAAAAAGAGAGGGCGCATTACAGGATGTCCAGAGGGCAATTCGAATTGTAAGGAATCGAGCTGCCGAATGGAAACTTAATAGCGATAAGATCGGCCTGCTCGGCTTTTCAGCTGGCGGACATTTATCGGTGATGGCCGCAACCAATTTTACAAAACAGACTTATGACCATGTCGATCAGACAGACGGTATTTCTCCTCGCCCGGACTTTGCGGTGCTCATTTATCCTGCATACACGGCAAATGGAGCCAATAAACAGGAGCTCAATCCTCAAATCACGGTGACGAAGGATATTCCGCCTATGTTTATATTTTTTACCGCTGACGATCAGAACGACCTTCCACTGCCACTCGCAAATGCATTACGCGAGCAGAAGCTACCCTTTGAGTTTCACATTTATCCGAATGGCGGACATGGGTATGGACTCCGGTCAGGTAATATAGCAGCAATGGCATGGCCCGGACTTGCAGAAAAATGGCTTACAAACACATTAAGAATTAAATAAGAGACAATGCAGAACAAGTTTTCATTAGAAGGAAAAGTTATCGTCGTCACCGGCGGTACAGGAATTATAGGCCAGTCATTTATAAAGGGCATAAGCGAAGCAGGCGGTGCTGTGGGAATTTTAGGAAGGAATGAAAAGGTAGCAAACGATCGCGCTGAGCAGGTTATTAGGCAGGGTGGACGAGCGATCGCGCTTATTGCTGACGTGCTGGATGAAAAAAGCCTGGAGACAGCTAAAAGCAAGGTTCTCGATAAGTTTGGTAAGATCGACGGCCTGGTAAATGCCGCCGGGGGGAATATGCCGGAGGCCATTGTTCTTAAAGAGCACGATATTTTCAAGATGAATATGGATGGGATGAGGAAAGCGGTGGATCTGAATTTATGGGGGACATTAATCCCTACGCAGATCTTCGGGGAGGCAATGGTTAAGAATGAAGATAAAGGAACTATTGTTAATATCTCATCTATGGCCTCTAAGCGGGTGATCACAAGGGTCCTCGGGTATAGTATGGGTAAAGCTGCAATCGATTGCTATACTCAATGGTTTGCTGTTGAAATGGCTAACCGCTTCGGCGACAAACTCCGGATGAACGCAATTGCCCCGGGATTTTTCTTAACTGAACAGAACAGGGCTTTGCTTACCAACCCGGATGGGTCTCACACCGAAAGAGGTAATCTTGTACTGAAACAGACACCGTTCAAACGGTTCGGTCATACTGATGAGCTGATCGGAGCACTGGTATGGCTTCTTAGCGATGCCTCAGAATTCGTAACCGGAACCGTGGTAAATGTCGATGGCGGCTTCTTCGTTAATAGTGGAGTATAAATATGAAGGAGGTTCCGGCTTTCGCCGGAATGACAATCGATTGGGGGTATATAAGAAGATTCCGGCCTTCGCCGGAATCTGAGTTTTTAATTTATATCGCAACAATAATGACCAAAAAGTAGCACTGTCATTGCGAGCCTGCCTACCGCAGGCAGGCGCAGCGCGGCAAACCAACAACTAATAACCAACAACTAATGAAAAACTTCCTCGACGACGATTTCCTTTTAACTACCGATACTGCTAAAACGCTATACCACAGTTTTGCAAAAGGTCTTCCTATTATTGATTATCACTGTCATCTGCCCCCTGACCAGATAGCTGAAGACCTGAATTTTAAGAATTTAACCCAGATCTGGTTATATGGCGATCATTACAAATGGCGCGCAATGAGAGCTAATGGGATCCCTGAAGAATATATTACCGGAGACCGTTCCGACTACGAGAAATTTGAAAAGTGGGCTGAAACGGTTCCTTATACGATCAGGAATCCTTTATATCATTGGACACACCTGGAGCTAAGACGATATTTTGATGTATATGACATCCTTTCGCCAGCAACAGCAAAAAAGATCTATGACGAATGTTCGGAAAAGCTGCAGACTCCTGAATACTCCGTCAGGAATCTTATGCGCAAAATGAAGGTTGAGATGACGGGCACAACCGACGATCCTCTTGACGATCTGGCTTATCATCAGAAAATTAAGAAAGACGGATTTGAAATAAAAGTTCTTCCATCATTCAGGCCTGATAAAGCAATGGCAGCCGATAATATTCAGGCTCTTAATGAATATATTCAGAAGCTTGAAGGATTAAGCAAAACCCGCATCCTGAATTTCGGAGATTATTTAAGCGCATTAAAGGGCAGACATAACTACTTCGCAGAAAATGGCTGTAGTGTTTCAGACCATGGCCTTGAGCAATTTTATGCGGAAGATTATACCGATGCTGAGATCGACCTGATTTTTAAATCGATCCTGTCTAATGAGCCTCTAAGCCATAATCAGGTATTGAAATTTAAATCGTGTATGCTTTTCAACCTGGGCTTATGGGACCATGAAAAAGGATGGGTGCAACAATATCATGTGGGTGGTCTGCGCAACAACAATACCCGTTTGCTTTCTAAAATTGGCGCCGACGCCGGCTTAGACTCGATAGGAGATTTCTCTCAGGGCGTAGCAATGACACGCTTCCTTAATAAGCTTGACATGCAGGATCGGTTGGCAAAGACCATCATTTACAATCTTAATCCCGTTGACAACGAATTGATCGCAGCAATGACCGGCAATTTCAATGATGGGACGGTAGCTGGTAAAGTTCAATTCGGCTCGGCCTGGTGGTTCCTGGATCAGAAAGACGGGATGATCAAGCAACTCAATGCCCTATCTAACATCGGTTTGTTGAGCCGTTTTGTCGGGATGCTCACTGATTCCCGGAGCTTTCTCTCCTATCCTCGTCACGAATATTTCAGGCGGATCCTGTGCGATCTCATAGGTAAAGATGTGGAGAATGGTGAACTGCCGGATGACATCGAATGGCTTGGTAAAATAGTAAAAGATGTTTGCTACTATAACGCTAAGGCGTATTTCAATTTTAATTAATGTTACTTGTTAGGAATTTAATAAAAACTTATTATGAACGAAAAAAAAATTGGTAATTACCGCTGGACAATATGTTCCCTGGTGTTTTTTGCAACCACCATCAATTATCTTGACAGACAGGTCATAAGCTTACTCAAGCCAATACTGGAGAAGGAGTTTAATTGGACAGAATCTGACTATTCTAATATTGTTATTGCTTTTACGCTGGCTTATGCGCTGGGTATGTTGGGAGTTGGTCGTCTCATAGATAAAATAGGTACCAAGCTGGGATATGCATTTTCCCTGATATTATGGAGTATTGCCGCAATTTTGCATGCTTTTGCTACAAGCACCTTCAGTTTTGCGGCTTATAGAGCCCTTCTGGGTGTTTCTGAATCCGGGAATTTTCCCGCCGCTATTAAAACGGTAGCCGAGTGGTTCCCTAAAAAGGAAAGGGCACTTGCTACCGGTATTTTTAATTCGGGAACAAACATCGGAGCCATTATTGCCCCGATCGTTGTGCCCTGGATAGCAATTAATTATAGCTGGCAGATGGCATTCATTGCTACCGGTGCCGTTGGTTTTCTCTGGCTGATCTTCTGGTTTACGATGTACGAAATTCCGGCAAAGCATAAAAAGCTTTCGAAGGCTGAATACGATTATATCCATAGTGATAACGAAGAAATCGCCGTGGTAAACGATAAGGAAGAAGAGCCAAAAATTTCCTGGCTTAAGCTGCTGACGTTCAAACAGACCTGGTCATTTGCTGTCGGAAAATTTCTTACTGACGGGATCTGGTGGTTCTTCCTGTTTTGGTTACCTGCATTTTTGATAGCAGAGTATGGACTTGTTGGAATGCAGGTCAGCTTCCCTATTGTGTTAGTATATACCATGGCCGGTTTTGGAAGTATTCTTGGCGGATGGCTGCCGATGTGGTTTGTAAAAAACAAGGGCTGGACTATTGTTCGAGCACGGAAAACGTCGATGTTCATTTATGCGCTGTTCCCTTTGCTGGTGATATTTTCCCAGTATGCGGGCAGTTTTAGCATGTGGTTTGCCGTAATTATCATCGGTATTGCATGTTCTGCTCACCAGGCCTGGTCTGCGAATATTTTTACTACTGTTTCTGACATGTTCCCTAAAAATTCAATCGGATCTGTTATCGGCATAGGTGGCATGGCCGGTGGGTTCGGCGGTATGACTGTTGCTAAGCTCGCGGGCAAGCTATTTGACCATTATAAATCCCTCGGCCACATTGAAACTGGTTACTATATTATGTTTTTCGTGTGCGGACTAGCGTATCTTCTTGCCTGGTTCATTATGTTCCGCTTATTGATCCCGAAAATGACGCCGATAACTGCCGGACGGCAATAATTATTATTTATGAGTTTGCAAAAAAGGATTGATTCCATATTTGTTACGGAGAAGGAAATTCCAAAACAGTTCGCGTTGGAAAATGAAGTCCACCAGACTGAATATTTGTGCAATGGTGAAATGAGAAGCTGGAGTGGTGAAGTTCATACTGTACTTTCACCTGTTTGTGTTGCCAGCGCGCAAGGGTTCGAACGTAAGGTAATTGGTACTTATCCATTGTGCGATGAAAAAGAAGCGCTGGAAGCCCTCGACGCGGCCGTAGCAGCTTATGATCATGGACGCGGAGAGTGGCCAACCATGAGCGTTAACGAAAGGATCCATTGTATTGAGCAGT
>NZ_JBBJNI010000126.1:0-12915 GCF_037719425.1 Daejeonella sp. | reverse complement strand
AACGCTTTGAGTGGCTATTCCAACTTTGCTAATTCCCGGAGATGATTGCATTTGAGATGCTATTTGCCACAACTCCGTGAGATATCCGCCTTTAAAACCAAATGGACGCAGTAGTGGCTCCCGCTCGAAATTCGAACGGGTATTTGTTACCTGGATGGTTTTAAGAGCATCTTGTGAAGCCTGAGCCATATTAGAAAAATCTAGTGAACTGATTGCAGCCATTACACCCGCACTTTTTACAAATTCTCTTCTGTCCATAATAACATTCCAGTCTAAATTTTCGGGTATTGTCACCTTTAGGAAGCCAGCAATTCCTTTACAAACTCATCGTCTGTCAATTCGGGATAATCATTACACACGCGGTTAATCTCTTCCATTTGCCCCTCTGACAACTCTTCTTTCGGATTAAGGCACCAGCGCCCTTCCAGTAATCCCTGACGCCGTAATACTTCATGAATACCCGGGATACAGCCATGAAAGCTGTGTGCGGGGTCAAAAATAGCGGCGTTCATATCGGTTACGCCTATTCCTTTAGTAAGCAGTTGCGCAATACCTGCGTTTCCGGCGACTTTGCATGCTTTAACTTCCTCGAGTAAACGAACAGCTTTTTGGGTCCAGACTGCCCAGTGACCTAACAATCCTCCCACAAATTCCTTCTCAACTACTTTGCCGTCAACCTCAAAGCTATACCTGGTTAAAAGATCAGCGACGATATTGTCATCATTACCTGTGTATAAGTCAATTTCGTGAACTCTGCTTGAGGAACAAACTGCCCGCACAACATCCAGCGTCTGGTAACGGTTAAAAGCAGCGACCTTGATAGCTTCTATGTTTTTAATTTCCGCAAACTCTTTCCAAAAATCATAAGTGAAAATGCGGCCTCCCACAGATGGCTGCAAGTAGAATCCAATGACTGGGATCACGGCAGCGACATCGCGCACTCTTTGAAGGATATCCTTTTCAGTCCAATCCTGTAAACCACCCATACTTAAGAGACCCATGTCATAGCCATATTTCAAAGCCAATTCGGCTTCGGCTACAGCTTGGGCTGTAGGGCCGCATATTCCTGCGACTTTTATAAACGGACGATCCAGATTTGCCGCGTCGATTTCCTCTGAAGCTACTCTTAAGACTGTATCATATAGGTTTATCGCCGGATCTCTGATCTCAAACTGTGTTGAATGAACGCCTACCGCAACGCCTCCTGCTCCTGAAGCCATGTAATATCTCGTCAAACCCCGTTGCCGCTCTTCGTCAAACTGCCGCGATTCGTTTAATGCTAGAGGGTGGGCTGGAATAACCGTCCCGCTACTTAACAATGATTTAAGCTGAGGATTTAATGTTTTTGATGACATAAATGGTATTGTAAATAAAAACTAGAATTGGCCTTTTCTCTCCTGGAAATGCGTCGGTTTGTTTATTGTTTTGCCTCCGGCCTGAAGCCATGCAACCGTCATTTCAATCATCTGACGCACTGTTACTCTTGGATAACCAAATAATTTATGAGCCTTTGACGCATTATTTAATAATGCAATCGGCTGGATTTCATTTACAAATTGAGGTTTCTTATCCAGCAGCAATCCGAATTGTTCGGCCAGCCATTTTACTGAAAGAGTTTCAGGACCGGTTACATTTAATATATTTGCCGGTACGTCGCAGTGGAGTAACGATCTGATCGCAATCTCGTTTGCATCACCTTGCCAGATCACGTTTACATTTCCCGTAGTAAGATCAATAGGTTTATCTGCCATCACCGACTTAGCAATTTCAAGCATAACCCCATAACGAAGATCAATTGCATAATTTAACCTGTAGATAAGAGTCGGGATTTGATAGCGCTCAGAGAAGTACTGGAATACACGCTCCCTGCCTAGACACGATTGGCCGTATTCACCAACAGGGGCCGGAGTAACTTCTTCAGACAATCCGCCGGAGTTGATCGACACAAACGGATAGACGTTACCAGTTGAAAAGGCTACGATACGGGAGTTTTTGTATCGCTCAGCAACCCTGCCCGGCAAGTATGAATTCATCGCCCATGTAAATGGTTCTTTACCTGTGGTTCCGAATTTAGTTCCTGCCAGGTAAAGAATATTTGGAGCATCTGGTAAAGAAGCAAGCTGATCCTCATCAAGCAGGTCTGCCGAAATAGTTTCTATACCTTCAACTTCAAGCTCTTCCCGTGTTCCAGCTTCAGAAAATCTTGAAATCCCGATCACACGCTTATCTATGCCCGCCATATCTATCGCCTTACGTGCAAGTTTAGCCATACTCGGGCCCATTTTTCCTCCAACTCCAAGGATTATAATATCGCCTTCTATTTTAGCCATATCTGCTACCAGGGCATCTGATGGCTTAAGTAATTCTTGTTCTAAAACGTCTAATTCAGTCATTTAAAAAATATTATATAAAATGTTGTCCGGTTATTGATTCTGTGCTTACTTTCTTTTTGCCATTTCAAGAGCCTGCGTCGTCGTATAGTACTTCGACAACATGTTTGGAACCTCCCATGCCGGCAATTGCTTCGTTTTGAGATACCCCAGGTATTTCTTTGTTACTTCTGCAAAATGATCCTCATGTCCCACTTTTAATTTCTCAGGAATAACTATTTCCCACAAGTTACCAGCCTTTTTGATAGAAACACCAGCGTACTTAGTTTGCAGCCTGTCTATTGCGTCTTTAACACTCTTCTCAGAGTTTTGCAAAGGATCGATATATACTACTGGCTTATAAGACTGTTCTTCACCCTGTTTTATTATCAAAGTTGCCTTTGTGCCTCTCATCTGAGCAAAATGTGTATCACCTGTTCCCTGCGGTGACTCGAAATTCCATTGAATTGATACGCGGGCATGAATATTTTTAAGAGTGTAATTCATCTCTCCGTTTGACAACACTTCCAACTGGTCGTTCTTAACATACTTTTTCAGAAAGTCGGGAAATTGTTCT
Organism: Daejeonella sp.; assembly: GCF_037719425.1. Taxonomy (GTDB): domain Bacteria; phylum Bacteroidota; class Bacteroidia; order Sphingobacteriales; family Sphingobacteriaceae; genus Daejeonella. Next base: position 9,969 of record NZ_JBBJNI010000126.1, on the reverse strand, counting down.
CTTGTAGTCGACTTTGAAAACTGAGCAGGGCTAATTACGGTTGGCCATTCTTTAGCAGCCAGCATTTTGATATCCTTTTTATAATCTAGCGCCACATCAGGAAAACACTGCCATTGGATCATGTCAACCATGTGGGTTGTGATATCCACCAAACCGTGGCCTTCCTGTTCTACATCGAAAAACCAAACAGGTCTGACAAGGGGCTTTCCGGAAACATTCTTATAAAAATGATGTACACTTTGCTGCATCACTGCAGGATTGTCAAGGCTTCCCTTCTCCAACGTACCAAACAGTTCTGCATTCTGGCTGAGCTCGCGTTGCAGCATATAGTAAATATTGTACCTCTCAGTCATGATATCATACAGAAGCACGTTATTCTCATTTGCGGTCCCAAATGCTTTCTCAAGCGACCTGAAACCTTCCTGATTAATAGCAAGGGGTTTGTCGGCAAGCACATTCATGCCCGAATCGATCGCCATTTTAATGTAGTTCGATTTGCTCCTGTTGTTTCCAGAGATGATAACAACATTTCCCGTCTTGTCCTTAAACATCCTATCCAGGTAGTCATTGCCTTTATATATCTCCATTTTCCACGAGGTAGGATTTTCAGCGCGTGTATTATAGCTTTCCACCAACTTCATGTGGTTATCTACTTCAGAGCCGTTCGGTGCGTATACATGTACTACAGAGTCGATCTCGTTATACATGGATTTCTGAAGAAGTGCTGCGTGAAAATGTCCCGGGTCAAGAGTTATAATACGTATCTTTTCCTGGCTTTTATCCATAGGTTCGGTTTTCGTGTTACAGCTGTTAGCAAAAATCAGAGCCGCGCAGCTAATAGTTAATATTGAGGTTTTGGCAGAGGAAAACGTTTTGTTGATATACATATTGACCGACTTATTATAATATTAAGACTATAATCTATAACTCACGAATTTCTATGTTTTTAAAATAAGCCTTATTCCCATGATCCTGCAAGCCGATACTGCCTTTGGCCGACATACCATAATCAGGGGCATCCTTCCATTTACTTGCGGCCTTTCTCTTCTTCCAATCTTCACTCCAGGCTTTGAATTTCACTATCCTCTTTCCATTCAGCCAATGCTCCACATTCCCATCTTTGAATATTATTTTACTGGTATTCCATTCGCCAACAGGCTTTAACACCTTATTGTGTCCAGCCAGATGCATATCATAATCCGCCCCGGTAAGCTGTGAGGGTTCAAGTTTAGCGGGATATGTCAGATCATCAATAATCTGGTATTCTGGCGATGTTTCAATAGCACGTTTATATTTAGGATCTTCAACAATGTGATAAAAGACACCACTATTGCTACCCCGGTCTACTTTCCATTGCCAGCGAAGCTCAAAATTACCGTAGACCTGATCTGTAATAATATCGCCGGATCCGCTTGGTCCTTTCGCCCCAAGGCAAACCAAAGCTCCGTCCTCGATTGTCCAGTTCTTGATTGCAGCTTTATTATTAAAGTGATGCCATCCGCTAAGGCTTTTTCCGTCAAAGAGTTTAATCCACTTTGTTTTAAGTTTAGGAATCTTGCTCAGATCCTGCTTACTAGCGGAAGTAGAAGTTGCGGACAACATACAGGCCAGCACAAAAATAAAAATGGTTCGGATCATAGAAAAAGGTTTGCGGTTACGTACACGTAAATATATAATTAAATGTGAAATTAAAAAAAGAGTCGTCAAATCCCTTGGTAAATGTTATTTATTTTTCAAAGCTCCAGCTTCGCCGGCAAGGCGAAAAATCTCATTTAGTATTCCTGCTTCAATCCCCGTTTGCCAATTGGATGGCATGCCATAGACGACGTGAGCTTTATCGCCTTCGTAGCCTCCTTCTTTTAATATGGTAGCCGACGGAATATAATTCATTACATCATTAGAATATCCGAAAACGAAAGACTCAGGTCCAAGCATTTGCTTAATTTTTATAGCATATTCCACAACTAGTTCTCCTCCAAGACTTACAACTGGCAATTCGCCCAGGGTCCAAACCTGGATCGGATATGGATAAGATGTTATCATTTTTTTACCTGCTCTGGTTTCAATCAGCATACGTTCTGCCCAGCGCTTTTCATAAGCATTTGCCGTTTTTGCTGATATGTTTAACAGGTCAGCTTCAAGCGGCGCCCTCTGAAGCGGCAATTGCAGTTCAGAATAGGTAGTCATCAATCCCGGGCCTAGCTTTTTCATATCTTCCTCCAACACACGCTCTACCGCTGCCGCAAGCTCGCGGCCATACTGACGAGCCAGTGGAATTGTATTGCGTGGCAGCGGATTTTGATCAGCACCAGCGCTTTGAAAAAACAAGGCCGTAGTGCCTGGGTGAGCTTTCTCAATTTCTAACTGCGTAAAGCCAGGATAGTCGCCCGACCATTGGTAGCCGTTTAAAACCGTAGGATGGCAGGAATATCCAAAAGCCACAGCTTTAAGATCACCTTTCGGGTTTATAACCTTTATTACCGGAACAGAATAATCATTAGGCCCTTGTAATTCAGATAGTTGGGTTAGCAAGGCTGCGTTATTATTGCGTCGGTTCACCTGAAACCGTGTTACTCCATTCTGGGCATACAGTTCTGCAGGCTCGAGATCACGAATTGCCTCGCCTACCATGTTAACGATCATGTCCTCCACTGATGCCGAGTACGTTTTAATTCTTTCAAGCTGCTCATTATCCAAAACATAAATATCCGAAAGAGCTCCTCCTAAAACAGGCGCCGAGTGCGTATGAGAGCTGTTCAATAATATCTGATCCCGGTTTAAACCAAACTTCGTTTTTAGCTTATTCCTGATGTTATCAGAAACGCTCTTGGGAAAGCCTAAAAGATCGCTGCTAACCATTACAGCCCTTTTTCCTTCTGTATCCTCGAATACGAGCGCCTTCGCCCAAAGATCATGTAAAGTTCCCTCGGAGGAGTGGGTACGGGATGCAAACCCTGCCATAGGCATCGCTTGCTTAGGGGTGATAACCACACGGGAAACTCCGACTTTCCAGGCCTTATTAGTTGCGAATATTGTATTTACATTCTGCGCATATATCGAACTTGAAACAATCAGCAAAGGCAGTGTTAAATAAATTCTTAAAATTTTCATCAGATATATTTGTTTTTTACTGGCTATGAAGCTTGCATGAGCTTATATTCATTTGTTGTGTGAGCGGGAAGCTCATACAGGTCTCATTCCTGGTTTTTATTTAGGTTTAGGTTGGTAATTTACTGTACTTATTTTATTTCTGCCATTCTTGGACTATGCCCTAATACTTTGTCTATAAAAACATAGGCCTCTTTCCGATTTGCAACCGGGAAGTCATGTCCTGCATCAGGGTATCGCACCTGCAGCATATCCTCAGCCCCATAAGCAGCATAAGTTTTCTTTGCTAAGTCAATTCCCACCCTTACGCCTTTAATGTCAAAATTAGCATCACCTGTTGGGGACACAGAAAAAAATGCTCGTGGAGCAATAGCAGAAATTACATTATCAAAGTTGAATGGTATTCGATCACCATCCAGATTATACTTTGTTTTAAAAAGCGGCATATACCGATTTTGGGCCCATGGTCCTAAGCGACCACCGTATCTTTTAATTGCATCTTCTCCAATATTGTAGTATTCGAACTGGGTCCAGCCACTTGCGGAAACAGCGACCTTAATACGCTCATCAAATGCAGCAACAAACATAGAATTATGTCCACCTAGTGAGAGGCCCGCAACACCAATCTTACCAGGATCAACGTCTTTCCTGCTTTGAAGAAGATCAATACAACGCATGTGATTAAAGATCCCCTGCATCGTTGCCGATTCATATCTGTCTGTTTCGAAATTATAATCTTTCATATCTCCAAAACTTGGATAATCGGGAGCTATCACGACATATCCTCTTTCCGCTAACTCCCTTGCGTGAGCACGATTTGACTTACCTCCCTGCCCGTCTACTACACCCTTACCAAGAGGATCAGTACCATGAAGCACAAGCATAGCGGCCAATTTCCTGGGAACGGCACTTTGAAAGGGTACATATAGGTACGCGGATATCCTTTCATTTTTTGCTACGCTAAATGTCAAATTATATCGGGTAAGGCTGGCTTCCCTGACACTGTCGATAATTTTGATGTCAAAAGGTACCAGAGATCTGCGGGCCGGCAGTTTACCCATCACCCGCTCCATATTCTTGAGGATCTGTTTGCGTCGCTTTTCCCTCGGGTCCGGAACTGTTGCTTCAGTTTTTACAGCCTTATAAATGCGATCGCGTGCATAAAAACCCACCGGCAAAACAGAAATGGGATTTAAATTAATTGAGAAGAACAGGAAAGATTGAAGTATAAGTGCCATAGATGTTATAAAATTTGTCTAACGTGAAAATTTATGCGTAAAAATCCAGCTCATTGTCGTTCAAGTAATCCTCCTGGCAATCAGCCCTATTCAAAAAAAGCGTATTTATAATAAAAGGATTAACCTATTTTCGCAGACTAATCCTTCTATTTAACACAATGAGAACAAAATTATGGTGTTATGGTCAAATTTATTTCTTTAATAACCCTCTTTTCACCATCAATAGTATTATTAGCCGCAATAAATACCGCTTTGTAACTACCTGGTTTTGCATACACGTAAGAATGTTTAGAAATTGTTGGATTAGGGAGACCTTTTAATGGAATTGACCTATCCGGACCAAGATCAACCTTATCAACCAGTATCGCCTTAGATACCGCCCAATGCTCAGTTGCGGGGTCGTTAAAAGGACTGTTAGGGTCAAAAGCTGCAAAAGGGACATACTTTGCAGTCGCCTGAAATAGAGGCGAATTCGGATCATATATCGGATTTTTAGGATCGAATATTGGGTTTGTCGGGTCGAATTGCGGAAGACCTGCATTCAAATAAGTATTCCCCTGTAGGGTTACTCTCGTTGCGGTGACAGACGACAAAGCTTTCGCCGCATTAGCGATGTTGTCATCCACGATCCTGAATCCGGCAGTTGCCTGATCAACAATTGGAATATTAATTGTATTGTCCAATTTCAAGTTACTGTTAATCGCAAAACTCTGAAAAAACCACTGGCGGGCAATACCATCCGTTGCCTGAGGCTTTGTAAGATATCTGAAGGCGATATAAAGAGGCTTTCCTGCCACAACTAGATCCGACAAATCCTTATTGCCTGACGCGAGCAAAGTAGCAGTAGTACCTAAAGCAAACCGACTGGTAATATCAGTCCATGTTGCCGCCTTAACTTTTGCGATGCTGCTGTAATCCCCGTTAAAATTTGTTGAAGCTAAAATTGCTACCTGATTGGTTTGCGTTCCGAGCTGAACACTGCTGGTAAACGAACCAGTGATTCCAGATTTGGACACATCGATTATGCGCCCATCTTTCAAAGCGTAATCCTTCAGAACCTCTCCAGAGTAGAATGATATCATGTGTGTTTCTCCACCCTTTATATCAAACGTGACCTGTTCACCGGTTTTATAGGTTGTCTTTGCAGTTGTTACATCAAAATTGGGCGTGCCAATCTCCAGCCTATCGTTACAGGATGCGGTTAACAGCATACCCAGTAACATTATATAATATTGAAATTTCATGTTTATTTTTATAAAATTAATTATTACCAACCTGGGTTTTGTACCATTTTCTGATTCGTAGATATTTCGCTGTTTGGTATAGGCATCAGCAGGTCCTTAGCGCTGGCATTTCTGTACCAGCTTACAAAGAATGCGCCCGGACTATCCTGTTGCAAGCGGTCAGCCATATCCTGATAGATCGCAAGAAAATTACCCCATCGAAGTAAATCGCCTTTTCTTAAGCCTTCGAAAGCTAATTCGCGGTATCTTTCTTCCTGAATAGCTGCAAGGAATCCTGCCTTAGAGGCCGTTTTAGACGGAACTAAATTCGCATCAGTTTGGCTGTGTATAGTTGTCGTTGCGGTGGCACCGGAACCCTCACCTCCTGTAATGGAAACTGTTGGTTCTGCTGCATAATTACCTTCCTGATTAAATTTAATTCCCGTGTCGTCACGGTTAAGCGTAATTGCTGTGACAACGCCCGCCGTTATTGTAGCTACGCCAGTAGCGGTATTTCCGCCAATACCAGATGAGAATGTTACTGTCGGGGCAGTTGTATAACCTGAACCTCCATTTGTTACAGTGATGGTTTTAACTCCGGTTGACCAGCCTCTTCTTCTGACTTTATTTACAGCTTCAATTGCTGCGGCAGTTGGGGCACCGCTAATTTCATTTTCAGCTTCAGCCCACATTAATAGAATGTCGCTGAATCTCAAGAGGATTACATTCTGTGGAGTAGTGGTAGCGGCCCTTGGTAACAATGTTTCAAATTCTCTCCGGTATTTCCCAGTGTTGCGGCCGTTTTTCACGGCACCGGTTAATGGCAAAGGCTGGACAGCTTTAGTACCAGCTGCCCCTGAAGTAGCATAATTAAAATGAGGAATGTTCCACCATTTTCGATTATCTCCGTCTTCGAAGGAGTCATAAAATTTAGACGTGACATTCATATAAGCGTCAGCTCTCGCCACAGGGTTAGCTGATGTTGGTCCGTTTATCCAACCATTATTGGTTGTTTCTGTAAACTGGTCTGTACCGTTTCCCCAAAATTCAACTTCCCAAAGGCTTTCTTTAATATCGTACTTATCCTGGGCTAAATTGATGAATATCTGCGGATAGCTGGCATTTAACGTGTGCCCTGCAGCAGCATCATCAATGACCATTTTAGCCCACTTGCTCGCCTCTGCATATCTTGTTTTGTCCTTTAAAGGTTCGCCAGCCATATGGAGATTAACGCGGGCTAGTATACCACGAACTGCCGACTTGTTTATCGCACCTGGATAACCCAGAGTAGCAATAGCGGGCACCAATGGCTCCGCCGCGGTCATGTCTTTCAGTATCTGATCATAAACTTCCTTAAGCGTGTTTCTTGCTATATCAACATCAACCACTGAAGTTGTGGATGACGTTTTGATTGGCACACCTCCAAAATATTGAGCCAATATCGAATAATAATATCCTCTTAAAAACAGCATTTCCCCCCGAATCGCATCCCGTTTTACCTGTGCTATACCGGTATTTTTATCGACGTTTTCAAGTACAACGTTAACACGGTTGATTCCATTGTAAAGATTGAGCCACATTCCTGTGAGATATTGATCGCCCGTACTGTAAAAATAATTCCAGGGACCGGTAGTCAGCGTTGGGCGGTTCATGTATCCTTCATCCGCAGAAAAATTCAGCAAATAGTTTGCCCATGAACCCCAAAGTCCGTTCGCCCCCAGAGGAGAATATGCCCCTGCCCGGGCAAACTGCAGCTGGGCCTCGGTATCATAATAATTACTTGGATTGAGGAAATCTGTAGGTTCTGTTTCCAGAAACTTCTTACAAGAGCCCAGACTTAACATTAGGGCTACGGCGAATATATAATGTTTTGTTTTCATTTCTTTCGAATTAATATATTGGTCTAGAACGATGCCTTTATACCAAAAGCTACGGTTGGTGATTTAGGGTATGATGAATAATCATAACCCGGTGACAGCACGTTGTTACGCGTTGAAACCTCCGGATCCATACCTGAATAGTTTGTAAGCGTCCATAAATTCTGTGCCGCGAGGTTAAAGCTTAGATTGCTTAAATATGCTTTCTTAATTAAGCTGGCTGGTAAAACATAATTCAGGGCAACAGTTTTAAGACGTAAGAATGAGCCATCTTCAACTACCCTTGACGAAAAGAAACCTATAGGCCCCTGACCGCGTGTACGGTAGTTTTCATTTGTCTGGTTAGTGGGCGACCAGCGGTTGGAATAGCTTGCGAACTGATTGATATTTGCATATCCGTTGCTATTTCCTTCCAGTAAAAGCCTGTTTGCGTTGTAAATATCGTTACCATAAGACCATTGCATGAACACATTCAGACTGAATGCTTTGTAGCTAAAATTATTTGAAAACCCTCCGGTATGTATAGGCTGACCGCGGCCAATTATTGCGAAATCAGCGTCATTCATCGTACCATCACCATTCAAATCTTTATATTTAATGTCTCCCGGAAATACAGCATTCCTTGCAGCTCCATTTGTAGAAACATTTGGCTTAAGAACGTAAACGCCAGGGGACGTTTCATTAAAATCAGAATATTGGTAATTACCATCCCAAATATACCCAATCATCAGCCCGGCAGGCTTGCCAATTTCTGCTGTATATAAAGCCCTGGTAAACTGAGAAACATAAGCTACGTTTGTATTTAAGGTTTGCTGGCCCCTCGTAAGCTGCATAACCTTGTTCTTGTTAAAGCTTATATTAATATTACTCTCCCAGCCGAAATCTCTTTTTGAAATGTTAACCGTGTTTAATGTAAACTCAAGACCATCATTTCTCAGGCGGCCAATGTTTTTTATCGCTGAGCTAAAGCCAGTAGTGGGAGGGAGCGTTGCATTTAATAACAGGTTTTCTGTTGTTTTCCTGTAAAGGTCTACCTCAAGTCCAACCCGCCCCTTGAATAAGCCCAGTTCATAGCCTAAATCTAATAGATTTACCTTTTCCCATTCCAATTCAGGGTTACCAACTGCTGAGATATTTATTGCTCCGCTCGGGGAACCATTATTGAAGGAATATCCATCAAGGGTTTGAGCTAAACGTCTGAAAGTATCGAAATCTCCTACCCTATTATTTCCATTACTGCCGTAACTCGCCCTTATTTTTGACGTTGTAACTCCGGGGAATGCTTTTGCAAAAAAACCTTCTTTTTGCATGTTCCAGGCCAATGCGGCGCCCGGGAAATACCCCCAGTGGTTAATGAATTTTGAAGAACCGTCTGCTCTGAAGAGTGCTGTGATAAGGTATTTTGACTTATAACTATAATCCCATCTTGTAGCATATGAGGCGAGCCTGTTTCTGCTGGAACTTGAAACCGGGTTATATGAAATACCCTCATCCAACCCGTCAATACCCAGGTTCTCATTTGGCAACAATCGACCACTGTAACCATCATTTGCTGTATTAACAGTATTGATTGAGAAGAGTCCAAAACCTTTTATAGTATGGTCAGTGTTGAATATCTTTTTGTAATTCAGTGTATTCTCATTAGTAAAGCTATTTTCCAGGATCGTTCTTACCGATCCGTTGACCCCATTTGTATTACTGGGACTAGGGCCTCCCTGAGAGGTTCTGGAATTATAAAAACGCTCCTGAAATTCCTTATCCAGGCGCACGATCGCAGAAGATTTAAACTGAAGATCTTTTGTAATATCATAACTGATAAAACCATTTCCATCCAAAATATTTGTCTCAACTACCTGATGCTGATTTTCAAGATCGATAAATGGATTAACCCTGAAATCTGATGCATTCACGGCATCCGGGTCAAGAACCTCTTCTAAAAGGTCAAGGTTTGCTTTCGGGGTTATTGGGCGGTACATCCAGGTTCTTGCCAATACGTAGGCTGTGGGGGTACTTTGAAGTGCGCCCTGATTAACAACTTGTCCCGTTTGCGAAAACCCGCTGTAGTTTCCGGTAAGTCCGGCTTTGATTTTATTGCTTATAGTTTGATCAAGCGTTACTCTGCCGGAATAACGATTAGAGCCCGTGTTTATGATAGTCCCGGATACGTCAGTCAGTGATCCCGAAATAGAGTAACGACTTTGTTCAGTACCTCCCCGCAGCGCCAGGCTGTTAATATTTATTCCCCCGGTGCGTAAAACATGATCCTGGAAGTTTATACCTTTTACATCCCGGTAATCTTCCAGGGTTTTATTTCTTCCCAAGGTCTGATCATATGCGAAATATCCAGTCGTCGTCGCAATAGTTGGATTAAGTTCCTGCTGATATTTTATGAACTCATAAGGGCTCATCAGCTCCATCTTTTTAGGCGTTGCTTGCAAGCCTAATGAACTGGAGAAACTAACTACAGGCTTTCCTGTTTTACCACGTTTGGTTTGAATAAGGATTACACCGTTTCCAGCGCGG
>NZ_JBBJNI010000009.1:0-55214 GCF_037719425.1 Daejeonella sp. | reverse complement strand
CATTTTTTTACGTTGTCCGGGAGGCATTCCATGCGGATGGCCTTTTTTATTTTTACCACCGTCACCACCGTTAAGGTAAACTTTCACGCGTTCATTACGCATTTCGTAGTGACCTGGTATTGTACGGCTTCCAACTCCTAAAACACCGCGGGTGCGGTATTCAGGTATCCAAACTCTGCGTTCGCGCATTTCCCATCGATATTCACCACGGTCATCACGATAAACTGTGTTATCATTTGAGCCGAAAATCGTTGGTAACTGGCTAATCTGCGCCTGTGTAGTCATAGTCCCCGATGCTGCAAAAAGGGCTAAAATAATAAGGATCTTTTTCATAGTTGTAGTTTTAAATTATCGTAAGCCTCTTCAGGCTACTTTAATACAATATCCGTACCGAACATGAAGAAGAGATGAAGTATGAGATTTTTTTAACATTTATTTAACAGAAGCTTGTTGATTATAGAATATGTGTTTTCCTATATTGTAAATCGCATAACGCACATTTGTCGTACTTATCAATATGGCAGCGTTTTTGTTATTAATGGAATAAGCCTGTTGAAATAATGGGATAGACAGCAAAATTGAATATTAACTGATTACTATGATGTTGAAAAATAGAAACTTACACAAAGAGGCTGCGAGGCCGGTTATTGCAATAAACGAGGCTGCAGAGAATTCAAATGAAGATCTGCTCCGCCTGAGACGGGAACTGGTAAATGCAGCTATTGAAGTTGTTGGATGCGATCCAATCAAAATAGAACAATACCTTAACAGGAAAGATGTCGCATAGGTAATTTACGAGGCAACACTTATCAGCTCTCATCCTGAAAATATTTTGCTAGAAGGTCAGAAAGCTCTGTGTTTGCCTGTTAGAGTTTGAAGTCATTTCGCTCATACGATGTACTACTTGGAATTAACTGATCCAGCTAGCGCTTTTACGAAGGCTCAAAGCACGATCGTTTTGATCGTGCTTTGAGGCATAACTGCGGTTAATCACCGAAAAGAATTGTCCGCTTGTCACTTAATCTTCCCTTTCTCAAGTAACTCATCTAAATTCTCCATCCCCATAGAAAGACCTTCCTTAAAGCCCATTTCAATCATCTGTTCGAGATGTTCAACCGTGTCGAACAGAAGTTCTACAGAAACCGTAGTTTTATTTTGGGTACCAGAGAAGCGGTTAGACCATGTAGATACGGTCATACTTTCATCTATCTTTCCATTCGCATCGCAAAAAGAGTCCTTTCCTGCAAAGCTGTTCAAAGGCTGGACAGAAGTATAATCAAACCATGCACAATGTTCCTCGCCTTTAGGGCCGGCCATAGCATACAACCAAAGAAATCATATTCTTCTGATAATCAACCGCTTGTTCTCTTCTGCTTTCATTTTGCTGTCTTTTGTTATTTTTACGGTAACAGAATGTTGCATTTAGTTACAGCTTTGTTATTTTTTTCGATTTCTATTGATTATATTTATTGTGCGTTTTGCTTGAGTTTATTGAAATCTGATATTGATATCTTAATATCCATTTAATAAGCCCATCCTAACTTAGCGCCATTCCAAGACATCTTAATTATTAAAAAAAATAACAAAATATGATTCAATAAACCCATTGAAACGCATAAACCGGTCCTGAAGCAGAGCCGGTTGCCAGCTGCAGATTTGATTGAAACCCATGCCGCTGTTCTTAGCAAACTATTTAATCAATAAGTAATCGAAAAAATATGAAAATATTCTTACTCAACCAGCGGAAAGGAATGCTTATAGGTATGTTCCTATTAGTACAAGCCTTACTGATTTTTCAGACTCAAACCGCTTATCCACAATCCGGAAACGGGAGGATCACCGGAAAAGTTACTGACGAGAATGGAGTCCCACTTCCCGGAACAAGTGTTAAAATTGAGGGTACAACCAACGGAGTCCAAACCGGTTCAGATGGTTCTTATTCTTTAACGGCACAACCGGGCACCTACACTCTGATCGTTACGTTTATATCTTACCAACCGAAACGCGTAACCGGGATTGTTGTGAGCTCCGGATTAACCTCAACAAGCAATGTAAGTCTGGTCCCCGAAACAGGGGTACTGAATGAGGTTGTTGTGGTTGGTTATGGTACACAGAAAAAGGAGAATCTTACAGGTGCTGTTGATCAGGTGTCGGGAAAGGCGCTGGCAAACAGACCGATACCAAATCTTAGCCAGGGCCTTCAGGGGGTTTTGCCTAATTTAAATATCAGGCTTGGTGATGGTAAACCCAACCAGGCACCACGTTTCAATATCCGGGGTGCAACCTCCATTGGCCAGGGTGGGAGCGCTTTGGTGCTGATCGATGGAGTTGAGGGGGATCCAAGTTTACTTAACCCTAATGATGTTGAAACTGTAACAATGCTAAAAGACGCTGCAGCCTCGTCTATTTATGGCGCAAGAGCAGTGTTTGGTGTGGTATTGATTACAACAAAGAAACCTTCGGGAGGACGAACCTCGATAAACTACTCGACGAATTATGCCTCCAAAAATCCGGTGGTGGCTCCGGATTTTGTGACCGACGGTTATACCTGGGCAAGAATGTTTACTGAATCATTTATTAATGGTGACGGTTCCTTCCCGCAAAACGCTAATAAAACACAGAAATGGTCTCCGGCTTATCTGGCCGAATTTAAAAGAAGAGCAGAGTCCGGCCAGCCTTATAACACCGTCGAAGTAGATCCTGTGACAAATGAATACATCTATTATGCAAGCACAGATTTTTATAAAGAGTTATACAAATCAAACAATGGTGCAAATGAGCATAACCTTTCTCTAAGTGGAAGCAGCGAGAAAATCACTTTTCTTGTATCAGGAAGGTATCAGAAACAGGATGGCTTGTTTCGTTATAATTCTGATGATTATGATATTAAGAATTTCAGGGCCCGGGGGGCTGTACAGGTTTTTCCATGGCTGAAGCTTGACAATAATGCAGATTTTTCTGTGATGTCCTACTTCAACCCATTGAACGTTGGTGAAGGAGGCGGAATTTGGCGGAATATAGGTGATGAAGGTCACCCAACATCCGCGATGTACAATCCTGATGGTAGTTTGGCTTTTTCGGCTGTTTATACTGTTGGCGACTTTGCTTATGGAAAAAACGGAATAAACTTTAACAGACAAATATTCCGTAATACTACCGGCTTCACTACAAGTTTTTTTGGGAATAAGTTCCGTATAAATGGTGATTTTACCTTTCGGAATCAGGATAACAACGAGGAGCGCAAACGGGTGCAAGTCCCATATAGTGCAATTAAAGGGGTGACGAGTTACGTGGGTACAACGACAAATGATCTGTCATTTGACAATAGGAAAACTCAATACCTGGCAAATAACCTGTACACAGAATATGAAAACACGTTCCGCGATAAACACTATTTAAAGTTTATGGTAGGATATAATTATGAGCAATCTACATTTAAACGCCTTGCAGTTCAACGTAACGGTATAATTTATGACGGTGCAAATGATCTTAATCTGGCGCTGGGACAGGCAATTACCACAGGCGGGGGTTATGAGCGCTGGGCGATACTTGGCGGATTTTCCCGTCTGAATTATGTCTTTAACAACAAATATCTTCTTGAGATCAATGGGCGATATGACGGATCTTCAAAGTTTCCAACAGACCAGCGATTTGGATTCTTCCCTTCATTCTCAGCGGGATGGAGAGTTAGTCAGGAGTCATTCTGGAAAATATCTCCAAAATTTATCTCTGATCTTAAGATCAGGGGTTCATACGGATCGCTGGGAAATGGAAATATAAACTCTTACATATATCAGGAAAATTTTACTATTACGTCATCGGATCCGATCCTGGGCGGTGTTAAACCTGCGATTACCCGTCAGCCAGCGGTTTTGCCCAACGGACTTACCTGGGAAACAGCCACCACTTCGAACCTTGGTCTGGACCTGGCTTTGTTGTCTGACCGTTTAACCTTTTCGGGCGACGCTTATATCCGGAATACCACAGACATGTTCACGGTAGGCTTGACCGCGCCGGCAATCTTTGGAGCTACTGTTCCTAAAGGTAATTACGCTGACATGCAAACTAAAGGCTGGGAACTGTCAATGGCATGGCAAGACCGTATCAAAAGCATGGCTAAACCATTAGGTTACAATATCCGCTTGACGCTCGCAGATAACATATCCAAAATCACAAAATATAATAATCCTGATAAACTGTTAAGTGACTTTTATGAAGGCCAGACTCTTGGTGAGATCTGGGGTTACGAAACGGAAGGGTTTTTCATAGATCAGGCAGAGATAGCTGCACATGCAAAACAAGGCCCGCAATTGAGAGCTTCCCCAACCAACCTTTGGTATCCGGGAGATATTAAGCTTGCTGATTTGAATAACGATGGTTTTATTAATATCGGTACTAATAGGGTATCTAATCCAGGTGATCGCAAGATTATTGGCAACAATGCTCCCAGATATACATATGGTATAAGCCTTGGTGCCGACTGGAATAGCTTGTACTTCAGTACATTTCTTCAAGGGGTAGGTAAGCAAGACTGGTATCCAAGTACGGAAGCGGAGTTTTTCTGGGGACAGTATAACAGACCTTATAATAACATTCCGAATTTTCATTTAGGAAATATGTGGACACCTGAAAACACTAACGCCTATTTTCCTCGTACGATGTCACGAGCCGCATCCAACGCCACAACCCGGACTTTGGGAGTTGCGCAAACCAGATATTTGCAAAATGTTGCTTACCTCCGGATGAAAAATATCCAGGTTGGATATAACCTTCCTCAAAAATGGATATCCAGAGTGAAGGCTACAGGCGCAAGGCTATACTTCTCAGGGGAAAACCTTTGGACCTATTCACCACTATATAAGATTACATCGGGTATCGATGTTGAAAATACAGTGGCATCAGACCAGGTATTTACCAATGGGAATGCGGGCGATGGCTACAATTACCCTATGCTCAAGAGTATCTCTATTGGTTTGAACCTGACATATTAATAGTATTTAGAAAATACAATTATGAAAACAAAATATTATTTATTGCTCCTGCCACTTATGGTATTTGTGGCTGCCTGTGAGAAGCTTGAGCAGGAACCTCAGTCCACCGCGTCGAAATCCGCGGTATTTGGAAGTGAGAACGGATTACAATTATACTCGAACTCGTTTTACCAAATGCTGCCGCGGCATAATAATGGGCCGACGACTCTCGACGCCATGTCGGATTACCTGGCGGTCAAGTCTGTGCCAGCCTTTATCCAGGAAAATGCTTATGCGGCGAGTACGGTGACAAATTTGTGGACATGGACTGATCTGAGGAATATAAATTATTTCATTTCAAATAATAACGATCCCACTGTACCAGTCGATGTCAGGCGTCACTATATTGGATTGGCGAAATTTTTCCGGGCTTATTTCTATTTTGAAAAAGTAAAAAAGTTTGGTGATGTTCCATGGATTGGAAAGCCTCTGGATATAGAAGATCCCGCGCTGTATAATGCACGTGATTCAAGAGCGCTGGTAATGGATTCTGTGTTAGCTGACATTGATTATGCCTGCGCAAATATGAGGGCTCCAGTGGATGCCACAAGAAGTACCATAACACGGGATGTTGCGTTCGGGCTAAAATCCAGAATTTGCCTTTTTGAGGGAACTTTCAGAAAATATCATACCCAATTGAACCTGCAAGGTACCGCCGCTGCGTGGCTTACAAATGCAGCTTCATCTGCAAAGGTATTAATGGATAAAGGAACCTACTCTATAAATACCACAGGCGGGCCGGGTACTTCGTACAGGTTGGTATTCACCAGTCCTGCGCCAATCGCTGCTGAAGTTATGCTGGCTTCGACTGCTGACCTGGCATTAAATGCCTTACACGACGCCAACTGGTGGTGGACCAGCGGTACCTACGGAGCAAAGGCGAGTTTCACGAGAACTTTTATTAATACATACCTTAATATTGACGGAACTCCTTTTACAAACAATCCGGCTTATCCTACCATGTTGTTTAAAGATGAGGTGAAAAATCGTGACCTCAGACTGAAACAGACCATCCGCTCAGGAGACTATAAGAGATTAAATGGCGGTGTTCAGGTTGCCGCCCCACCACTTTTTTCCTACACCTTTACGGGATATCAACCGATCAAATGGACCCTTGATGACACGTACTATGATACGCGGGATCTTAATATTAACTCAGTCGCTTTAATGCGTTTCGCAGAAATCCTGTTGAATTACGCTGAAGCAAAAGCGGAACTAAATACCTTAACGGATGCAGAGTGGGCGAGCACGGTCGGGCGATTACGTGCAAGAGGTGGTATTACAGGGGGCTTGAGTACCAAACCAACAGTGGCTGATCCATACCTTGTTGCCAACTATTTCCCCGGCATATCTGACGCGACTATCCTTGAAGTTCGACGTGAAAGAGGAATCGAGCTAAGCCTCGAGGGGCTTCGCTTCAGTGACATTTTAAGATGGAAAAGAGGACCGCTTATGCAGATGGAATGGAATGGGTTTTACGTGCCTGCTCTTAACACACCGATGGACCTGAATGAGGATGGGGTATTGGATGTACTATTCTTTTCGGGTACAAAGCCAGCCAATATTGCCGGTGTCACGTTTGTGGACGTATCTCCAAAAATCGGAAGTGCAACAAACTCTCAGCAACTTAAAAATGGCACATCTGGTGAGTTAACCTGGATGAATGAGATCTCAAGGAAATGGAACGATAAACAATATTTCTATCCAATTCCCCAGACGGATCTTTTGAAAAATCCGAAACTCGGTCAGAATCCCGGCTGGCAATGACTTACTTAAAGATTAAAACGCAAAATATGAAACTCGGATTTTTGATCCTTATAGCGCTTCTCTTTACAGCTGCCCTCGGTGTTAACGCACAATCTTTTAAGGTAGCGACATTCAACATCCGTTATGATAACCCGCGCGATTCGGGTAATCTGTGGGTTAACCGGGCGCCAGTGGTAGCGAGTCTTATCCGCTATCATGATTTTGATGTATTTGGCGTTCAGGAAGCTCTGAAGAACCAACTGAACGATATCAATGCAGCACTTCCTGAATATGTTCGTTACGGCAAAGGCCGGGACGACGGTAAGGAGGGTGGAGAACATTCGTCCATTTATTATAAAAAGGACATGTTCAAGCTGTTAAAAAGCGGAGATTTCTGGCTTTCGGCAACTCCCGGCATTCCGGGTAAGGGCTGGGATGCTACATGCTGTAACCGGATCGCATCCTGGGTGCAACTTGAAAACATTCAAAGCAAAAAGAAGTTCTACATTTTCAACGTGCATTTTGATCATCAGGGTGTTATAGCCCGGAAAGAAAGTGGTAAACTCATGGTACAAAAGATCAGGGAGATTGCAGGAAACGAGCCCGTATTGTTAACCGGTGATTTCAACGGTACCCGTGAAAGCGAATGGTATAAAACAGTAACAAATTCGGGGATAGTTAGGGATTCTTATAAGGATGTGAAATATCCGTATGAGAATAACTCGTCGTCAAACGGGTTTAGGGTTCCGCGAGGCATGGGAGTTATCGACCATATTTTTGTTTCTAAACACTTTATAGCAAGCAAATGGGGTATCCTGACGGACACTTACTTCGGTAAGTTTCCATCGGATCACTTTCCAGTAGCTGCCACGGTAACTTTGTAAGAAGTTTTAATTAACAAGGAAGGGAGCTGGCCATTGGTCGGCTCTTTTTTTTTGGTGGGCCTGCAGTCTGATTGCATCGTCGTGCCTCCTCACAATGACAGACCCTGTAAACTCTATTTCATTAATCCTGTCATTGCGAACCTGCCTGCCGCAGGCAGGCTCAGTGAAGCAATCGATAGTGTTAAAATTTGTTAAACTATTTTCACAACTACTAAACTTTCGTAGATTTACGACAGTTAAATAGAAACCCAGTAATTAACCTCACTATTATGAAACGTTTTATACTTAGTTGTACCGCGCTCTTAGTAAGCTTCACAGCTTTCGCACAGAATCCTGATAAAGCCCTTATCCGGGTGCTTTATACTTTTAACCATATTCAGGATACAATGAACCGAGATAAACCGCGTATGGAGAATATGCTCCTTGTTGCCGGTAAGAACGCTTCGGTATATACCAGCTATGACAAGATCAACCAAAGCGCCAACGCGTTAAAACAGATCCAGGAGCAGATAAAAAACAGCGGAGGAGGGCCAATGCAAATAAAAATTGACAAAAGCTCCAGCAGGCCCATCACACGAACAGATAATTATTTTTTCGCCAAAGAGAATAAGTTTATTACTATCGAGAATCTTTTTAATAATTACCTTATTGAAGAGACAGCACCGCAGATTGATTGGAAAATATTAAAGGACACCATGAGCTTCTCAGGGATCCTTTGCCAAAAAGCAACTGCTCATTTTAAAGGAAGGAACTGGATAGGCTGGTATGCGCCGGATATGCCGTTTCAAAGCGGACCATGGAAGCTGAATGGTCTGCCGGGACTTATCATTGAAGCTTACGACGATAAGAAGGAAGTACAATTTCTCTTCGCCGGAACAGAGCAACCCGGAGCGGCTGCTGAAAAGGCAGCAGCGGCAGGAAATATCACCGGACCATCGGGCGGACCGATTATGCTAGGCGGTATGGATAACAATATTTATTCCGGTTCGGATGTTAAGCTCCCTGCAGATGGCATCAAAACCACACAGAAAGCATTTGATAAACTAAAGGAAACGAGAGATAAAGATCCGCAGGGCTTCATGAAAGCACAAATGGCAGCAAGAGGCATAAACACCGCAAATATTTCTATAAGACAAGGTACGCCGCCGCCGGGTGCATCCGGGCCAGCTGGTGCTCCACGCCCGGCTGGAGTGATCAACAATCCTATAGAGCTGCCAGAAAGGAAATGAGAAGGCTTTTCTTATTATCATGCTGCATTCTTTTTGCATGGTCTGCCTTTGCTCAGCAAAGTATCAACGGAAAGGTGACCGATACGAAGGGGAAAGCCATCGAATCGGTGAGCATTAATCTTAAGGATTCGGACGGCAACATCCTGAGCTTTACAAGGACGAACGCAAGCGGAACGTATAAACTTAGCCTTAAAAGTCAAAACAAGGGCCTGAGGGTTGAGGCATCGAGCCTGGGATATAAAAAGGCCGGAGTAGAGATCACCGATCCGGGGAAAACCTACGATCTGGTTCTGGAGGATAATGCAATCGACCTCGCACCAGTTACTGTAAAAAATCGTGCAGCTTTATCGGTAAGCGGCGATACCTTGAACTACAAGACATCTGATTTTGCAGATAAACAGGACCGGACCATTGGCGACGTAATTAAGCGGATGCCGGGAATTGAAGTCGCGGAAAGTGGTAAGATCAGTTACAACGGACAGGCCATCTCCAAGTTATATGTGGATGGAGACAACCTGCTCGACGATAAATATAATATTGCGACAAAGAGTATTCCGCAGGACGCGGTGGATAAGGTTCAGGTGATCCAGAACGATCAGCCTATTAAGATGATGCGCAAGAATAATATGAGCGAAGACGTTGCTCTTAACCTGGTAATCAAAGACGATGCGAAAATGAAGGTTATGGGTGATGCCATGGCAGGTGCCGGTACACCAGATAAATTCGATGGCAACGTTTCTGCGATGCTATTCAATAAAGAACTCAAGTTCGTTAACAATCTTAAAGGCAACAATATTGGAATGGATCCGGGCATGGATGTGATGGGCCATAATATGGCTGACATGATGCGGCGCCTTGAGACCAGCAAACCGGCAAATTTGTTGTCTACCGGGGCTGCCGGAGTGCCCACCCTTCCGCAAAACCGGTCACTGCTTAACGCTGCCGGTTTGATCAATCTGAATAATCTTTACAAATTCAACTCCGACCTTCAGCTGCGGGCGAACGTGTCCTATTTATATGATGAGCGCGTCCAGCAGTATAATAAACTTTCGGAAATATACCTTCCCGGCCAGACCGTGAGATATACTGAGCTTCAGGATAATTTACTTAATCCGCAGAAACTTCAAACTCAGTTAAATCTTAACGAAAACACTGAACTGCACTATTTGAACAATAATTTTAAAGCTGACTACCTGCCGTCCCAGGCCACATCATACATTTTGCTGAATGGCGCAGGGGCAAACCAATCGCTTAATCAAAAAACTTTCGATATATCAAACGAGTTTAATTACCGGAAGAAATTAAAGTCTGAGAATGTCCTGAACCTGTATTCCTTCCTTAACCGGATCAGCCAGCCGGAGATCTTGTCAATCACCCCAGGATTAAACGCTGATATTAACAACAGCGGAATTTCTTATGCTGGACTGGATCAATACCTGAAACAACCCTCCTGGTTCACCAATAATTATGCGTCAATGGCTTTTGTGAAAAATCAATTTTCACAGATCTACAAAGCCGGATTTAGCGTGCAGCAGCAGGAGATCAACTCGGAGCTTTACCGGATCCAGAATAATGGAGCGAAAGAGTTGCTATCTTCTAATGCTGTTAATGATCTCAACTGGTTCAGGACTCGTTTTTACACGGAAGGTACATATGAGTTAAAAAAGACTAAAATCCAGGGCAGCCTAAGCTTGCCATTGAGTTATAATCTCATTAGCTATCAGGACGCAGGCACGAAATTAGATAAATCAATACGGCGACTGTTCCTGACCCCTTCTCTGAATATTAAATATCAGACCGGCATTGAAACCTACCTGACAATGAATTATGGATTCCGTAACGATCTGGGAGGAATTAATGATATTTACCGGGGAACAATACTGAGAAACTACCGGTCATTCTACGCCAACAATTCTCCGCTGTCGGAAGTCCAAACTCACAGTATTGGTGGAAGCTTCAACTTTAGAAAAGCAATGCAGATGCTGTTTTTCAATCTGACTGGTAACTATAGCGATGCCGCACTAAACACAATTTCTTCGGTATCGCTTACCGACAATATTCAGCAGAGCGTTGCACTCCCATTATCGAATCACATCCGGACCTATAGCCTAAGCGCCAGCGCAAGCAAATATCTCTTTGACCTGAGCAGTACAGTTAACGCTGGAGTGAGTTTTAATCACAGTACATTTGACCAGCTTCAAAATAATCAGCTTATTCCGTTGATCAGTGAAATGACAAGTTATAGAGGTGGTATAGAGTCAAAACTTGCCAAGTTCATGACGGGATCTTATAATCTGAGTTATTCTGTATCGAATAATAAAGCAACGATAGGAAATGATATAAAAAACAACTACCAGCAATTGCGTCAGCAATCTACGCTGTCGTTCACCACCTTTAAAAATGTATATGTTAACCTTTCCGGTGAGCACTTGTACACACAGCAATCGACCCAGCCGGACCTGCAGTATCTTTTTGCAGACATGAATCTGAAATACAAATTAGTTAAGATGAAAACTGATCTCGAGTTTGGGATAACCAACCTGGCTAATATAAAAACCTTTGATGCGCTAAACCTCTCGGCAAACTCATTTACCTCCGGATCATACCGGATCCCGGGAAGGATTGCGATGCTGAAGGCGAGGTTTAACTTTTAGAACCAAGTATCAAGAACCAACCTGCCTGCCGGCAGGCAGGGAATCAAGACGCAAAGCGGAAAGGACGATCGACTTACGAAGTCTCTATCCGATCAGCAAATGACTTCGTCAGTCTTGAAGAATCAAACTACGAGCTCTGCCGTTTTGTGAAGGTCTTGATACCGGCTACTTGATACTAATTTTTTCCTTTATCAATCCCGATCATTAATTTCTTCGCTGGAGCTCCATCCCTACCTATCAGATCAATTTTTTTGAACTCTTCCTGGCTGATTTCCTTGCCGTTGAGAAAGAATTTTGCCGCAGGATTACTGGCAATGTCAGAATTTTGACCCTGTATTATAGCGTGTCTGATATTCAATAGTCCAGGAGGTGGTTTTTGGTCACCCTCGCGATGAACAATGAAAACGTTTTTTAGATTTCTGCCTAGCGTATCCTCAGACGAAAATGTTCCGCCATCCCCACCTCTAGCCGGGTTCCGTTTTATTGTGATCATCTTTATGCGTTCACCAGGCAGAGGCTGAGGTAATTCATCCAGTCCGCCCGGCATGAAGCCGCTGTCGGTATCAAAAGCCTCTATAATGAGAACCCGCTTTAAGCTGTCTTTTTGTGGTGCAGCCAGAGAGCCTTCTTTTTTAATTTTAGCTTTTTTCCTGTTAATCCTCATTGCTGCCTGAGGCTGTGCGGTGCTGACTTCCCTGGTTAGCGCAAGAGGCTGTGAAAAAATGATCTTCGCGATTTCATCCTTTTTGGTGATTGTAAATGCAAGAGTTGTTAGTAAAAGCACGGGCAATAGAAAAAGATATCTTGACAAAGCTATAGGAGATGATCTTCTGACATTCATCATTTTAATGCGCTTTTTAAGATCAGACAGACTGAAATTATTTACGATGGCCATAGCCGGAACAAGGTTTCCGGCATGCAGCAAGCTGTATTGGTAAGTTTTTTTGTCAATTCCCTTCTTAAGGATCTTAGCATCAGTAATAAACTCAATGTTTTCACGAACGGCTCGCTTCATTAGCCACACTCCAGGATTAAACCAGTAAAACACAAGGGATAATTCTGCCAGTATAATATCCAGTGTGTGCCATTCTTCGACATGCACCTTCTCATGTTTCAGGATATTAGCGAGGTCGTTTTGGTTGTGTAATTTCGGGTTAATGTAGATAGTCTGCCAGAAAGAGAAAGGCCCTAGATTGTCTGCAAGGATCCGGATCTTATAATCAGACGACTGCCCCGGCTTAGAGTTTTTATGAATGCGATAAAGCGAAAAAAATTGTACGGCCAATCGGGATGCCATTACCAGCACTCCTGCCCAGAAAATGATATTAACCGTCTGCCAGTACGTTGAGAAGTTGTCCTGTTTAATATATTCAGAAATGCCTTGACTGATCTGCGGCACGATCGAGGCAATTTTATCATATCGCCCGGTCAGGTTGCTCAAATTAATGAATGGATACGCGGAAGAAAATAAGATCCCAAACAAAAGAAAAACGCGATTGAGTCCGTAGAAGGTAAGTTTCCTTAACACGAGATAGTAAGCGGCTGCAAAAACAACGAGCACTAAGTTTATCTTGAACAGAAGGATAAAGAGAGTTGGCATAACACTACTTTTCAGATTCTTCGATAAGATTTATGATCTCTTTCAATTCTTCAGGGCTGATCTTTTTGTCCCGCGCGAAGAAGGTGACAAGCTCCTTGTAAGAACTTTTAAAATAGTCGTCTACGAAGCCGTTGAGGAAACGTTTTTTGTATTCGGCCTCCTTAACTTTCGGGCTATAACGGAGCGCATTCGCAAACTTCTCACTTACGACGAAACCCTTTTGTTCCAGTTTTCTAACCGTTGAAGCTACCGTGGTATATGGCGGTTTAGGATCTGGCATCTGGTCCACAATATCTTTAATGAATCCTTTTCCTGCCTGCCAGATTGCTAGCATTACTTCTTCTTCCTGTAAGGTTAATTTTTTCATTGAAACAAAATTCTATCGGCAAGTATCTACGAGGGTTTCGTAAAAGTACGAAAATTTTTAAGGAGGGAGGTGTTATTTATTGTTAAAAGTAAAGGTGGGTTTTTGGGTCAATATTAAAATGTTATCCCGCCTCTTGCCGGCGGATTGGCACCTACTTTCCCTTCAGCTGGAAAGTAGGCAAAGAGCCGCGCCTGCCTGATATTTCTTGTAAATTCACGCTTTAGCCCCAAGGCGCAATCCAAGCCGTGTGAATGTCATTACAAGCGATGAGTGTGAGTACAACACTTCTGCATTGCTTGACGGTTGGTAATCTTGTTGATACCACATTTGGGCTAAAACGCGCCTTTACGACGAAATCTCAGGAGGGCGAGTTCTGCAACTGGCAGTGACAGAATATTGTTTTCAAGTCAGTTACCCAGCGTACCCAGCATATCTCCATCAGCTAGGCTATGTGTACGTTTCTTTGGCCCGAGCACTGAATCCCGTTCACCGTCAATCCGCATTGGCTGGTGCGGGCATTGCAGGCCCAGCCTTGGCAGAAACGTTAATAGCACCAGGCGCAGCGGCGGGATTTTTGCCTACTTTTTTTCCTGCAGAAAAAAGTAGGTGCCAGTCCGCCGGCACGAGGCGGAAGAGAAAAACTTTTGTCGCGAACGCCCCTCTATTTTGTCATATTTCGACTGTGGGGCTCATTGAATCTTTACTACTTTTATGATCACAAGACATTGATCCTATGACCACTATTCAAAATAGCCCCCCATCAATCGACCTGAAAGTTTCTGTATGGCAGCACATTAAAAATGCTATTGCAGGAACCGAAGCAGATTATACTGCGATCCCGCTGAAAAGGGCCATTTTTCTGCTGGCCGTGCCTATGATCCTGGAGTTGGTAATGGAGTCAACTTTCGCCGTGGTCGACATTTATTTTGTTAGTAAGCTTGGTGCTTCCGCCGTAGCTACCGTTGGACTTACCGAAACTTACATTTTCCTTTTGTATTCAATTGCTATGGGACTTGCCATGGCGGTTACAGCAATTATTGCGCGCCGGATTGGAGAGAAGAACAAGGAGAGTGCGGGAACTACAGCCGTTCAGTCCATTATACTGGCTCTACTCGCTTCGATCCCTTTTTCCCTGGCCGGAATATTTTTTGCTAAGGATATGCTCGCACTAATGGGTGCAGATCAATGGGCAATAGAGAACGGCTACCGGTATACTCAATGGATGCTTGGGGGAAATATGGTCATTATGCTGCTGTTCGTTATCAACGCCATATTTCGTGGTGCCGGTGATGCAGCTATTGCAATGCGTGTTCTTTGGATCTCAAACGGGATCAATATTATTTTATGCCCTGTAATGATTTCCGGATTTGGTCCCATACCAGCACTGGGTATTGAGGGAGCAGCTATTGCAACGAACATCGGTCGGGGCATTGGTGTGTTAATACAACTCTGGTTTCTTTTCAAGGGACATAAACGCATTCAGATCAAGCTTTCTGAGTTATATTGGGATGCAAAAAGTATGCTGGGCATTCTGCGAACTTCTCTTGGCGGAATCGGACAAATGATTGTCGCCATGACTTCATGGATATTCCTGATGCGGATCCTGGCTGAGGTGGGCAGTGAAGCGGTAGCAGGTGCAACTATAGCTATTCGCCTAATGATGTTTACCATGATGCCTGCGTGGGGTCTTTCTAACGCGGCTGCAACTCTTGTGGGTCAAAACCTCGGTGCAGAAAACCCCGACCGTGCTGAATCCGCTGTATGGAGAACCGGAGCTTATAACATGGTCTACCTGCTAATTGTGTCGGTTGTATATTTCACTTTTAATGATTCGCTGATGCGGATATTCACAAACGACAGTAAAGTAATTGAAATTGGGGCTGAGTGGCTGCGAATCCTTTCCTTCTCCTATTTTGTATATGGCTGGTGGATGGTTTCCACAGCCGCTTTCAACGGAGCTGGCGATACTAAAACTCCGACTTATATCAACCTCGTATTTTTCTGGCTGATCCAGATCCCACTATCCTGGTACCTTGCTATCTCGCTCGGATGGCAGCATACAGGAGTGTTCTGGGGCGTATTCTTCTCGGAAACGTCGGTCGGCTTATTTACTCTGTGGTTGTTTAGCAGGGGGAAATGGAAGACGGTGAAAGTTTAGTTATTTTTCAATAACCCCATTCTTTTTTATCGGCATCTGGTAGCTATATGGAGAATTTGGATCAAACTCTGCGACAAGTATTTTGGAAGTCTTTCCCGGCTTTACTATGGGCATATTGTAGTAGTAGGCAGGGTCTGTTTGAGAATGATCAATAAATGATCTTCTGTTTTCACCGGGTACGGTGGAAGGCAAATGTTGCGGAAAAGCAGATTTCGGGCTGGGCACCACAGACGGCTGCGGTAAAAGTTTAAGATCCTGAACAACGTTTTCTTTAAAGATTTTTGTGCCTTGTGAAAATGGGACAAATCCAGGACTAGTTTTTTGCGCCATCAAAATGGATGGAATCGTTGTTGCGGCGATGACTGTAAGTAATTTAACGCAGTGTTTCATAAGGATGATAAACGATTTTCACCAAGATAACGATTTTTCTTCAAATTGGTCTCAGGCGAACTTTGACGGTATCACGGTCTGATTTGGCTAATTATTTGGCCTATGTTGTGAGGATACCGGTAACTAGCTTAATGATGTACTCAAACAATATCCTTTCCCGTGAATATTAGTAATCTTGATACCCGGATCGTCAGCCAGTTTTTTCCTAAGCCTCGAAACATACATGTCCAGGCTCCTTTGTGTGATGACACCCTCATCTTCCCAGCCTTCTTTGAGCAGACGGTTCCTATCAATTACTTTGTTAAGATCTGCACTGAAAATACAGAGCAGCTTGTTTTCTTTCGGGGTAAGAACTACAGGGTTATTTTTATGCATTAATAAAGAACTGTCCGGATAGAAAGAATAATCTCCTAAGGATATCTTGCCTGAGCGAAGATTTGGAGCGTGGTGAACACGACCAGGGTTTGCCTTCCTGCGACGGCCGAAATAAGTAGCTCCGCTTATACTGGCTACCAAGAAAAATGCAAAAAACGGAAACTTATCCTGAGGCATTATCGAAGTAGACCTGGCCTCAGGTATAATATTTATCGTATACTTTCTTTCGGGCAGCACCCGGCCCAGGCAAGGCACAATGTTGTCACTCGTCTTGGAAATTGCAAACCCATACACAAGCCTGTTACTTCCCGCATCAAAAACATTAACCACGTAATCACTTGCGATGCTGTTTTTTTGCATTACTTCGTTTACAGTTTTAACTAGAGAATCGGGAACGATGGCAAACGCCTTCTCAAACTCTAATTTGTATTGATTTGCTGATGATCTGTTTACGGGAAGCACTCGCGAGGTCGAATCATTTACAGACAACAGGATCTGATGACCAACTTGACGGAAAGCGATGAGTTCTCTGGAACGCTCGAAATCGTTTGATCTTCCCATATATAAAAATACTCCTGAACACACTGTCAGGACAATAGCTCCATAAAACCAGTAACGTAAATTCATAGCCAAAAAGATTTTCAATTTCGTTTCACAATAATTTACATTTCTGGTTAACGCCGCCGCACTAGCCCGTTTAGCTTTGTCCAAGTTATTCAATAAAAAGGAATTTTATGAAAACGCTTTCGTTACATCGGGAATTCCCGAAGATGATGTTTCCCATCAGGTCCTACTCGGGTTCAATTAACTCAGACCCCCTCTGCTATTAAAAAGGCATAAACAAGGAGGATGTCTCATTAGCAAATGCGTACTAAACCCGGACTAAACGCGCATGAAACGCGCACAAAACCCAAATTCATCCCATTATAGCGAAATCAAGCCAGGGTAAAAATCTAGATAAATCAATCCAAAAAAATTCTTATCATGCTTAAAATGATGATCAGAATCGAAATCATTCACCGCTTGCTACTGCATGAAAATTCTTTGTGACATGTAATAAATTGGTAATCGCCTTAATCACCTTAAAATAATCATTTTTGTTTGCTCTTATATCGGCACCTCTGTCAGACATGAGAGCTTACAAATAATCAACGTTTAGGTATTAAATGCATAACCTGTCCGCCGCCCGCTGCCAATTCAAGTGTAATCACATCTGTCTTTGTCACTGTTTTTACCTGTTTAGTTAGACGGTTAGGATTTTCTTTAACATCAGGAGCATCAGTATAGATTTCGGCAGTGTAATTTCCGGGAGGCAAAAAGTCTAATGCAACTTTTATTAATCTGGCTTTACTGTTGTTTATACTGCCTACATACCAATCTGTTCCTTTCCGGCGGGCTATGGTAACGTGTTCGCCCACTTCTGCATCCGGCACCACAGTTTGGTCCCAAACTGTCGGTACTTTTTGCAGGAACTCGAACCCGGGCTGCCCCTCATAAGCCGCCGGATAATCCGCTACCATCGCCAGATAACTCTCCAGGACCACATACATGGCTAACATATGACAGCGGGTTCCAGCCATTAACGGCCGGGTGTATTGTGTCTTAAACTGAGTCGCGGGAACCGCTCTGAACCCTCCCAAATGATAATCTGTGGCTCCCGCCAGCAAACGGGTGAACGGCATATCAATGTCGTGGTCTGGGCTTACCGCTCCTTTACTCCACTTGTTAAATTCATAATTAAGCGCTCCCTCGCGGGTAAATTCGTTCGGATAAGTACGGTTCAATCCGGTAGGTTTGTAAGCGCCGTGAAACTGAATAAAGAGTTTATGTTCGGCTGCCTTTTTTAAGATCTCCTCCTGTATGTTCACCATTTCCTGATCATCCCGGTCCAGAAAGTCAACCATCATTCCTTTGATACCCCATTTTTCAAACTGTGCAAAGCTTCTCTCCAGTTGCGGATAAATTGCCTTCCAGTGTACCCAGACATGAATACCCACACCTTTTTGTTTAGCATAGTCGCAAATCCGCTGCATGTTCAGGTTGGGTACCGGTTTTGTGACATCAGTATTAGGCCCCACATGGCCATAACCAATAGCATCACTTACATACCACGCAAAGCCGCCATAACCGATCACCGAATGGTATTCTATATTGTTACGGGCACAAAAATCAATGTAGTATTTGTTGGTTTCAAAATTAGCGCCGGGAGCAAATGTAGTATCGGGGGTGATATCACCATTCCACCAGTGAAAAGAAGTTTTACCTGGTTTGAGCCACGAAAAGTCATTGATTTTGGATGGCTCGTTCAGGCTGGTCAGAATATTGGATTCTATTAGCGCTCCTACCCGGTCGCTGATCATCATCACCCGCCACGGGCTCCGATGCGGCAGGATAGCGTTTACTTTGATTTCCTTTTGACCCTGCAAGGGCGAAAGCTGACTTTTAAGCACGCCGTTATGTTTCATCAGATACATTCCGGCATAATCGCGCAAATTAGCTTCGGTTATCGCCATGTAGGTTTTTTCAGGAAACTCAAACAGGGCAGGCATATCCATTAAAACATCTTCTTTGATTTCCTTTAACGATAATTTTTGATAAAATCCTTCATGAGACGTATTATAATTATCCCAGAGAAGTGTGCGAACCATCGGGTTTCCGGCTATATTAAATGTGCTGTTCTCATCTGTAAGTGTGTAAGATGACCAGTTTTCTTGTTCAGGAAACTCATAGCGAAACGCCAGGCCATCATTAAAAGCGCGGACTATCAGGTTAATTTTCCGTTTTGCTTCGATGCTTTCAGTTAATGGAATAGATACTTGCCAGTATTGATTATTTACAGTTTTTGTTTTACCTATAATCAAATCAAATGTTTCATCAACTTTATTGAAAATTGGCCTGGACATTTTGAGGTTAGTTCCAAATCTATTATTGCCTTTAAAGGAAAGGCTCAGTTTTGAATCAGCGATTAGGGTTTTACCTTTATATTTAACCTGGTATACTGGTGCTTCTTGTGTGAGCTTGAATGAAAAAACGATATTGCCGTCCGGCGACTTTAGCAGGATATTTTTTTGTGCAAGTAAAGGCTCAAGTCCCGCGATAAATAATACACAACAAAGCGAAAATTTTTGGAGGATATTCATAATGCTATGGGTTTCTTTATTTAATGTCAGATTATAATACCTAAACAATGATAAGCTTAAACGTGCTGATATTTCTGCGGATCACAAAAAAAAATGAAGGATGGCAAATACTATGTAAATGGCGTTATTCCTTAAGTGTATTCTTTCTGATAATAGATTTGGATTCAGGCCGTATCATATGATCCTTCGTCCATGGTCGGATTCGTGTAAAAGGCATTTTTAGCAAATACAACACGGTCAATTCTGACGGATTGTTGTAAGAAGGCACCTGATAATATCCATTTCAATCTGATTTTTCGCGCAATTTTTCCCCTTCACTTTGGGAAGGACGTAACGTAGTATCTTTATTTAAGTTCATTTCCTTTTGGATTCGTGGAGAAGAGTTTTCGGGTGTGATGCCGAATCTGAGCATCCACGAGCGAATTCCTGTTTTTGCTTCCTTCCATAAATTGGTGGGCGGTTTGTAACCGTAAGCTCGGTATTTCCCCGGCTTAACTTTTCCTTTTTGTTGCACAAAGGTTTCGAAGTTATGTACCCAGCTGTCAAAAGTCGCCATAAACTGATCATTCTCAACCACATCTTCTGCTTGATTATCGCTGTATTTCTGTCCCTTTCCCGAGGTCGCGTGCATCCAAAGCTGATCCGGCACCTCTATCCCACCGTATCTGCATTGCCATACCAGTGGTGCATAAGCATCTCTTTCGTTTTCAAACGGTTCAGCATTGCAATCGAAATAGTCCTTATGTTTCAGTATGATGGGCACATTATTTTCGTCCATCTCATCGCCGCCTTCATCACCGTAGCAAAAAAAACCAGCAGTCCTCCCTTCTAAGTGATTGATGCTGAGTTTTTTCCAAAGCTCGGTGTGTTCCAGCGCCATTGCCTTTTCAGGATCTTTATGATCAATGAGCTTTTCATCCGGATTACCACCATTCATGCATACCAATCTGTCAAACATCAGTTTCAAATTGCTGCTGGGAGCGTACCAGTTAATGGGGCCAATTATCGCCCAGGCATCGGCCATGTCTACGCGTGAGTACATATCCATTTCCCACATCAGATCTTTCTCTACCCAGCTGCCTTTTTCATAACAATTGCACGGCCATACACAAAGCGACATTGCAGTAGATACGCAGGCATTGCAGCTTTGAATTTTTTCGCGGCCATAAACGTTTCCGAGGTCCTCGTAGTCTATTTCCCACTCCTGCGGCAACATCTCCGCCATCTTCAGCATGAGGGTTCTGGATTTACCGTCTACACCCGGGCAATTGTATTGTCGTCTGCCAGAACCGGAAATTATCAATATTCTGAATGGGCGTTTTCCAGGGCTTAAATCGGCATTTTTATCATCAGGCCTCATAAATTATAATTTAATTTTACGAATAGTATTTCGGTACAGTTTCAGCAACGAAGCCTGAGACCAGCCCAGATAGTATAGCGTCCAATTTAGGGAAAAATCAATTGCATCGGCAGGGGCCATTCCACTCACCTATTTATGACTAGAGGATATTATCGTTAATTTCTTCAAAGTTTAAAACTACTTTCTCAACTACCGTGAGTTCAGCGATGCACACATTAATTAAATTGATCATTTAAAACCGGGAACTTTCCCGGAGCACCAAGTCGAACATTTTTAATTTCGCCTGTTCCTTCAAAGGAGATTTTGATTCCTACCAATTCTGCTAAATTTTCAGCAACACTTTCTTGAAATATGCGCTTTCCATTAAGTACAATTGTCATCACTTTATTTTGAACCCGGCACTCTACCTTTTGATCCTCTTTAAAGTCACACCCGAATTTTGATAGATCATTTTCTTTTCCGTCAATTGTTCTCTGGCCAGTGGTAAGATATAAGGAAGATATGCATCCTCTGTCGGCTAACGGGATGGTAAAAGCTCCGCCATTAAATAATATAAAAATGTAAATTCGGCGGCACAAAGAGACATTCACAGCGGATGTATTTCTAAGAGTGCCTTCAAATTGAAAATTATCTGCGTTCAACCCGTTAAAAGAACGTACATTAAGAAACCAAGTATTGACGCTATTAAATACATTCAACCCTGTTTTTTCTTTCAAAGTTTCTTTTGAGATACCGATAGCTCCTGTTTTTTTTATCTCCTCATTGCTTAAATATATGGGAACGGGTTCTTGCTCGATTATACCTTTCCACCCTTTAGTTTTTATAAACACTCGTGATTTCTTTAATACTTTTTCGTTCGCTATTAAGCGCGCATTAAAATGTCCCGGATAATAATAAATGGAGGTGAGTGTGTGGTTTTTGGGCGAAATTTTTTGTCTACGCTGCGGATCCCAATTTTGTTGTATAAAAAAACTATCGGCATCAATTTTAGAAACGTCATAATTGAATACAACTGAGTTAGGAAGATTGTCGGTTATTTTTCTACTTACAAATTTTACTGAAGCAGGAGTTTCTGTACTGAGATTATAACTATAGTTTTTGTATATTAAAAACAAAATGACCAAACCTATTATCACTGAGGTGAACACAATTTTAAGTTTTAAAGCACTCTTAGCTCTATTTACCCCTGCTGCTTGTATAACTGGAGAACTTTCTGCAATTGTTACCGAATCTCTCTGAAAACCGCTATATGCAAAAGAATTCCAATTTTCAAAACCGATATATTGTGCAAGTGCATTTAAAGTTGATTTATTGAAAGAGCCTTCGTATTTAATTTTACCCGAAATTCTTTTAAGAGTACTTACACTCAATTTAGTCTTGGTCGCGTCAAAAATTTTATCACTTAAATCTTCAAACTCCTGGTTATTCCAGCCTGAACTGCTTCCCCAACCCAGTTTTTGCTCAAGTAATGACTTGTATCGGTCTAGAAGGTTTCTTTCTTCGGTGCTCATTTAATAGATATTGAACATATTTGAACAAGGTTGACCCGAGGTTGAACAGGTTTTTCAGTATTCGATATTCAATTTTGCTGTACATAAAAATGTAATCAAGATGAAACCTCGAACTTATCAAAGATGGAATTATTTATCAAAAAAAAGTATATGGCTATTTCTTCTAGTTGTATTATGGACCTTTGACTCCTATGCGCAAAAGCGAATCTCCCCGGACTTGTCAAAAACTGTTAAAAGCAAATTCTGGACGGTAATTAACAGAGAAATCAGCTTAAACAATAAAGAAGTTTACCTAAACGGAAAAAAGGGTGCCGGAATACTTTATTTAAACGATTTTTTATTTGGAAACGGCAAAGTAGAGTTTGATGTAAAAGGGAAAGATGAGTTTCAGAAAAGCTTTGTGGGTATTGCTTTCCATATACAAAACGATTCGACCTATGATGCAGTGTATTTCAGGCCCTTTAATTTTAAAGTCCCGGGCAAAGAGGGAAGATCGGTACAATACATTTCTATACCGGGATATGACTGGCCTGAACTGCGCGAAAAATTTCCCGGAAAATACGAAAACAAAGTACAGCCTGTCCCAGAGCCGACCGAGTGGTTTCATGTTGCCGTCGAGGTAAAATATCCATTAATTAAAGTATTCATTAATTACTCGCCTATACCTTCGCTAGTCGTTGAGCAATTAACTGCAAGAAAAATCGGTAAAATAGGATTTTGGGTTGGCAACGGCTCCGACGGATATTTCAGAAATTTAAAGCTGGTTAAAAATTAGGCTTGATCATTGTCAATTTTACTTTTCTCGGTTCTCTTCAGGTAAATCGCTAATAGGTAGCAATTTTTGCAGGTAATTTAACAGCAATTTTTATTTGTCTGGCTGGAATGGGGTTTAATTAATGCCTAATAAGATAGTTATGAGCCACTAAAACAAACAAAGTTGAGGTCCCCTATTTTAAAGCGTTACATGTTTTGTTTGCTTTAGGCTTATTTACTTTATAATTGGTGGCCATAAAAGCAATAAAAAAATATTAAAAACTGAAAAACATAGCTGATTTTAGCCCTTATCATACGGTAACTCTCAATATTTTGTTTTGATTAGTTCTTGCCTTTTGGTTCTTATAAACTTTTATTTTATCGCCTTCACCTACCTCTATTAGATATTTTCCCTCGGCGGCAACTTTTGGGATATAGGTATTGCCTGTTAATCTCAAAACATTGATGACCTCATCCTTTTCTGATAAAATTTTCACGACCTGATTGTTTTTATTAATTACTAGCTCAGGTAATGAATAAAGATTTTTTCTCCCATCATTATCTACTTGGGTTATTGTGTGAGGCCAGCCAGGGTATTGATCAGTTGAAGTTGGCTTGTCAAAATCGGAAAGAAACTTAAAGGCCTCCATTTTAATAGTTCTTTCCTGGGTGTTAAAAGTAACTATGCCGAAGCCGGAAGACTTGTTTTGAGCTTGAATGTAGCGGTTTTTATTGCGCCAGTTATCTTTTGGGTTGCCTACTGCGTAGATATAATTCTTATTTCCAAAAATATCCTGATAGATACCCGTATTTGGCAAATCATGAGCTGGCCGGTCTGTAAAAGGGATTTCTTCCA
Organism: Daejeonella sp.; assembly: GCF_037719425.1. Taxonomy (GTDB): domain Bacteria; phylum Bacteroidota; class Bacteroidia; order Sphingobacteriales; family Sphingobacteriaceae; genus Daejeonella. The sequence continues at coordinate 31,161 of NZ_JBBJNI010000009.1, read as the reverse complement.
CATCGGGCTCGCCCCATCTGATGTAACCTGTAGAAATAGCAGGAGTACAAAAAGTATAACCTCCATCTCTTATGCCATCTGTACTGTATTGGACGATAAATGGTAAATGCTGATCGCCGTTGATATGAAAAGTATAACCTTTTCTGATAATTTTCACAACTTCATCTCTTTGTTTTTTAGGCCAGCCACCAGAATCCATATCTCCCAACAAAAACGTTTTTTCGTTTCCGTGGTGGGTACCTACATTAGAGAATAACGTTTGGGACAATAAAACTTTCATTTCTGAATTCTTCCAATCCATTACCCAATTTTCTAAAAACTTGATTTGTTTATCGCCCAAAAATTCTAAATCTGCCTTTTCTAATTCTCCTGCAGAAAGTGGTTTGGTAATGTGATCTAACCTTCCGGTACCTTTTCTAACTACCTCAGGGCCAGATTTAAACATTCTATCACTGATAATGGCAAAACTTACACCTCCGTAAACCAAATCAGTATACCATGTAGTAATACCTGATGGTGTAGGTTGCGTATCTGCTGCATCTGGCATGTGCCCACAATTGGCTCTGTGTACGGCATTTACCATTCTTGGCGATTGTACGTAACCACCCTGTGCATCTCTAAATTTGGTGTTCCAATCATCTAAATCAATCGGTGCACCACCTTCTCCCCACAAATTCCCTTGAAAAACATCATGATCATCGGGTGTGCAAATAGTAGGTCTGTTACGCATTACATCACCAAAAGCCCAACCAAACATATACCATTTACCTAAAAAGCTAAGAATACTCTCTTTTGCAGGAAATCTCTTAATGGGGTAGCCTCCGTTTTGTTCATAAATTTGATCACCACTAAAAAACAACATATCCGGGTTGTGTTTAGGTAGATTTTTGGTGAGCGGAGAGTAAGGGTAACCTTGACCTTCTTGACAGGTTAAACCAGCAAATTTTAATTTTTTGTTTTCAGGTTCCTCTCTTATCAAGCCTTCATAAGCATGTTTTTGGTTGTCATTATGATAAACTACTTTAAACTTTACGGGGGCATTGGCGGAGAAATTGCTTAGCTTAAAAATTGCCGAACAAGAATCTTCTTCGATAGTGGCTGTTTGAATTTCTTGCCAGTTTCCGTCTTTAAAAAAATAAAGCATTACCTCCTTATTATCTTGGTTTCCCATGGGTGGCATTTGGGCACTTATCTTCAATACTCTTTTAGAAAGAGTGTACATTGTCCATAAAATGGGTCCAAAAGCATCCTTTTTATTCTCTTGAATTTTACTGCCTTCAAAACTTAGGTTCTTAAACCAAAATTTATCTCCACCTTTCTCGTCGTAATTGTTGATTAAAGCAACCAGGCCATTTACATCTTGATCAAATTTTTGATACCATGTAAAATCTTTACTTTTGGGTGAAGAAGCACACAGTTCTATATTGGATTGGTCGCCTTTTCTGATGATTGAAATCTGGAGTTTGGCATCATCAAAACTAAAACCTGAAGGAAGTGCGTTTTTTTTATCCCCGATAAACAAAAACCCCGAAGAAGAGATACCCGCATCAATGCCATCCCCATAATAACAGGCTGCCTTTACGTCTGCATCATAAACATCTTTTATTCCGACCCTAAAACCTGCTGAGCCACCCTTGTTTTTTTCTGAAATCCCTAAATCTACCTTTGCTGTAAAAGTTCCATCGCCCTGGCTAATTACATGGCTCAATATATTTACCCGAGCGCTTTTTTGCTCTCCAATAAATTCTATTCTACCGTTTTTGGTAGATTTCCAATCTTCCATAGGGATAGCCCAAAAACACGACCCCAACCAAACCCGGTCTTTATTTATATTGAAGGCAACACGTTTAATGGGTTTAACATTTGCAAATAAGCTATCTACGCCACTAAAAGAAACAGTGGTAAATGCTAAGCCTGAGCCTAGCTTTTTTAAAAAAATCCTTCTGTTATCGATCGTCATTATATGTAGTAATTAATGTTTTGGGTTAGGGGTACAAACAAAAAAAAGAATAACGTTTACATATTTTTAGTTTTGCGGACCAACTTTCATTTCATATACCCCATTTTCAATAGCGCCCATATCTGGTGCTTTCCCTTTAAAATCATCACTAAAGTTTGGGATAATTACACCTGCATCTATTGTAGAACTGCCTTTTACAGGAGAGAATACCCACTCTTTTTTCTGACTGAAAGTGAATTTCTGATTGAATAATCCGTTTTTTTCTAATTCTTTACCAGTAAATAACTTATTTGAGCCGGAATAAGCATTGTAATCAAATATCACGTTGTCTTGGGTTTTATTATCATGGAAATTGTCTTTATTGATGTCAAAAATATTGTTCAATAAAGTCATATTAAATTGCGGGCCATTTGAAATTCCACCGTTGGGTTTTAAATGATTGCCAGCACCTAATAATGTATTGTTGAAAATGTAAATATGCCCATGACCTAAAGAGTTTTCTAATTTAAAGCCATTACCTGATGATTTTGGCGTTGGATAATAATATAAATCTGTAAAAATATTCCGCCAGATGTACACCGGGCCGTAATACATGTTTTTGGTATTATTATCTGAGGCTATTGCCTGAAAAACATTTTTAACCACGTTGCCCCAAACTCGTACATTTTTATTGGGTCCTTCAATCTCAATACCATCATCCCAGGCATGACTAATGAGGTTACCATAAATATCTAAATCATCACCAGAGCCATCGGTATCTCCGGTTATTACGTCGTCATAATAATGATTTTCGCTACCCGATATACTGTTATATCTAAAAACGGAATGGTTAACAATGTTATTCAGGTATATTCCTCTGGGCCCATTTGGGTGTGCTATGCGCCAATCGCAGGTATTTCCTCTAGGATTATGTATTCTATTATTCTGAATTACAATTTCTGAACACGTTTCAACATAAATGGCGCCATCTCTTCTGCCTTTGCCATCTTTTTGACAAAAAGTACCTGGCCTTCCCCATTCAAAAATCTCACAATTTTCTACAATAATGTGGTTAGCATTTTTAATATTAAGGGCATGTTGATCTGAGCCGGTGAATCTTAAATTTCTTAAAATTACATAGCTTGCACCTTCTAAATCAACACAGAAAGGTTCGTTATTGGCATTTACTAAGGTTTTGCTTTTCCCACCATCATAAACATGGTAATTGTTTTCTGTTCCTGAAATTACTTTAAATGATTTGCTATCGTTTACCTTGGTTACTTTTCCTTCTGCAAAATGTTCACTCCAGGTTTTTGCAAAAGCTACTTTTTCTCCACTGCCGCCATCCGAATCATGGTAAGTAAGCTTTATTTCATATTCTGTATCTGGGTTTAACAAAACTAAACTTCCACGAAAGCCAATTTTGTCTGTTAAATAATCATTGAAAAGCCGCAATCCTTTTCTCCATTCTCTAGTTCCTTTTTTTCTAAAAACTACATCACAAGTAGCGTTTTGGTTGGCATCTCCTGTAAAGGGTAACTCTAAGCTAATGCTCTGAAAAGTGGTAACGGTGGTAATGGTGGCAGTTTTAAGCGCATTATCTTTTTTAAATGCAAATGCAAAACAGCTTGATAAAGCCAAAATATTTAATAAAGTTCTTGATTTCATGGTTAGTTTTCTGATAATTCAAACACTTTTAAATTACTGTATTGTGCCACCAAAGGCGCCATTTGCCTAAAGCCTATTTTACCACCCTTTAATACCTTCCCTAATTCTTCATTATCTTGATAGTGCAGAATTTTCAGACCATTTATATAAAAAGTGATTTGATTTTCATATTTCACTAGCTTTAAATGATAAGGGGGTTTTGCATAACCCACGTTTGGAATTGGATCTGCACCTTGGCTCACCATGTGAAAGCCATAACTTTTTCTGAGGTTGCAAACTTGCAGTTGTATTTCGATTGGATCTTTTCTTCTGAAATAAGACAAGTGATAGGCGTTTATATCGCCATGATGATACTGACCATATTCGCCAGTTCTTCTATTTAAAGATTTTGCCATCACATCTTCTCCATTTTTTCCTTGTGCTGCAAAGAAAAGAATGCATAAGCCTGGTTGTTTTATGGGGTAAAAATCCCAGGTAATGGCTATATTTTCTGGAAAATGCATGGGGCACCAATACACAAAATTGCTTTTTTGACCTTGAGAGGGGTCTAATTTATTTTGCAATTGTAAACGATTATCTACGAAACTTACCAATGCTTCCCCTTCCATCACAAAGCCCTTTATGTTTTCTGGGGTTGCAAGCGGATTATGGTAAATCAATTTCTCGTTGATGTTTTGACTGGACAAAATGTTGGCACTGGATTTTTTAGCATAACTACCAAAACCCAGCACCAATAACGCTCTGAAAAATGTTGCTCTATCAAACATTCTAGTATTTTAAATTTTTTAATTGTAGAAGGTTTCCTATCTGGTAAGGCGTTCCTCTAGTTTTATGGCCTCAGTAATTTTTTGAGCAAAAAGGCTGTTCTTAAATGCGTTGGGGGCGATTAAAATTTCCTCAAAAAGAATATTTGGTCTTTTACGCTGGGTCTCTTTTCCTATCGACCTAGTGTAAGTAAACGCTGAAAAAATTATTAAAATTATTAACAAACCAGGTCTAGTTTGGCAGGTCATATCGTTAATCCTTAATGGCATATTTTACCAAAATAAATGAATTTATGGACTGCAACTTCACCTTTATCGAGCCATCATTACTGTACTGTACATTAGAATTTGGATTGGCTTTATAAACTTCTTCTATGGATATTTTAGCATTTTTAGGAAGAAAGGTTTTTAAATCCACCGTATCATCATCAGTACTTTCTCTGTAAATAATAAAATATCCTTTGTTTTTTTGTACAGACTGAAAGCCAGTAAAACTCACTCCACTGGGTTCATCTCCTATAGGTTTGATAACGCCTTTATGTATGTCTGCCATTACACTAGTGTATTTATTAACTAGTGGAGCAATTCTGTAAGCTTCCTCAGGTAAATTTGATGATTCTAACCAAGCCAAAGGTTGAGCCATTAGCGTAGTGCCAAAAACGTAATCAAAATTATAATTAGCTGGTGCAAATGGGTCGTTTGAAGGATATTTATTAGCGTTTCTCCATTTATTTAAAAATTCTATTTGAAGCAACTGTGCCGGGAAATACTTAGAAAGCATCCAAAGATTACGCAGTGTTTGGTAGGGGTAATATCTTCCGGAATCTGTGTACCTATTCTCTAAAAACAAGTTGCCCGCATTCCTGAACATAAAATAACCTCCTCTAATGTTTGCAGTACAGTCCAAATTAAAGAATACTTCAGAATTACTTTCTGCTTTTACTTTATCTAAAAATTTAGCAAAGTTAATTTCTGCGGTTTTGGTAACAATCTCTACTCCGTCAATCTTAAAATATTTGATGCCATATTTCTTGTAAATATCCAATAATATATTTGCATCAGACTCCCAAGTCTTGTATTCATTATCGTTTGTGGGATGAAACCATAAGCCCAATTGGATATTTTTTTCATTTGCCGATTTAATAATTTTGCTCCAACCGTTTGGAAAGCGAGAATTATTAGGTTCCCAATCTTTAGCTGTCCAAGCATCCCATAAGGTACTTCCTTTAGTTGCCGAGTTTTGAGATAAACCTTGTTGCCATCCATCATCAATCTGAAAATGAGTAATTCCTAGTCTTTTTGCACCTTCTAACTCATTTAATATAAATTTTTCGCTTATTTTACCATCTTGCCCCCTATCGCCCCAAGTGTTCATCATCACCATTTCATTAACTTCTGGTTTATAAACAATGGAGTTTTTAAGATAATATTTTAAAGAAGTTTGCAAATCGATTTCGCTACTTGGCACACCACAAGTAATGGTGTAGCCTTTCACCCAACCCTCGTGCCCCAATGTATCAGGAAAACCAGAATGAGCAACATCAATCATATCTCTTGATGCATAAAAATCATATCCTGGATATCGGACTTGACTATAAGTATTAGGTGCTTCCTTCAGAACATAGAATTTGCTTTTGCTAACCAAATCAATTGCCATTAACAAATTGCCCGTATACTTTTCTTGCGGGCGATATGGGATAACCTCCATTTCTGAAACAAGGTTGTTGTTGGCATCAGTTATATCTTTAAATTCTACAAATTTCAACTTCCAATGGCGAGAGTGCAGGCTGTAGTGGTCTGCAAATGATCGGGCCGACTCTTTGCCTTCAAAAGAATTTTTAAGACCTGTAGTTCTTATTTTATCAATTTTTGTTTCAAAATCAAGTGTTTTATATTTTAGATACAGATCGGTTGAAATAGCCGCTATTTCTGGATGGATTCTGAAAACGTGTTTGGCAGAAAAGCTTTTATAATTTGAGATAATAGTAACAGCTAAATACGGGTGAAAATGTAAATCATCAGTTACAACCGTAAAGTTTAAACTTTCATTCCCTATAAAAGGATAACCCTTTATATTAAAACTGTTTGCATTATCGGTAAAGGCCAACGTGTTTGAATTCCATTTATCCGTTAAAAAAATTGGGATAATATTACCACTATTCCATAGCCATTTTCTTTGTATCTTGTTATTAGATACTACCAATGTATCATTCTTTAAATAGGCTCTGCAATCTTTATAGGTTTGGTTTGCATAAGCATTGGTAAAGCCAAAAATCATCAAAAACAATGTTGCCTTTAGTTTCATTTATAGTTCGCTTTTTTGATTTTTAAAGATTGGTAATCTTTGCCAATAGCCAAAATAAATAATACTAAGTTTACTATGCTGGAAGTGCATTTGGTATTATTGGTTCTGAATTCGATAAAATAATATCAACATCCCCTGAGACACACCCATACTCCTATTTAAATAATATTAATCATTAAAATGAAAAAAATACATTTATTATTTGCATTCAGCTGCCTACTATTCTCTTGTAGCAGTCAAAAAAAAACAACATTCAGTTCCAATTTTCCTCAAATTAGCGAAGCTATCCAAATCACCAAAAACGGCAAAGAGCATTTTTACGCCAGCTATTATGGTATCACTTCTTTCAACAAAGCAGAAACTTATGCTACTGTATTGGAAACTGAAATTAAGCATGCGTTACCTGATGAAACCCAACCAGCAACGCTGGGTTTGGTAGATATGAAAACTTTTAATTTTATTCCGCTAACCAAAACCTCTGCTTGGAACTTTCAAGAAGGCTGTATGGCGCATTGGCTGGATGATAGAACTATTATCTACAATGATTACCGGAATCATAAAACAGTATCGGTGATCATGGACATTAAAACCAAAAGAGAAATAAAAGTATTGTCTTTTCCAGTAAGCGGGGTTGCTCCAAACGGCGTGGATGCTTTAAGTATCAATTTTTCGAGGCTTAGAATTACCAGAACAGATTATGGCTATGCCGGTGAGGGACAAGACAAACAGGCCGAAGTGGCTTTCCCGGAGAATGATGGTATTTTTATTTGTAACCTTAAAACTGGCAGTAAAAAATTGCTCATAAGCTTTGCACAGATCAAAAATATGGTACCCACCTTTACAAAATCATCTATAGAATATTTTGCGCATACCCGTTTCAATACCGATGGATCAAAAATATTTTGGTTGGCTCGTGGCTTTCCGGAATGGAACACCTCTGCGTTTACAGTTAATAAAGATGGAAGCCAATTGCAACGATCTTTTCCGGATGGCTGGAATGGCTCTCATTATGATTGGTTAAATGAAGACGAATTGATGATTACTGCAAATTACAATGCCGAAAAGTTTGCCCATATTTTATTTACCATCGGACAAAAAAACTTTAAAAAACTAGGTAAAGGAGCCTTAGATTTTGATGCTCACGGCACGTTTTCTCCAAATAAAAAATGGATGGTTACGGATGCTTATCCTAATAAAGTAACAGGAGAACAAAAAATATTTTTAATGAACATGAAAACAGAAGAAGTTAAAATATTAGGTGGATTCATTGAGCCTAAAGAATACTCTAATACCGGAAAATGGAGATGTGACATACATAGCAGATGGAGCCCCAAAGGGAATATTATTGGTTTTAACTCTACCCAAAATGGCAGCCGACAAGCTTACATATTTAGAGTAAAAGAATAGATTTGCCTGTTGGCTACTTGTCTAAATTGTTCTTATAATGTTTAAATTTAAAAGGTTAAACAATGAGTTAATTACTGGCTTGTGTTAAACCGGCTAAAGTATTGAATAATACGATTTGTTAGATTGAAGAAAGAATGGTTAGTAGCTTTCTCGCTGGGCAAAAAGGATTATATCCGAATCGATTCCTCAGTTTGATTAACTTTTATATATTCGTTCACAATGCTAGATGTTTCACAATCAAATTTACTTTTAGGTCTCGTCCTAACGTTTACATCTGCAGTAATCGTTATGGCACAGAAAACAGTGATCAAGGTTGATCCTGGTACTAATTTAGGGAATATCCAACCCGATGAAAACTGAACAGACAAACCTTCAAAAAGACTCCCCGATTTATTGGAAGTCCAATCGGTCCTTTAATTTCTGGCAAATACTTGTTATAATCATTGCACTTTGCCTGGAACCCGAGAAACTTACTCAGGCTGCAACAAATAATAAGACTGACGAGTTTTCCATAATTGTTCTTCCCGACACTCAGAACTATATTCAGAATTTACGTGGTGTAGCTAACCGCGATATGTTTCGCGATCAGGTAGAATGGGTAGTTGCGAATCGTAAACGGTATAACATCGCGTATGTAACCCAGTTGGGTGATTTAAGTCAGAGCATAAACATGACCAAAACTTCCAACGCGGCGATGGGTGACACTGCACGTGCGATTAGTGAAGAACGTTTCAGAGCTTGCGATTCAATTATGAGGCCACTGGATGCTGCCAGGATTCCATACGGAATAGCGGTTGGTAATCATGATCAGTTTCCTTACGCCGGGGATGCAGTGGGGAATAGTACCGAGCTGTTCCACAAATGGTTTGTGAACCAGGGAATAGGAAAATCACGTTTTGCCGACAAACCTTTTTTCGGCGGAACCCGTGAAGGCGATAGCTACGACGATCATTACGATTTGTTTAAAGCGGGTGGCCGGAAGTGGCTGGTTATTTACCTGGAATTTGACGACGATCAGGAAAAAAACATTGCAGATGACGAGGCACGCAACAGTTGGGCTCTCGGAGTGTTAAAAAGGTATCCCAAACACAGCGGAATTATAGTTACACATTACGCAGCAAATATAAAAGGCAACAAACTCGGCAAACAGGGCCAGATGTTTTATGATAAAATGAAAGATCAGCCCAATCTGGCTTTGATCCTGGGCGGCCACATCGCTAACTTTAAAGGCGATGTGAATTATTTTCCCTTGAGCCGCGAAGGCATGAACCCTGTTCGCACGTATGTCTCTGACTTCCAGTCGCTCACGCCCGATGGCACCGTCGAAAAAGTGAATGGTGGTAATGGATACCTGCGTATTATGAAATTTTCTGTAAAGGAAAATAAAGTAACAATTACAACCATGTCACCCTACCTGGAAAAAAGGAGCCTGCCTAACCAGTTTGCCAATGACCCGCAGCACCAGTTTCAGAAGCCGATTTTTGAGGGGGCTGAATGAAAATATAAGGGTAGGCCATTCATACGCGGATAGTTGCTAAAAGGACAACTGGTTATGATTGACTCGCTCCAATTTAGTGCGGTGATCCTGACCATGAGCTATGAAAACAGTCAATAACAGAGCGCACAATAGATGGATAACAGCAAACGATCATTTGATAATTACATCGGCGCAAAACAACAAGGCTGGAGTAAAGTTACAACCATTACGAAATTAAATCCTGCAAGGAACAGGGTAATGTGGTGACGATCAATATTTTATATCAAAAAGACGCAGATTACTCTAAAGCTTATGTAAACCTTGCTGTCATTAAGTCGAACCTTTTCAAGGAAGATTGATTGAAAATTTGCAGAATATCGATCGTGTAATAAAGGCTACGAATTCCATCATTTTTCAATGTATCAAATCTGGATGAACTCAAAACATTATCGTAATGTCGTGTATTTGTCGTGTATTTGTAGCTGGATTGACCTTAAATTTATGCTGTTATTTGCACGAACATTTTTATTATGACAACCGGCCAATACATAAAAGAGTTACGCCTACAAAAGGGTATGACTCAAGAAGACCTTGCTGCAAAAACTGATACCACTGCACGTACTATTCAACGCATTGAGAATGACGAAGTAGACCCCAGAGCCTATACGTTGCAAAATATAGCAGCAGCATTTGAGGTTCATTTCGATGTCTTAAATAACATAAATAAACTAGATAGTCATGAAGAACCAGATGGTGGAAGTATTTGGCTACCTATATTGCATTTGAGCGGCTTATTCATACTGCTCCTTCCTCCCCTCGCTATCTGGGTTTTTAAAAAAAATGATGTGAAAGGAATTGATGAACATGCCAGACATGTAGTAAACTTTCAGTTAAGCATGCTGCTGTACATGATTCCGTGCGGTATACTTTCGATCCTGATAATTCCGATAGTTATTCTAATAGGCCTCGCATTATTCAGTACAGGAATAATTATACTAAACACCATCAAAGTATTTAACGGCCAAGCTTACAAGTACCCTTTAGCTATAAATATCTTAGCAGCCAAAGTATAGCTAAACTAACTTTTTGCTGTGAAAATTCTTCAAATCGTATGGTTTGGAATCTTTCTCAGCAGTCGAAATAAAAATGGCCTTCCCAATATAGAGAAAGCCATTTTGTAATTAAGAATTAAATTGTACCCAGCGCCGGAATCGAACCGGCACAGTTTCCTATCGGTGTTTGAGACCGACGCGTCTACCAGTTCCGCCAGCTGGGCATTTTCGGGAGGTATATTATATATGTTGTTACATTTGCGCGGGTGACAAAAGTAGATATTTTTTTGAATTTTAAGGTTTGATTTTGAGAATTTTTATCCCCTGAACTTATTCATACTCGTCCTGATCCGCATCAGATACTTCTGCCTGTACCAGATATCTTTGATTGTTACAAGGATGCTATTCGGATCTGAGTTAGTTTTGGCATCAAACTCGTCTGTAAGCTGCTTCAGCTCGTCGAACAGCGAAGCTTCAAGCTGGTCTATTTCAGAAGAGATGGTCATTAAGCGGCTAGGATCCGGGTCGAATTCCATATCCATTAAAGCCTCATTCACATCCATCATGTCCATCAGGAATTCCTGAGGCAGGGTGTATTTATCCCCTTCCGCAATCATATCATGAAGCTCGAGGATATATTCGATACGTTTGAGCGGATCTGAAAGCACCTTGTATGCTTTGTTATTAATCGTTGAAAGTTCTAATATCTCATCCTGCTTTTCCTGCGATTCATTCGCATGAAAATCAGGATGGTACTCTTTACTAAATGCGTAGAACTTCTTCTTCAGCTGGGCCTCATCGATCTGGAAACTAACGGGCAGGTTGTAGAATTCGAAGTAGTTATTAGGATCTATGCTGTCTGGATTAGGATTCATAGGATTATAAGATTCATAGGATTCCTTGCCCGTGCAAAGCAAACCCGTGGTGGCAACGTTGGTACGTTCGCACGACCACTCTCAACCTGCCTGCCGGCAGGCTCTCAACTCAATTAATAACGTGCTTTATAATATCGTTCCCGAATACAAAAACCATCAGCGTAATTAATATCACGAAGCCAACCATTTGCGCCCGCTCCATGAACTTATCGCCAAGAGGTTTCCCTTTCACCATTTCGATAAGAAGGAAAATTGCATGGCCGCCGTCAAGTGCGGGGATTGGCAACAGGTTCATTAGCGCAAGGGCCATAGAAAGAAGGCCGACAAGGCTCCAGAACTTAACCCAGTTAACTGTGGAGCCAAACATAGTAGCGATCCCTATAGGGCCTGTAAATGCCTTATTTGCTTTTACCTGTCCGGAGGCTACTTTTCCGAGTCCTTTAGCATTGTCCATGAAAGATCCCCAGGCGCGTGACGCACCCACCGGTAATGATCCAAGAAAACCATATTCGATTGTTTCTAAAGGAATATCGTGATATAGCGGGATGTAAACTCCCACCGTTCCTTCTGGAGAAACTTTGGTGGGGATCTCAACAGTTTTATTATCTCTAACAACCGTCAGGGCAACCTGCTTATTCTTGTTAGCAACTACAATCTTCTTGAATTCATCGTAAAAGATAACAGGGGTATTGTTGATCGCAAGGATACTATCTCCCAACTTAACACCTGCTTTTTCAGCATTACCGCCGGGTTCAACCATTGAGATGCCTGAAATCTTAACACGGGGCTCTACGAACTGTCCGATACCCAAATCTGATACCTTCTCAAGCACATCTCCGGGAACGTGAATGTTTTTAGTTTCCCCTCCCCGCTGTACTGTAAGCTCGGTATTACCAAGAAGAACTTTCGAACTTGTTAACTCTTCGAATCGTTTTACAGGTTTGCCATTTACTTCTGTAATGCGGTCACCGTTCTGCAAACCGATCTCTCTTCCAATTATTCCCGGCGCTATACCGTAAGGGATCTTGTCATTCGGAATGAAAGTCTCGCCATTGCTTAAGGTAAGCATCCAGAATATGAAAATACCCAGCACAATATTTACTGTTACCCCGCCAAGCATGACAATTAGTCGCTGCCATGCCGGTTTTGAACGAAACTCCCATGGCTTCGGGGGACCGGAAAGCTGTTCGGTATCCATCGACTCATCGATCATACCAGAAATCTTTACATAACCTCCAAGGGGAAGCCATCCTATCCCATATTCGCAACCCTTATAATTGAAGCTTACTAATTTAAATCCCCATGCATCGAAGAAAAGGTAAAATTTCTCTACCCGTATGCCGAAAGCGCGAGCGGCTAAAAAGTGCCCTGCTTCATGTAATATAATTAAAATTGATAATCCAAGTAACAGCTGACCTGTCATTACTAATCCATCCATGCCTTATTCTCTATTTTATTTCTTTAGATATTAATACTTCTTTTTTGTTACCAGGTCCTGCGCATACACCCGGGTTTGCCTGTCGGTTTCCAAATAATCATCCAGCGTTGGATCATCAACAAAGGAAATTTCAGACATACAACTCTCAATAACGTCGCTCATCTGTAAGAATCCAAGACGGTTGTTCAAAAACTCAGCCACAACAACTTCATTAGCTGCATTGATAACGCATGGCATGTTACCGCCAGTATTTAGCGCATCAAATGCCAGCGCCAGGTTCCTGAACGTCTTTTTGTCAGCCTGTTCAAAGCTGAGGTTCGGGAAATCCATAAAGTTAAATCTCGGGAAATTATTCGGTAAGCGTTCCGGATAGGCTATCGCATACTGGATAGGTAATTTCATATCCGGCAAACCCATCTGGGCCTTCATTGAGCCATCCTGAAACTGCACGATCGAATGAATAATAGACTGCGGGTGTACGATAACATCAATCTGAGAAACATCCAGGTTAAAAAGCCATTTGGCTTCGATAACCTCAAGCCCTTTGTTCATTAGGGATGCCGAATCGATAGTGATCTTCTCACCCATCACCCAATTGGGATGTTTTAACGCTTCCTTTTTTGTTATGGACGCAAGGAACTCTGAAGTCTTTCCCCTGAACGGGCCTCCCGATGCAGTTAGATAGATTTTTTCTATCGCATTATTTTCTTCGCCAGCGAGGCATTGAAATATTGCTGAATGTTCAGAATCAACCGGCAGAATCTTTACCTTATACTTTTCTGCCAGGCTGGTAACCAGCTCCCCAGCGACAACAAGGGTCTCCTTGTTAGCTAAGGCGATATCTTTCCCGGCTTTTATCGCCGCAAGCGTGGGCTTTAGCCCTGCAAAACCGACCATTGCCGTCAGGACCATTGAAATATCGGGGTGGGTTACCACTTCACACATATCTTCAATTCCGCAAAGCACCTTTATCCCGTGAGGATGCAGTGTGAACTGGAGATCTTCATACTTTTCCCTGCTGCCGATCACCACAAATGCGGGCTTAAACTCAATAGCCTGTGCAACAAGCAGCTCTGCATTATTCTGAGCGGTAAGCGCGAAAGCCCTGAACCGGCCAGGATTCTGGCGGATAACTTCGAGAGCCTGCGTACCTATGCTTCCTGTGGAGCCGAGAATGGCTATGTTTTTAAGATTTTGATCTTCTTTCACAATTATTCTTTACGGCTTGCCAATTTGTTTAACTCGTCAGCAATAAGCCTGTCGTTGGATAATCTTGGCACCTTGTTCTGCCCGCCTAACTTTCCCTGTGCCTTCATATAGTTTCTGAACGCATCTTTTTTAAGTGAGTGCATGATCAGTGGCTGTAAAACTTTTCCCTCAACCAGGTCAAGATAATACGAATTCAGCGCCTGCAGGGATTTGTCCACCTTTGAGCTGAAAGCCCTGAGGTCAGCAGGCGGCCGGGCAAACTCTACATACCACTCATGATACGGCAAAGACCCATCTGCGGGCGTAACCTGAGGCGCAACAGTAAATTCAGTGATCTCCAGATTCTCTTTCTTTGCAACAGACAGGATGGCCGACTCAACTTCCTCTCCTATCACATGTTCCCCAAAAGCCGAAATATAGTGTTTAATTCTGCCTGTGACAATTATGCGATAAGGGTCTTTTGACACAAATTTAATAGTATCCCCGATGCTGTACCCCCAAAGGCCAGCATTTGTGTTCAGTATTAAGGCATAATTTCTATCCATTTCGACATCTTTAAGAGCAAGCCGGGTAGGGTTTTCATTAAAGTATTCTTCAGATGGGATAAATTCATAGAAGATCCCTGAATTGAGGATCAAAAGCAAGCCCCTTTCAGTTTGGGAATCCTGGAAGGCAATAAAGCCTTCGGAGGAAGGATAAGTTTCGATCGAGTCGATGCTTTTGCCGATGCTCTCTTCAAGCCTTGCCCGATAAGGTTCAAAATTGACACCTCCATGGACGAAAAGGGAGAAATTCCTGAAAATATCTTTGATCTTTTTTCCGTCAGAATGTGCTGAAAGGCGGTCAAAATACATCTGTACCCATGGCGGGATACCAGAAATAAGCCGCATATCTTCATTGATCGTTTCGTCAACAATTGCCTCTACTTTTTCCTCCCAGTCTTCAATACTATTGGTCGCAAAAGATGGCAGGCGATTTCTCTGAAGGTAGGAAGGGACATGATTCGCAACTATGCCTGACAGGCGGCCGAAAGCGATGCCATTTTTATGCTCCATTACAGGGCTGCCCTGCAGGAAAATGATCTTACCATCCAGAAAATCTGCTTTACCCGTTTCGTGGATGTAGCAAAACATCGCGTTCTGAGCTCCTCTGACATGCTCAGGCATCGAATCATTAGATATTGGGATATATTTTGTGCCTGATGTTGTACCGGACGTTTTAGCAAGATATTTAGGTTTCCCCGGCCAAAGTACATCAGCCTCACCCTTGACTACCCGTTCGATATATGGTTTAAGGCCTTCATAGTCACGGACGGGTACATTTTTCTTGAAATCCTCATAAGAATTTATGCCTGAAAAAACATGATCCCGACCAAATGCAGTATCCTTAGCCTTGCTTATAAGTTTGTCAAAAACCTTGCCCTGTGCAGCAAGGGGATTCTTTTTCCACTTATTAATCCGCATAACTACTAAAGCAGCCAGCGGCCTAGCTAATACAGACTTAATTCTCATTGTTACTTTCTACGTCATCAAGAAGTATTTCCTCCTCATCGGCGTAACTGTTTACCATATGGCGGTAGGCGATGATAAGAATAATGCTGGAGAACGGTACGCTGAACAAGGTACCAACACCGAAAGCCATTGCGCCCAAAATGTTTACACCCAACATGAGCAGAAATAGTCTAAAAATAAACCAGAAGTGTCCTTTTGTTAATGTCCAGCTCTGGCTGATAGATTCAGAAGATCCCGATTCCTGATCAACAATAAAAGCCACAACAAAGCATAGCCGGATAGTTAAATAGGTTATTGGAATGGAGATCAAAATGAAAATAGGAAGCATTTCCCAGCTGAAAGGATTTTCCTTGTCTATCTCGATCTGAGGTGTATTGATAAAATAAATTGAACTTATAATCGCAATAATAAGAACCAGCACAAGGCTAATAATAAGCTTAACGATCAGGAAATTAAAGGCTTTAAGCAGGTTTGGAATAACATCCGGAAACGAAGCATCTTTAGGATCATCTATCAATTTGAAAAATATCTGGTAAAAGGCAACAGTGTAGAAAGCGTCAAATAAAGAAAGAAGCAGGGTACTTGCATTGCCTAAGACCATAGAAAGCAATGATATGATAAAAATTATTGCAAACTGAAATACCGTCAGGCCGAGCAGCACCAATAAATTGTCCTTGGCTAACCGCCATGAATCTAGAAAAACCTCCTTCACTGAAACCACTCTGTCCATAAACTACTTTCTTAAAATTATTCGCTTCCAAAAATCCTGTATAAAACCCAAGCCATAAGCCGTCAGCTGAACGAATGATGCAAGTACGCTCAAAAATGCAACTTTTACTGATCTGTTTGTCGCTAGTGAATGGAAAAATATCAACAAAACATACAAAGCCAGCATAGTATTACAAAATGCTGCTAAAGGATGTTTTAAAAGGTTTAAAATCACACTTAAAAAAATGAAGATCGTAAAGCTTGCAGGAAAAAAATGCACAAGTTTCAGTTCAGACGGAAAGTGTTTATAAATATTGATCCGTGCCCTGCCAAAGAAGTGCAGCTGTTTGTAGAACTGGGTAAAGCTCGTCCGCCGTTTGTGATATACTACTGCACCCGGTATCAGTCCGATCTTAAATCCCAATGAATGTATGCGTATGCTGAATTCGATATCCTCGCCGAGCCTGGTGAGGATAAAACCGCCGGTCTTTTCCCATACTTCACGTGAGATCCCCATATTGAAGCTACGGGGATGAAACTTCCCTATATGCTTTTTGTTACCCCTGATCCCACCTGTTGTGAACGGCGAAGTCATTGCATAACTTATGGCTTTCTGTATAGGCGTAAAAGAGCTGTGTGCGCCATCCGGGCCGCCATACGCATCTAGCTGATGTTCCAGCAAATATTCCTTTACAGTTTCCAGATAATCCTCGGGAATGAGGCAATCAGAATCAAAAACAACGAAGTAGTCGCCTTTTGCCCGGGCAAACCCATAGTTTCGGGTAAAGCCCTGACCTTCATTCTCTTTAAAATAGTAGCTGATATCCAGCTTTTCCGAGTAGCTGCTGACAATATCTTTCGCACCATTTACAGATCCATCTTCAAGCACCAAAACCTCAAACTGCAGATAGGTCTGCCGGGTTAGGGTCTGCAGTAGCTCATCAATCTCTTGAGGACGATTATATAAAGGGATGATAATGGAAAAGAACATCTTCGGTAGACTTTAGGGTTAGCTATTGACTTTAAGCTCTAAGCTCATACCGTCTTCTCAATGTGATATGAGTTCCTGTCCGGAGAATTCCTTGAAACCATCTCAGCTATGAATCCCGTAAGAAAAAGCTGGAAACCAACAACGATGGCGACGAGTGCAATATAGAACAATGGCTGTTCCGTTACATCCCTGTTGTTATGGATATGCATTGAAATATTATAAAGCTTATTGCCAATGATCCAGATCGTAATAAACATCCCCGTAAGGAAACTCAAAGCACCCATAGTACCGAAAAAGTGCATGGGCCGCTTGGAAAACTTGCCAACAAAGAATATCGACAATAGATCCAGGAAGCCGTTCACGAAGCGGCTTAAACCAAATTTCGTCGTGCCATATTTTCTTGCCCGATGCTCCACGACCTGCTCACCAATTTTCGTAAATCCTGCCCATTTTGCAATGACAGGTATATAGCGATGCATCTCGCCGTAAACTTCAATATTTTTTACCACTTCTTTCCGATAAGCCTTCAGGCCACAGTTAAAATCGTGAAGGTTATGGATGCCTGACATCTTTCGGGTAAAGAAATTAAATACTTTAGTTGGAATTGTCTTGCTTAAGGGATCGTGTCTCTTTTGCTTCCAGCCTGACACAAGGTCAAATTTATCTCCAGTGATTTTTCTATATAGTTCAGGAATTTCATCCGGGCTATCCTGAAGATCCGCATCCATTGTGATGACGACATTCCCCTGGCTGGCCTCGAAACCTACATTAAGGGCAGCCGATTTCCCGTAATTTCTCCGGAATTTAATGCCTACGATATTAGGGAGCTGCTGTTTTAAAGATTCGATAACATCCCATGAGCCGTCGTTACTTCCATCATCGATGAGAATGATCTCATAAGTGAATTCGTTCGCATCCATGACGCGGCTAATCCAGCTTGTAAGTTCGGGCAATGATTCTGCCTCGTTTAATAAAGGAACGACTACTGAAATATTCATTTTTCAGTTGAAAGTTGAAAGTTGAAAGTTGAAAGTGGCATGATGCTTAACGAGGTTATCTATAAGCGTGCAAATTTCATTAATAAAAGTCGGAATATATAGTTTTCTTTCGAATAGGAGGAAAAGTTATTAGTTGTTGGTTGTTGGTTGTTAGACTGGATGGACTAAACGCGCTGCCAATTAAGACCCGATTAAGGATAGGCTAGGCGCATTGCCCAACAACTAACAACTAACAACCGGCCCAAAACCGAAACCCTCCCATTTACGTAAACTAACCTAAATGTTCCAACTTCATTTAATCTTCATGAAACCCCTTTACTTTAGAATTAGAACATTAACAAATCATAATAAATGAAAAACTTTTTTATTCTTTCGGCGCTCGTTTTCCTTTTTGCAGCCTGTAAAAAAGAACCCGCAGTTATACAGCCGCCAACGACTTCAACCACTACCACAACAGCTCCGGCAAACGGCACCCGCAGACAACTTACCCTTGATTCAATTTTTCTTTATGCAAAGGAAGTGTATTACTGGAATGATGCAATACCTGCATATGATGCCTTTAATCCGAGAAGCTATACCAGTGGATCTAATCTTGCTTCTTATCAGCTTGCACTGTTCAATCTGAGCCAGTACAGCATAAATCCCGCAACGGGCAAGCCTTATGAATTTCTTGCGGGCAGTTCCGGGGGAAATGCCGGCTATTCTAAATATTCATACATAAAGGATCAGGGAGCAGCTAATCCGGTTGCTTACATTCCCGATCTTCAGGGTTCGGTTGATATCGAAGGAAATGGTTATGATACAGGCATCTCCTTTTCTGCAATTGGAACTTCTTCGGCGTATGAAGTTAGAGTCAAATCTGTAAGTCAGGGTTCAGCCGCAGATCGGACAGGAATTTCACGTGGAGATATCATCAACAAAATCAATAACACAACGGTTGGGAGCAATTATAATAGCGAAGTAACACTGATCAACGTCGCCCTCAGCGCAAGCTCTGTAAGATTAGCTGGCAAAAAAGTCAGCGGGGCTACTTTTGATGTTACGATAACCAGAACCTCTTATAAAAGCAGTCCGATATACAAAGACACTGTCATAACCACGAATGGAAAAAAGGTTGGCTACATTGCTTACGCCCATTTTTCAAGCGCAACTAACTCAAATAGCGTTCTGAATGCGATATTTTCCCGATTTGCGGGAACCGGAGTTACAGACCTTGTGATAGATCTCAGATATAATGGCGGAGGCTATGTATCCACCGCAGAACATTTCACAAATCTGATAGCACCTTCTAGTCTTAACGGAAAAATAATGTTCCGCGAAAAATTCAACACCCTGATGCAAAGCGGCGGGGCTACGATATTAAAAAATCAACCTTCACTTGATGGCAATAATAAACCGCAATATTCTAATGGTCGGATGCTTACCTATGCAGATTACAGCTACAGGGAACAGGATAACAGCTATAATTTCCAGAAAGCTGGCACCCTGAATTCTATTCAGAAAGTGGTTTTTATAATAAGCGGCAATACTGCCTCTGCGAGTGAGATGCTGATCAATAATCTCCGTCCTTATATGGATGTGAAGCTTGTAGGTAAACCGTCCTATGGTAAGCCTGTTGGATTCTTCCCGGTTACGCTCGAAAACAACTATGACGTTTATTATTCGATGTTCACGAGCATCAACTCGGCCGGTCAAACAGACTATTTCTCTGGCTTTACTCCCGACTGGGATACAGCGGATGATGTGACCCACGATTTTGGTGATCCAAAAGAAGCCTGCTTTGCTGCTGCTATAAATTACATTTCAAAGGGAAGCTTCATTTCAACAAGCAGCCTCGCTACCCTGCTTAGTATAAAAGGTGAGAAAATAAGCAGCACTTCCAGCTCGCTGGAGGTACGGGATTTGAATGAAGATCATTCTTTCAGAGGTATGGTCGAGCATAGATTTAAAACCAAATGATGGAAGTCGATGTTTATTGTTTAAATTTGTACTACACCTACTATGATACCCGTACTTTGCATTAACGACAGCAACATTAATCTTTTCGTGCAGAAAAGGCTGTTACTACAGTCAGGCATAACTGATACTGTAATTACAGCCTCTGATGGGCAGGAGGCACTTGATTATTATTCTAAACTTACAGAAACATCTGGAAGCAATTATCCGCGCCTGGTTCTTTTGGATATTCACATGCCCAAAGTAGATGGCTGGGAGTTTCTGGAAAGGTTTTCGCAATTGTATCTGCCTTCCTTTGAGGAGACCAGCGTGATAATCAACTCATTTACGGTAGATGAAAATGAA
Source organism: Daejeonella sp. (assembly GCF_037719425.1). Classification (GTDB taxonomy): domain Bacteria; phylum Bacteroidota; class Bacteroidia; order Sphingobacteriales; family Sphingobacteriaceae; genus Daejeonella. The sequence continues at coordinate 10,518 of NZ_JBBJNI010000009.1, read as the reverse complement.
ATAAATAAGGCAAAAGATTATCCTGTTATTATTGATTTCGTAACGTCACAATTAACTGCCGACTATTTCCGAAAGCTTGCTCTACCGGGCTTGCATAATAAGGTGCTTTAGAAAAGCTTGTATAAGCAGTCTCCACGAAAAATACCCTACAAGTAATCTTTCCAAAAAGGCAAAAATAAATGCCGATACTCTAAAATAGGAATATCGGAATTTTCAATTTGATGAATATTTAGTCCACGTCATCTTCGACCGGCGCGAAGATTGGAGCTTCTTTTTTGAAGATGGCTGCGAAAATGAGTGACATTATTACTTCAACCACAAGCCCAATACCAAAATTTGTAAGCATGTCCATCGGAGTCGGGTCGAACTGTTTCTTCATACTTTTTAGCTGTTCGCTGACCGCTTTTTCTATCTGGTCCTCATCCATCCCCATACTTTCGAAGGTTTTTGTCGCACCTTGTTCAATGAATCCGGAGATCTTTGCAAACCCATCTGGTTCAACGAATTGGTAAAAAAGGTAGTTGACTACCGTTAGTAGAAGGCCCGCTACAAAAGCCATAATAAATATGCCTGTGAAAGCTTGTTTGAAGTTCCAATAACCTCCTATCTTTTTACGAAGATCGATGGTAAAGAAAATATACAACACAAGAAAAAAAACTAAATTACCAATGCTAAACCACATTGAGCCAAAGAGCGATGGGGCTATGTAAAAGATGACGATGCCAAGGATAGCCGACAGGATTCCAATAATAAGGCCGTTGTTTGCAGCAGCCTTATTTAAATTTTCTAATGATAATTCCATTTTAAATAGTTTAGGTTAGGTTTTTAATTATTAGCGTTGGTTGTAAGATATTAAAAGTGAATAAACTGCCGAATCAAATTCAGCATTTTTACTGTGTTTGACGAATTCATCAAAATCATCATTGTCCGGATGCTGATCACGGAAAAACCCAATCATGGGATAAAACAGCTCTTTCAGTTCAGAATCCTCAGGCAGGGCATGTGCAACCCGGGCTACTTCTTGAAGGTCACTATCTACGAGGATCTGGTTCGCGATGACGTCCTCATATATTCGGTGTTCATCCTGGAATTCATCCTCTTCAACCAGTAAGAACTCCTTCAAAAAGTCTTCCAGGTCGGGTTCTATATCTTCGTCTTCACACTCTTTCAGGTATAGCATCAGGTTCAGGAGCTCAGTACCGCGGTCGAGCGTCTTTTCTTCGATCGCCTCCCATTCGGGTGAATCCAGATAATCTTCCTCCAGTTTGCGCACATCCTCATTGAAGAAATTAATCAGCAAAAGATCGAAGAAAAGTTCCCTGAGTGATTCAAATTCCGGATTATCGTCGAATTTATTATCCATCGCAGCTACCTTTTCAAGATAATCGTCGGAACTATCAAAGACCTGAACGAGACTGTCATAGAACCCCTTACTGTCTTTTTTGCTAATTGCAGCATATTGTCTCAATGCTGCCAGCATTGCCTGTTTTACACTTGCATCCATACAATCCGGTTAATAAGTGAAGTATTGGGCATTATTATAAACTAACTTAATCTTTCCTTTCAATTTCTCCCCAAAAAAAGGCGAATTTTCTGATTTAGAGTAATTTGTTTCCTCATCATAGGTCCACTCTTCCGATGGATCAAACAGTATAAAGTTAGCAGATTTTCCTGCTTCTAAGACAGGATTTGATAAGCCAAGAACTTTTCGCGGGTTGATAGCCATCTTTTCAACGATTTGTTCAGGAGATAAACCAGCTTTCAAAGCAAGCGGCAGGGCTGTCTGAAGACCTGTTATGCCATAAGAAGCGATCTCAAACTCAACATCCTTGAATTCTATCTCGTGCGGAGTATGCTGAGAAACAATTGCATCTATTGTACCATCCTTGAGCCCCGCAATTAAGGCTTTCTGATCAGCTTTAGTACGCAAGGGTGGCTTTACTTTGTAGTTACTGTCAAACCCTTCTAAAAGATCTTCTGTAAGCACTAAAGCATGGACAGCAACCTCACAGGTGACCTGTACACCAGTTTTTTTAGCTTTCCGGATAAGGTCGACGCTGTTAGCTGTACTTATCGTGCTGAAATGGATCCTGGCATCATTGTATTCGGCAAGATAAAGGTCTCGGGAGATCATCAGTTCCTCGGCCAGGGAAGGATTCCCCTTCATTCCAAGATAAGTGCTCATTACCCCTTCATTCATTTTTGCCTTTCCAGCGATATCCTGATCCTCAGCATATGAAATTATAAGACCGTTGAACGATTTGGTATATAATAGAGCCCTGCTCATCAATCCAGCATTGCTCACTGGCTTTTTACCATCTGTAAAGCCGATTGCCCCCGTTTGCTGCATGTCAAACATCTCGGCAAGCTCTTTTCCCTCGCAATTATGGCTTATACATCCCAATGGATAAATATCGACAAGGCTGTTTTTTGAGCGGTTGACAAGATATGCGACTTCGGCCTTTGAATGGATTGGAGGCTGGGTGTTTGGCATTAATGCTATGCCGGTGAAACCGCCCGCCGCAGCTGATGCGGTTCCGGTGCTCAGGTCCTCCTTCGTTTCAAGCCCAGGATCTCCAAAATTTACATTTAGGTCGAAAAAGCCAGCCGACAGATATTGTCCTTTGGCATTTATGGTGAGGGTATTCTTGGCGGAAGATTTAATACTCTTCCCTATTTCTGATATCTTCCCATCCACGACGAGTATATCAGCAACTTTCCCATGATGTTTACTTTGGGGATCAAGAATCGTGGCCGATTGAATTAGTAAGTTATTCAAGTTGTACAGCTTTAGTTTGTGATTTTTTATAGAACCGTATAAGCAATATTTCGGCGGCTAAAAATAAGAGTGAAAGTATTATACACAACTTCCATAATGAAGTTCCCTGATTGATGGATTTAACACGCCCCTGCATTGATCCGGGCTGCGGAGTTATAAGGTCGATCTTTTGGCCGGGAAATTTGCCCTTTATCACCCGGTCACTTGCATAGCTCAGGTCAGATTCAGCCCCCGCATCATTGAAGGATAAGACTGCTAGCAGGCTGTCATTTTTCAATAGCTTATAATTACCTATCTGCCGAACCTGATCTGCCACATATAATTGAGACGCATTTTCGTTTTGTCTCAGGTCGGGAATTGCTTCAAATTTATCCCGTTTTAGTTTCAGAGTCTGATTAGCATTGAGAGTCAGCTTAGGCAGCTCAATAACCTGATCCCTGTTCAATTTATGGAACAGATTCTGATCCTGAAGAGATAGCAAAACTGTTTGATACATAATAGGGACAAATACAGAATGTCGTGCGAAATTACTGGTTTCTGCATTCAAAGGCACAGCGGAAAGATATATCTTACCACGTCCTAATCTATATTCTCCAAAGAATGTCACTCTTCCGGGGAACTCCAGGACACTTTGTTTAGTGGTAGTATTCTGACTGCTATAGCGGAGGTACTTTTTAGCTATCGGTAAATCAAGTTTTTGCGGTATATTTTCAAAGACGCCCTTAAAAATGGGATGCTGAAGATTTATCGCTGAGACCTTAGTTTCCGCAGTGATAATCTCAGCCGGAACATCTGTTCTCAGAGTTTGTAATAAATTTTTGAGACCTTCCTGATTGCTCCCAAGTTCAGGAAATATCATCAGGCTGCCACCTTTAGCAACATACGCCCGCAGTTGTTGGATAAGCCCATCGCTGACTTGCTCAACCTCGTTAAGTATTAGAACCGGGTAACTATTTAACCCTGAGTAGTTTATATTCCCGGAACTAACATTGCTTATGTTGAAAAATACATCAGACCGATAGACCGAATTCAGGTATTCGTTCTCGCTGCTCCCATTGATGATAAGCAGTGGAATTGATTGCAGTACGTTGAAGCTGAAATAGAAGCGGTCATCAAATACTACCGGGAAATCGGTGATCTCAATCTCCCCTTCCTGCCAGCCCGCTTTAAGTCCGCTAAACGACAAAGTATCTGTTGAAGTAGCCCGCGGTTCAATGCTCAGGCTCCCTATCGCTTTTTGTTGTTTATTTATCAATATCCTGATTGGAATATTTTCAGCATCCTCATCGGAGTTGTTTCTAAGCTTCACTACCATCTGCTCAGGATCTCCGGGCTTGTGGATCGCAGAAGCAAACCATATAGAATCTATAGAAATATTAGGCTGGGAATTAGATTTTAACCTGACAAGTCTTACCGTTATAGCAGTATCTGCCTGGATTGGTGCCTGAGGAAGTATGTTTTCCTGGAAATCTGAAATCACATAGACGGTTTTCTTTGAATTAGGCTCCGTTGTAAAAACATCCTCCTGCCTGCGTATGATCTGGCTCAGGTCGCGGTTAGCAGAGCTTATCTTAACCTCCTCGACGGCGGTTTGAAATTCATCATAATTCAACAGCCGCTGGAACTTTCCTTCGAAGTCATTGGTAAGAATCTGGAATTTGTCATTGAGGCTATAAGCTGATGCAATTTCCTTCGCCCTTCGTTTCGCCTCGTCGAGTAAAGTTCCCTCCTTATTGATGGCCTCCATACTGTAGGAGTTATCGATAAAGATACTCACGACCTGCTCCTGGTAGGAATTCTTCTGCTCAGGATTAGGCATATACGGCCTTGCGAAAGCAAACACAAGAAATGTAAGTGCAAGAATTCTTGCTGCCAGTATCAGCCTGTCTTTAAGATGCTGGCGTGATGAAGTCTGGATCTGTACGAACTTTAAGAAACGAACATTACTGAAATAGACTTTCTTGAACTTCCGGAAATTAAAAAGATGTATAATAATTGGAATGGCAATGGCCAGAAGGGCAAATAAAAATCCGGGGGACAGGAATCTCATTAAGTAACAAAATTAGGAAAAAAGTTGACAGTTTCAATTTAAAAAAGAGTTGACAGTTGACGGTGGACAGTTGACAGCGCGTGAATCCTTAACCCGAGAATTGCTACCCACTATCCAATATGGGCGATAGCAGGGCTATCTGTTTAGCGAGGTTTTTGTTGTATGTACGATACTGATTAACAACCTAAGAATAGATTTACAACTAGCCATTAGAGGCTGATAGTGATCTGTACCGATGTAATTACTCTCCTTTAACAACGTTAACCAATATTCTGTCTCGTTCGCTTCCTTGAGTGCTATATTCATTTTATGAAGAAAGTCTGCTTTTGATTGAGCATGTTCAGCCTCCCTTATAAGCGCACCAACAGCTGTTCCACTGCGCAGTACTTGCTTTGACAATACATATTCCTTTTTCGCTTCTGATAGAAATTTGTAAAGCTCTATGATTTCTAAAGCAAAAGAAAAGGATTTAGTAGCAACAATACCCATGCGTGTAAAAAGGTTAACTTCTGGAATTCGATCAATCTAAACTAGAAGTGTGATTCCATAAAACGCCTTAGTGATGGAAATTTGTTAGTTAACGGCCAGTCGCTGTCAACTGTCCACCGTTAACCGTCAACTCCAATAAAAACATTTTTAGTTTTTACTGAGATAATATCTATATTTGTGGGCCTCCCAAGCATATTGGGCCAAATATTATGACTAAAGTTTTCACACATCACGTACATTTTCATCATCGCTTTGCGGCGATGGTAAAATAATATACGTTTCTACGTGAAACTACTTCATAATAATTTTTTTTTGGTCTGATTAAAACTTAAAATTTGAAAACTCTTAAAATAGCTATCCAGAAATCTGGTAGATTAAACGAAAAATCGGTTGAACTTCTAAAAAATTGCGGATTAAGTTTCGAAAACTATAAAAGTTCTTTAATCTCCACCGTTTCCAACTTCCCTTTAGAAATTTTATTCCTTCGTGATGACGATATTCCTGAATATGTTCAGGATGGCATCGCAGACCTGGGAATAGTTGGCGAAAATGTCATCAGCGAAACAGAAGTTAATGTTAGCTACCTGCAAAAGCTGGGATTTGGCAAATGTACTTTAAAGCTTGCGGTTCAAAACAACAGCGATATCCAGAATATCGACGACCTCAACGGTAAGGCTATTGCTACATCCTACCCTGTCATTCTAAAGAAATTTCTCGATAAAAATAATATCCATGCAGATATCCGTACAATTTCGGGTTCTGTGGAGATTTCTCCAGGCCTTGGCTTGAGTGACGCGATATTCGACATTGTGTCGACTGGAGGTACATTAAAAAGCAATGGCTTAAAACCGTTTGCTGATGTCCTTTCGTCTGAAGCGGTGCTTATTGGCAGAAAAGACGAAGAGTCTAACCCGCTGATCATCGAACTAATCCAACGGATCCAGTCGGTTCTGCGGGCGAAAGAGACTAAGTATGTCGTTCTAAATGCTGAATCTAAAAACCTGGATAAGATTGTTAAGCTTTTGCCGGGAGTTAAAAGCCCAACAGTCGTGCCTCTTGCAGAGGAAGGCTGGGTTGCGGTTCACACAGTTATCCCCGAACGGGATTTCTGGGAAAAGATTAGCCTGCTAAAAAGCGCAGGTGCGCAGGGTATAGTGGTGATGCCGATAGAGAAGATCATATTATAACGGGGTTAAGTGAAAGCCATGCTGAACGTGTATAAACTAAGTGACCTGGATCAGAAAAAGGTCGCAGAGCTTTGCCTTCGTAATGCTGATGGAAATAATAATATCAGGACTACGGTCGAAGATATTATTGAAGAGGTTAAGCTGAAAGGTGATGATGCTCTGCGGGCATTTGCTGAAAAGTTTGACGGGGTAAAGCTAGACCAGCTCTATATTGAAAAAGAAGAGATTGACAAGCTTGCATCTGAGGCTGGTGATACTGAAAAGCAAGCGATTCAGCTTGCATATAATAACATCCGAAAGTTTCACGAAACACAGCTGATCAAAGAAAACAAGGTTGAAACAATGACCGGGGTAGTTTGCTGGAGGGAAACCCGGGCTATTGAGAAAGTCGGCTTATACATTCCAGGCGGCACTGCGGTTCTTCCAAGTACCTTTTTAATGTTGGGTATTCCAGCAAAGCTTGCCGGATGTACTGAGATCATAGTTTGTTCGCCACCGCAAAAAGATGGAAAGGTGAATTCGTACCTCGCATATTGTGCTCAGCTTTTAGAAATAGAACGGATATATCTTGCTGGTGGAGCCCAGGCAGTTGCGGCTATGGCCTATGGGACAGAATCTATCATGAAAGTTGATAAAATTTTCGGACCGGGAAATCAGTACGTAACTAAAGCCAAAACTATTATACAATCTGAAAGCCACACGGCTATTGACATGCCGGCCGGGCCTTCTGAAGTTTTGGTAATTGCTGATAAAAGCGCCAACCCAGTATATGTGGCAGCAGATCTGCTGGCCCAGGCAGAACATGGCGCTGATAGCCAGGCTGTACTTGTTTCGGATTCAAGCGAAATTATTGATCAAACTATTATTGAGCTCGGTAAACAGATCCTGGAGTTGCCACGGCGGGACATTGCCGCGAAAGCCATCGTAAATTCTTACGCCATTTTAACTACGGATTTGAATGAGGCTTTACTATTCAGCAACCAGTATGCGCCTGAGCACCTTATCCTGGCAACAGACGAATGGGAAACTCTGATCGGCAAAATTATTAATGCAGGATCAGTTTTCCTGGGCCATCTTACTCCTGAAAGTGCCGGCGATTATGCTTCGGGGACTAATCATACCCTTCCGACAAGCTCGTATGCAAAAGCTTATTCTGGTGTCTCGGTTGATTCGTTCGTGAAAAAGATCACTTTCCAACATATAAGTAAAACCGGGATTGAGAATCTCGGTCCGGCAGTGGAAGTTCTGGCCTCGTTGGAGGGATTAGAAGCGCATAAGAACGCGATAAGTGTGCGGATAAAAAAGGATTAGGATTAGCGCCCGGTGTCCCCCGCTGGCGGCCGCTGGCGGGGGCAGGGGGTGGAAAAGTAAGTTATTAGGATTAGTAGGATTTTAGGATTTATAGGATTACCAGACCAATCGTTATTATTTTCACGCCTATATCCTGGCTCTTTGATCTTTGTTCCTGATTCAAATAAAACGATAGAAAGAAAATGTTTAATCTTCAAAATATACTTAGAGAAAATATTAAGAACCTGGTTCCTTACTCCTCGGCAAGAGATGAGTTTAAGGGGGACGCATCAGTGTATCTGGACGCGAATGAAAACAGTTTTGGCTCGCCGCTAGGTGCCAACTACAATCGCTACCCGGATCCGATGCAGTTTAAGGTAAAACAACGATTAAGTGAGATCAAGGGAGTTCCACCAAGGAATATATTCGTGGGTAATGGAAGCGACGAAGCTATAGACATATTGTTCAGGGCGTTTTGTCGTCCGGGTATTGACAATGTAATCACAGTACCTCCTACTTACGGAATGTATGAGGTATCTGCTAACATCAACGATATTGAAGTTCGGAAGATTAAATTAACTCCAGATTATCAGCTGGATGTGGAAGGGATAGCGGAAGCAATTGATGATAACACCAAGATCATCTTCATCTGTTCACCAAATAATCCGACTGGCAACTCAATAAACCGGGCGGATATAGAAACCATACTGGCGAATTTCAACGGCCTTGTGGTTATTGATGAAGCCTACATCAATTATTCCCGCCAAAAAACTTTTATCCAGGAGCTGACAGAGTATTCGAACTTAGTTGTTCTTCATACGCTTTCAAAAGCATGGGGCCTTGCGGGTTTAAGGCTAGGGATGGCATTTGCCAGTGCGGAGATCATCGAGGTGTTTAATAAAGTTAAGCCTCCTTATAACGTTAATGAAGCATCACAGCAGCTTGCTCTTGAGGCTTTACAGAACGTTGAACAGATCAATGATTGGATAAAGCTTACTGTTTCTGAAAGAGAAAAACTCATAAGCGATCTGGGCAAATTGGAAATAGTTCAAAAGATCTACCCTTCTGATGCAAACTTTATCCTGGTAAAGACTTTCGATGCTAAAGGGATTTACGATCATCTTGTAGGGAATGGCATAGTCGTTCGCGACCGTTCTAAAATTGAGCTTTGTGAAGGCTCACTGCGCATAACTATCGGGACGCCTGAAGAGAATGAAAACTTAATTTACAATCTAAAAAAATTTTCTGTGCAGAAATGAAGAAAGTACTATTTATAGACCGTGACGGTACAATGATCGTGGAACCACCTGTTGATATGCAGGTAGACAGCCTTGAGAAACTGGAGTTTTTACCCTACGTCATATCATCATTGAAAAAGCTTCAGGACTTTGGATACGAGCTGGTGATGGTTACCAATCAGGACGGACGGGGAACCATCAGCTTCCCGGAAGAGGATTTTCAAAAGCCGCATCAAAAAATGCTTAACATCCTTAAAAGTGAGGGTGTTGTGTTTTCGGAAATATTTATAGACGATTCTTTTGCAGACGCAAATAGTCCGAACAGAAAGCCCAACACGGGCATGCTTACCAGCTATCTTATATCAAACCTGATTGACCTGCGCAATTCTTACACAATTGGCGACCGGACAACAGATGTACAGCTTGCAAAAAACCTGGGCTGCAAAGCGATATTTTATGGGGATAAAAACCCGGAAGTTGATCTGAACAGTAAAAACTGGCTTGAAATCACGTCTTTCCTTACCATAAAATCCGAGCGTAAAGTTGACTTTGAACGGAATACAAAAGAGACTAAAATTAACCTCCGCCTCAACCTTGATGGGAACGGCGAGCATAATATAAATACAGGCTTGAAGTTCTATGATCATATGCTTGACCAGTTGGCAAAGCATTCAGGTGTAGATCTTAGTTTAACAGTTGAGGGAGACCTGGAAATCGACGAACATCATACGATTGAAGACAGCGCAATTGCATTAGGGAAAGCATTTAAGCAAGCTCTTGGCGATAAGCGCGGAATAGAGCGCTATGGCTTTTTATTGCCGATGGATGAAGCTCTTGTACAATGCGCAATCGATTTTTCAGATCGCGCCTACTTTATTTATGAAGGCAAGTTTACGCGGGAATATGTAGGTGACTTTCCGACTGAAATGTTCGAGCACTGGATGAAATCCTTTTCGGAGCATGCGGGCATGAATCTTAATTTAAAAATCATTGACGGCGATAATGCCCATCATATGATTGAGGCCAGCTTTAAGGCCCTGGCAAAAAGTATTAAACAAGCTATAAAGGTAACAGGCACCGAATTGCCAACCACCAAAGGAGTTATATGATCGGGATCGTTTATTACGGAGCAGGGAACATCTTTTCGCTCACAGCTGCGCTTGACAGGCTGGGACTGGAGTATGGAATGATCCGCACTGCTGAAGATTTCGACAAATATGACCGTTACATTATTCCCGGGGTTGGTCATGCCGGCTCCGCGATGAAAAAGCTCGAGCAAACGGGACTTGTGCCGGCTATTGTTAAGCTTCAGAAACCTGTGCTCGGTATTTGTGTCGGAATGCAATTGTTAACTGAGTTCTCTGAGGAGGGGGATTCGACTTTGACTGGCATTGTGCCCTTGAAAACAAGGCTGTTTGATGATCAGTCAAATATTAAGATTCCCCATACGGGTTGGAACCGGGTAAGCTCATCGCTGGGGAGCGT
>NZ_JBBJNI010000125.1:9661-13094 GCF_037719425.1 Daejeonella sp. | reverse complement strand
GAGGTGACTTCAACTGGTAATGACGCTACAGTAACCAATGCTGCTGTAATCACTAAAGTACTCACTAGTTTAAATACCACCGCGGGTACGCCAGTTGCAGCGGACAATATCCTTGCCGCCATTGGTAAGCTGACCGGTACTGATGCACTAAAAGCAAATCTTGCCTCACCAACATTCACAGGAACCCCAACTCTTCCAACCGGAACGATTGCAGTTACCCAGGCAGCCAATAATAATACTACTGCCGTTGCAACTACGGCTTATGCAGATGCCCAGGCTTCAGCAGCAGTAAGCGGCAAGCAAAATACGCTGACAAACTCAGCAGGATTAGCTGGCGCATTATCTGACGAGACCGGCACAGGCTTAGCGGTGTTTGCAACTTCACCAACCTTAACTACCCCTGTGCTTGGTGTAGCTACGGTAACATCGGTGAACGGCTTAACCCCGACAGCGGCAGCGGTAGGATTTACCCTTGCTGGTGGAACCACGAGCAAGACGTTAACTGTTCCTTTAGATGCTTCTGTTTCCGGTACAAATACAGGTGATCAAACATCAGTGACAGGAAATGCCGGCACTGCAACGGCTTTACAAACAGCGAGAAGTATTTATGGTAATAGTTTCAACGGTGGTGCAGACCTTACCCAAATAATAGCACCTGCTTTTGGGGGAACCGGAAATGGTTTTACTAATTTTACCGGTGCGGCAACAACTGAGAAAATATATACCTTACCCAATGCCAGCGCTACTATACTCACTTCTAATGCAGCAGTAACGCCCGGGCAAGGCGGAACAGGTGTAAATAACGGAAGCAGTACAATAACGTTGGGTGGGAATCTTACTACTTCTGGCGCATTTACTACAACATTAACCAGCACCGCAAATACAAATGTTACCCTGCCAACTACCGGCACAGTGTCCACGCTGGCAGGGAGCGAAGCATTGACCAACAAAACGATAGCAACCTTCAATTTTGCAGCCGATGCCGGCGCTAGCGACGCCTATGCAATTACACTTTCTCCCGCACCCGCAGCATATACAACGGGGATGATAGTTATTTTAAAAGCGAATACTGTTAATACCGGAGCGGCAACGGTAAATGTAAACAGTCTCGGTGTAAAAACAATAGTAAAAAGGGTGAACACAGCGCTTGCTAACGGCGATATTCCAGCGCTTAGTTTTAAAATGCTCGTGTATGATGGGACTAATTTTGTAATTATGAATCCAGCGGTTCTTTAAAAGAATATTATGAAAAGGCTTTTGTTTTATTTTTTTCAAAGCGGAATTAGTTTTCTTCGTCGCAAATCAAAAGCAATGGACCGGGGATAGGCCGCCTATACTATTTATTAAATTATCAAATATTGAAAATATATTGACACTTGTAACCAAACAATGAAAAATCCGCTGAATGCCAAAGATGCAAAAGCTTATACTATGCAAAGGTTTATAATCACGTTGTTATTGAGCCTGTCATTCTGCTTAGCTTCAATTGCTCAGACTCGCCCGGTAAAACTCGGCACTTCCTTAAAATTAACCACCCCCAACGATTCCCTCCAATATACCATTGGAGCCTACCTCGGTCAATGGGTAACTAATAACGGCTTTGCCGTGACTAATTCCGAGCTGTTTTTAAAAGGGATGAATGATGTTCTTGGTAACAAACATCTCCTGATACCTTCAGCAACTGTTGCGGCTAAATTGGATTCATATCAAAAACGCCTGATATCTGCGCGTGGTGCCCGCCAGGAGCAGATTCTCTTCCAGAATGTGAGAAACCAGTCTGGAATTGGTGCCCTTCCAAGTGGCGTAAATTACTTTGTAATGAAGCCGGGGGCTGGAATTCGTCCCCAGGCTGCCGACTCTGTTTTGATTCATGTAAAAGGTTTTCTTCCAGATGGTAAATCATTTGAAGATACCTATGCTAAAAAGACACCTTTAAGAGGTACACCCGGTACGTTTATACCCGGAATGAATGAAATACTTCAAATAATGCCTGTTGGGTCTACCTGGAGGGTATTCATCCCATCAGTCCTTGCTTACGCAGGAACTGGTGTTCAGGGATTAATACCGCCCAATTCTGCGATTATTTTTGAGGTGGAACTCCTCGCAGCAGCAAGACAGAAATAAAGATTATCCGTAAACCAGAATTTCAATCAATGACAAAAATTATCCTATAGCGGGAACTTCTGTCATTTATAAATAACTTTCTTTTATTAATTGCGTATACTGGCTACAAGACTTCTTAAAACCTTAATGCCTGGCCCCTTGCAAAGAAATAATATTATTGTATCTTGGTTCCAGTTTGTTAGACGTCAATTTGCATGTAAGGAGTATACACCAACGAACAGCTACCAGTAATAAGGAGAAACTATATAATATAACTTTACGTGATTCCCCCAAAATTTAGATATAAATGGACACTCGCCCCTGTGGTTTTGCTTGCCCTGTTTTTCTTAGTGCCGGGTTTTGTAAAAGCTCAGACGGTTAATGAGGTTTATGTTTTTCGGAACTCACCGGTATATGCACATCCGAATTCTAACACCAATATATTTTCTAATGTATCACAGGGCGGTACCATTGTATCTTACAATACTGCACTGATTAATTTTTATGCCCAGATCTGGCAAAATGAAGCTGGCAGCCGCCTTCCGGATGAGTCCGCGCGTGGCATAGATAGCATTGGAGGCATTTTTCGATTTTCAGGTCAATTCTTAAATGCCCAGGATATTATTACTCTAGGCGCACAGTCTTTGAACGGCTTTCCCAACTTAAGGATAGATAACCTGCTGAATGTAACCGCTCAGAAGGGTAATCTTTATGTGAATAATAACCTGGATCTTGCAAATGGAAATTTAATTTTAAGCAATGTTGATGTTAGCGTAGGTCGCGATGGCCGTGGTACGATCACCGGCTTTGGCCTTACAAATTTTATCGTAACCGGAACGGGGATTACCGGGGGAAGCCTGAAGAGAAGTTTTACCGGATCGGCTACCACTCCGACCGATTATCCCATTGGTACTTCGCTGACCAGCTATACTCCCGCTTCTATTATATATAAAGGGATCCCGCAGAATATTAAACTAAGAGTAGCCGATAACGTTTATAACAAAGGCAACTTCCCCGAATATGTAAATAAGACCTGGATACTCGCACGTGACTTTCCTGATCCTGCCGGAACCCTTGAACTAACTCTCCAGCACAATTCAGCAGATGAAGGTATCGAATATTTCAGGAACAGGGCCGAAGCATACGTCGCGCGCTACGATCCGAACCTGGTGGGTTTATATGATATTTTACCACCTCAACCTACCAGTACTCCGGGAACTATCAGCGCCCGCGCTCCTGTTGCGGGAGCCTACATGAATACAAGGCTTAATATAGGTGCCTTAAAAACAAATGAGTATTTTACCAAATCGGTTATCAAAAAGCAGATTGA
>NZ_JBBJNI010000125.1:7104-9651 GCF_037719425.1 Daejeonella sp. | reverse complement strand
ATTGATGAAAATACACCTATAAATATCCCTGATGCAATTTCGCCTAACGGTGATGGCCTGAATGACACCTACATAATTGTAAAACGACTGCCAACTGATAAAGTTCGTTTTGAGGTTTACAGCAGGAACCAGGTATTAGTGTATCTAAATCTGGATTACGATAATTCTTTTGACGGAAACGGTAACCAGAAGGGTTTTATGGGCAACCTACTTCCCGACGGTATTTATTATTACCTGATCAGTGTAAATGGAGCTAAGGGTATCCCCGGATATCTGATTATTAACAGGTAAATGCGTATGAAGAAACCTGCATGAGCTTACCGCTCACACAACGAAATGAACTTAGCAAAACGGTCTCTTGAACACCTCTAAAAACAACTGTAAAAAGTGAAAAATATAAGCTCATGCAAGCTTCATCGCCGATAAAAAACAATTATAGTCTAATGAAAATAGTTGCCTTATTCACTTTAAGTATTTTGCTGCTGACCGCTTTTAGCTTTCAGCTTTCAGCCCAGCAGCTCCCACTGTACTCCCAGTACATGTTCAATACTCTTGAGATCAATCCCGCATACGCAGGATTTAAAGAGTCGATGCAGTTTACTACCATTTTCAGGAAGCAGTTCAACGGGATCAAGAACTCACCTCAGACAGCTATGATCTCCTTCGATATGCCAATTGGGCGAACTAAATTGGGAGTGGGAGTAAAACTTGTTGACGACAAGTTCTCGGTATCACGTACTACGGGAGCCCAGGGATCGCTGTCCTACCACATCGACGGTGATAATTCAAAGCTATCTTTCGGTATGCAGATAGGCGCATTAAACTACAAGGCTAACATGATGGATCTGAACCTGACAAACCCCGGGGATCCGATCTTCGCGCAGGATGTCAATACCTTAGTAGCCAACTTTGGAACGGGTATATTCTATAATACAGATAAGTACTACGCCGGTATTTCAGTACCAAACCTTGCGAGAACAAATCTGAGAGAAACAAATGTTGCCCTAGATAGTTACGACGTCAAGCAAAGCCCTCATTTTTATGTTAACGCAGGGATGCTAATTGATTTGAACGACAATTTTATTCTTAAACCAAGCTTTCTTTTGCGGGGGGTAAGGGGTATACCACTGAACTACGATGTGAATGCCAATGTGTTTTTCAAGGAGCTGTTTTCTGTTGGAGTGTCTTACCGCAGCAACAGTGCTGTAGTGGGCTTGATGGATGTACGTATTATTCCAGACTTAAGACTTGGCTACGCATACGATTACGATGTGGGCAGACTTAACACTTTTACAAAGAGTACACATGAGATTATTTTGAGGTATAGCATTCCTTTGGAGAGAAATGTGTTGATGCCTTCTTACCTGTTTTAAACTGAAAGCGGAAAACTGAAACTGAAATGGGCACAGCGGGTTAGGAGATGTAAACTGAAAGGTGAAAACTGAAAACTGAAAATGTGCACAGCGGGCTAGGAGCTGAAAAGTGAAAACTGAAATGTGAAGATGATTTACTCACAGTTTCATGGGCTGAAATTGAAATAGAAAAAAAGTTAAGAAAGCTTGAAGCTCAAAGCCTAAAGCAAATAAATTATAAAGACATATGCGTATCGCTAAAGCTTGGACTTCAATTTTCAGCTTTCAGTTTTCCGCTTTAATCAAAGCACTATGAAAAAAACTTACTTCTCCATTCTAATCCTCACCGGGTTATTTATTGTATTCAATGCCGGCACTGCTGAGGCACAAATAAAGATAGGCACAAACGGTGCTACGATAGCTCCGTCTTCATTGCTGGAGCTGGAAAGTGCCAATCAGGGTCTTTTGCTTCCGCGGATGGCTGATACTGTAGCGATAAATGCTTTAGCTCCGCCTAACGGGATGCTTATTTACCTGACCAAGGCACCTGCTGTCGGACTTTATGTGCGCAAAGTTACTGGCTGGGAGTACTTAACGGGCTCACTCGGAGGGGCAGGAAATTTTAGCTCGCTCAACGTGTCAGGAACAGTGACTGCCGGAAGCTTTACGGGACCATTAAACGGTAACGCAACTTCGGCGAATACCGCAACTAATGCTACAAATTCCTTGAATTCTACAGTTATAGATGATCTTTCAACTGCAACTCCAACATACCCGACATTTGTAAATACCACGCCCGGAAATTCACAGCTAAGAACAAGCACCACCAAACTTAGCTTTATCCCAAATACCGGGATCCTTAAAGCAACGGGTTTTGTAGGTGCTCTAACCGGCGATGTAGCAGGAAATGCAACTTCAGCTACAAACGCCACAAATGCTTCGAATACTGATATTCTAAACGAAGTTGCATCGGGAGCGGTGCATTTTCCCACTTTTGTTGCAGGTACATCAGGTAACCTTCCTCATATGGTAAGTAATCCGGGCCTGAATTATGTTCCTTCCACAGGTACCTTAAGCGCGACACGGTTTGCAGGGACGTTTATAGGAAATGCTACAACTTCGACAAATGCGCTGACGACCACCATCACCAACGATAATACATCAGCAGCGATAGTTTATCCAACATTCGTTACCG
>NZ_JBBJNI010000125.1:0-7094 GCF_037719425.1 Daejeonella sp. | reverse complement strand
TCAGGTAATATGGGCCAGCGTACCGCCGATGGTAGGCTTACCTTCGTGCCGGCTACTGGTAACCTGACCGCAAACACCTTTACTTCAATTATTCCAACCGGAGCAGCTCCATTGGTTGTTGCGTCTAACACGGCGGTAGCAAATCTGACATCCACTAATACATTGAATACGAACGTTACCGATGACGTAGCTACTGCAACCCCAGTATTTCCAACGTTCGTTAACGCGACTTCAGGCTATCAGAATCAGCGTACAGCAAGTTCAAGGTTATCCTTTGTTCCTTCGACAGGTGCTTTAACTGCTACAAGTTTTGTCGGAACGTTAAATGGGAATGCTACTTCAGCTAACACAGCTATCAATGCAACAAATTCAACGAATTCAAATATCACAGAGGATATAGTCAGTCCAACTGTGGCATATCCCGTTTTTGTAAAAGCGTCACCGGGAAATCAGCCTCTGCAAGTGGGCCCTGCCAATCTAAGTTACGTTCCATCTACAGGTGTACTTACAGCTAAAGGTTTCGTAGGCCCGCTGACAGGCAATGTTACGGGTACTGCTACGGCGGCTTTGGATGCTCAGAGAGCGGTGGAGATTAGTATTGCTAATGACGTGGTTTCGAATACAACCATGTATCCTACATTTGTTTCCGGTATTACAGGAACGCAGCTTCCATTTGTAAGCAATACCAAATTAAGCTTTATCCCTCAAACGGGAGAGTTGACGGCAACTATTTTCAGAGGTGCATTGTCGGGGAATGCTACTAGCGCTACTAATGTGACCGGCGTAGTAGCTCCACTTAATGGCGGGACCGGCGTTCCTAATAACAATACTTTGACACTGTCCGGAGCAAACATTGCATTAACTGCAACTGGCGCGACTAATATCACTTTGCCAACTACGGGCACGCTTGCGATCACGGCATCACCTGCATTTACTGGCATTCCCACAGCACCTACTGCCGCAGCAAATACTAACACGATTCAGTTGGCCACGACTGAATTTGTTACAGCTGCGGGTAATTTAAAAGCAAATATTGCTTCACCGGCACTCACTGGGATCCCGACTGCTCCCACAGCAGCAATAACAACAAATAATATACAAATTGCAACTACCGCATTCGTTCAAGCGGTAGTAGGTATGATTAAATCGCCGAACACTGCTCCGACCTCTGTCGTAAGCGTGGCAGCCAATAATGAACTTGAAGTAACTTACACGGTTACCGGAGCAACGACTTCAGGCACTGTCGTGGCGTCGCCTAATCCTGCTCTTTTGACAGGGTTGGGAATTATGTCAGCAAGAGTAAGTGCTACTAATGTGGTAACTGTGAGATACCGTAATTTTAACGCAATAGGAGGAGCAGCACTTTCCGCCGGCAGTTTAAACTTAACTGTTATTCAATAAGCAATTTTAACTTTGACATATCCGCAAAGCGGCTACTTTCGGTCTAATTCTTGATTGATCTTCCTGCGATGTGTCTATTAAACGCATCAATGTAGTTAATTACTTCACCGCTGCAGTTATTTACTACTCAATTGCAGTTATTTGCTACTACGTTACAGTAGTTTACTACCCTGTTTGAGTTATTTGCTACTCTGTTGCAGCTATTAACTCTATCGTTGTAGCTATTTACTACACCGTTGCAGTTATTTACTCCATCGTTGTAGCTATTTGCTCCATCGTTGCAGTTAATTACTACTCAGTTGCAGCTATTTACTACTCGATAGTAGCTTTGAACTACTCAATAGTAGCTTTTTACTACTCCGTTGAGGTAATTTGCTACTCGATAGTTACTTTTAACTACTCCATAGTAGCTTTTCACTACACCGTTGAGGTATTTTACAACTCGATAGTAGCTTTTCACTGGCGAGAATTAATGGGTTTACATCCCCGACGTTTCCTCAAGTCTGACCTCTTCTGGCGATTCATTAAACATATATCCAGGATCTATCTACATCTTATATTTAATTGTTATTTTTGTATATGGGCCAGCCATTGGAAAAGCAGGATATCCTGAGAGAATTATCTGATAGAAAGCATCATCTTGCTGAATTTGGTGTTGAAAGGATTGGTCTATTCGGCTCTTTTTTACGCGGTGAAGAGAGTAAAGACAGCGATATCGATCTGCTGGTAGAACTAAGCAAGACTCGTAAGACCTTTAGGAATTTCCTTGCCTTAAACTACTATCTGGAAGAAATCTTTGGCCGGAGAGTTGAATTAGTAACCGTGTAATCTTTAAGCCCTTTCATAGGACCGCATATCTTAAGAACGGTAGAGTATGCATCTCTCGCAAAGCAAAATATAGTTACATACCCTGGCGTGAGATGAGTGATATTCGGAACAGGATAATTCATCATTATTTCGGTGTAGACTATGACATAGTTTGGGATTCTGTTATTACCGATATACCCATGCTAAAGGAATGGATTGAGGCAGTAATAGAATTGGAAAAGTAAAAACGCGTCATCCAATGGCCCTAAGAGAAGAGGGCCATCAATTTTACCTTCCCGACATCTCTGCAAGCCTATTCCTTTCCGTCTGCAGTTCCCGGGCAAGCTTCTTCTCTTTTTCATTGGAATTGACCTTGTGTTTCTGAAACTCGCCGGTAAGGTCATTGTACAGGCCGGTTCGGTAGCGTGCTTCTTTCAGAGCTGAAGTGGAGCGGTAAATGGCAAAACCCAATCCTGCGCCAAGGAGGAAGATTATTCCCCACATGATCATATTATAAGTCCCGGTTTCTACATATAAACCAAGGACGCTGTTCCGGCCAGTCCGGGCTTTGAATAGGGCATTCTCTTTCTTCACATTTTCTAACTCAGCTTTCGAGGCCAGGAAAGCCTGGTCATCAGAGCCTAGTTGCAATTTTGCTTCTTTTAGTAATAACCGTTGTGCGGCAAGTGTATCTGAAACATTTTTCCACAACAAGTCCACCTTTTGCTGACGGATCTGTTTATACCCCGGGTAGCCACCGGAGTACATGATCAGATTCTGGTATTGCTCGGCGAGCGTATTACCCCCTTTTTGAGCATGAACGTTTTGTGTTGTATATACTATAAGGAGTAAAAGGGTAAATTTTAGTCTCGACATAAATTTAGTTTTAGAGTTATAGAACAGAATTTGGGGTGGGTTTATTGTTTGTGAGTTATAGGTTATACGTCTGAGTGGATAGAGTTGTAAGTTATAAGTCGTGATCGGGTATTACGCTATGCGTTTTACGTCTGGGTGAGAGAATGGCTTCTACGGCACGACTTTGCACTTTCTCGAAAAACGTTCTGCAATTGTCTACAATTCGTTGCTCGGAACTGACGTAAATAGATGCTATGAACCGGTGTTAGCTAAACCGGGGCGGCAGGAGTAGCTTTTGCTCAAACTTCATTTATAAAATGATATGTGTCCGTTCTGAGCAAAACTACTCCAGAGCACCGGACTGGCGGTGCCGATGAAAATCAGGAATTGCTTTCCAATAGAAAAATTAGCCACCCCCAACCCCGCCAGCGAGGGACACTGGGTGGATATGCACCTCGTCTCTCGCTTTTCACATTTCCCATCTCGACTCTCCCATCTTACAGCGTTTAGTAAGCCTAAAACGTATAACGAAAAATTTACAACTTCCTAATCGCTGATGAAAAAGCCAACCCTTTTAAAATGCATTAAAACGTATACTTATAACTTACGACCTAAAACTTATAAATTCTTCAAAAATAACTACGCAACTATTTGATATTTGATAAGACTTTCCTATCTTTGCCCTCCCTTTAGAGGGGTTTACTATGTCTTGAACGAAGCCCTACTGCTTCGATGGACACAAATTGAATTTAGAAAATGTCAGGAATTATTGGAAAAAAAGTAGGAATGACCAGCATTTTCGATGCTGACGGGAAGAACATCCCGTGCACAGTTATCGAAGCTGGCCCATGCGTGGTTACTCAACTACGTACCGTCGATACAGACGGCTACACCGCAGTTCAGTTAGCTTTCTCAGACAAGAAGGAAAAAAACACAACCGGTTCACTTAAAGGACATTTCGCGAAAGCTGGTACAACTCCAAAGCGCAAGCTGGTTGAGTTCAAAACTTTTGAGGATGAGAAAGCCCTTGGTGATACAGTTGACGTTTCAATCTTCGTGGAAGGCGACTTTGTTGATGTTGTTGGTACCTCAAAAGGTAAAGGATTTCAGGGTGTTGTAAAACGCTACGGATTTGCCGGTGTGGGTGGTCAGACTCACGGTCAGCACAACAGGTTAAGAGCGCCAGGTTCACTTGGAGCTTCTTCATGGCCTTCACGTGTATTCAAAGGAATGCGCATGGCAGGACGAATGGGTGGTGATCGCGTTAAAATTCAGAATCTTCAGGTTTTGAAGGTGTACACAGAGCAAAACTTATTGGTAGTTAGCGGTTCAATACCGGGAGCTAAAGGTTCTTACGTAATCGTTGATAAATAGGAAGATGGAAGTTAAGGTTATAAATATATCAGGTAAAGAAACAGGTGCCAAGGTGCAGCTTCCTGATGCGATCTTCGCCGTAGAGCCAAATGATCATGCGATCTACTTAGACGTTAAGCAATACCTTGCGAATCAACGCCAGGGAACACACAAGTCTAAGCAGCGTAATGAAATCGCTGGATCTACCAGAAAATTATACAAACAAAAAGGTACTGGTGGTGCCCGTGCAGGATCTATCAAATCGCCATTATTCAATGGTGGTGGTCGTATATTCGGTCCGCAGCCCCGCGATTACGGTTTTAAGCTGAACAAAAAGCTTAAATCATTAGCGCGTAAATCAGCACTTACATATAAAGCACAAGATAATAGCATCGTAGTTTTAGAGGATTTCAGCTTTGATTCTGTAAAGACTAAGAACTACGTAAAATTGGTTGCTGATCTTAACCTTACTAACGCTAAGTCGTTATTGGTTTTGCCAGCAGCAAATAGCAATGTTTATTTATCAAGCAGAAACATCAAAAAAGCGAAAGTGGTAACTGCTGCAGAGTTAAATACATATGATGTGTTAAATGCAGGAACGCTATTGCTTACAACTGAGACTGTTAAAACATTAACGGAGGCGTTCGCGAAGTAAGATGGAAATTTTAAAGAAACCAATCCTAACAGAGAAAGCATCGGCATTAACTGAAAAGTTAAACCGCTTTACTTTCAAAGTAGACCACAGAGCCAACAAATTAGAGATCAAAGGTGCGATCGAAAAAATGTATGGCGTGAACATCAAAGCTATCAACACAGCGGTAGTCTTTGGAAAATCAAAATCGCGTAACACTAAAGCAGGTGTTGTATCAGGAAATGCTCCTAAATACAAAAAAGCTATAGTTACTCTTAGTGATGGTGAAACCATTGACTTTTACAGCAATATTTAATTAAGACATGGCAGTAAGAAGATTTAAACCGGTTACCCCGGGTACTCGTTTCAGAGTAGGAGGAGTTTTCTCTGATGTAACGACTAACGTTCCAGAAAAATCGTTAGTTACCAGCATCAAGAAATCCGGTGGTAGAAATAATTCCGGTAAAATGACTATGCGTTATCTCGGTGGGGGACATAAAAAGTCATACCGATTGATTGATTTTAAACGCGATAAAAACGATATCCCCGCAACTGTTGCCACTATTGAGTACGATCCGAACCGTAGCGCACGTATTGCATTAGTGCATTACGCTGACGGTGAGAAACGTTACATCATTGCTCCGGAAGGCTTAAAAGTTGGCATGAAGATTACTTCAGGCGAAGGCTCAGCTCCGGAAGTTGGAAATGCGCTTCCATTGAAGAACATTCCTTTGGGATCAATTATTCACAACATTGAACTGAACCCTGGTCAGGGAGCTATCATTGCAAGAAGCGCGGGCACGTATGCACAGCTTTCAGCACGTGATGGTAAGTATGCGATCATTAAAATGCCTTCTGGCGAGACGCGTATGATTCTGGCTACTTGTATAGCAACTATCGGTACGGTTTCCAACTCTGAAAAAGCTAACGAGGTGTTAGGTAAAGCCGGTAGAAATCGTTGGTTAGGACGCCGTCCAAGAGTTCGTGGTGTGGCAATGAACCCTGTCGATCACCCTATGGGTGGTGGTGAAGGAAGATCATCTGGTGGTCATCCACGCTCTAGAAAAGGTTTATTATCTAAAGGCTTCAAAACCCGCGATAAAAAGAAATCATCTGATCGTTACATCATAGAGAGAAGGAAGAAATAATGGCTCGTTCAATAAAAAAAGGACCCTATATAGATCATAACGTAGAGAAGAAAGTATCTACAATGAATGAGGGTAACAAAAAATCGGTGATCAAAACTTGGTCACGCAGGTCAATGATCTCTCCGGATTTCGTAGGCCACACATTTGCAGTGCACAACGGGAATAAATTTATCCCGGTTTATGTAACTGAAAACATGGTTGGTCATAAGCTTGGTGAATTTTCTCCAACGAGAACATTCAGAGGTCACTCTGATAAGAAGAAATAAGCAATGGAAGCAATAGCAAAATTAAACGATTGCCCTACCTCACCACGTAAGATGAGATTGGTTGTTGATCTGATCAGAGGTGAACGGGTTGAAAAGGCTTTATATATTTTAAAGTTTACCAATAAAGAAGCTGCGATAAGAGTTGAAAAACTTTTATTATCCGCTATAAAAAATTGGGAGTCTAAAAATGAAGGCCAACGTCCGGAAGACAATGAATTGTACGTAAAAACAATCATGGTTGACGGTGGACGCCAGTTAAAAAGATTAAGACCAGCTCCTCAGGGTCGCGGACATAGAATTCGTAAACGTTCTAACCACGTTACACTGATAGTTGATAGTAAAAATACTGAACCAAAAGCTAATTAAGAGAAATGGGACAAAAAGCACATCCGATAGGAAACAGATTAGGAATCATCAAAGGTTGGGATTCTAATTGGTTCGGTGGAAACGATTACTCTGAGAAATTAGTTGAGGACGAAAAGATCAGGAAATACCTGGCTGCACGTATCTCAAAGGGCGGTATCTCGAAAGTTGTTATCGAGCGTACTTTGAAACGTATCACCATCACTATCCACACTGCCCGTCCGGGTATCGTGATTGGAAAAGGTGGACAGGAAGTTGACAAGATCAAAG
>NZ_JBBJNI010000008.1:0-56070 GCF_037719425.1 Daejeonella sp. | reverse complement strand
TCACTAAAAATCAAAAAGGTACATTATGAATACCCTTAACTTAATGACATTGAGCTTTCGCTGGAATGACATGCATTTTTTAGTTTTGAGGAGATCCTGACTTTCGTCAGGATCGCAGTGCATAAAAAAAAGCTTTTGGGTAGCATGATATAAAAGCAGGCAGTGATACGACTCAGATTCCGGCGAAGGCCGGAATCTCCTTATTCTACCCCCAGACCTTGTCATTCCAGCGAAAGCTGGAACCTCTGTCTACTTTATGTAATTTCATTTCGAAACTTTTACCCTAGACAAGTGAAAGTCCACTCTCCCCTCATTAAAACCGATAACTCACCCCCACCTTCACCTGGTAATTCGCAAAATCCATCCCCGGCACATAAAACCCACCCGTAGCCGGAGTATAAAGCACATAATTGTAATTCAGTGTTCTGACCATACTCCCATTAAAACTGACGAGCAAATTTTTATAATCCCAATCAGCATATAACGAATAACTCATATCCACCCAGTGTTTAGCAGGATTCAATGTCTCGATAAAAATCGGATAATAGAGATCATTATTATGAAGATAACGTTCGATCTGGAGACCGAATCGTTTGATATCTTTTACCCAGCCAATATTCAGGGACTGCAAGTTGCTCCCCGGACCGATACCTGCACCGAGGACCTGCCCATGATTCGTGTGTCCTTGGCGAATCTTATTGCTGGTGTACCAGCCCCCTAAGGCCGGGATGTTTGTTTGCTGTATTTCTGTAAGTTCTATGCCTGCCTGGAGAAACTCTCCGGGGCGGCGAGCCAGTGGGACTAATTTGCGCAGCCCAATAAGCCAGGCAGCGCCCTTATTCGGTTCATATAAGAATTCTTTAAACGACCTGGGAGAATTATGGCCATACTCCCCATAGATCTCCGCGTTTGACTCTTTCCACACCCAGCGGAAGAACATGGACGACATGTATTCGCGTGTTTCACTATCATCCTTTTTTTCAAAGGGCTGCAGCAGGGGGATGAAATCTCCGACCTTCTTTCCGGCATCTTGACTATACACCTGTGAAGTACGGCTTGCCCCAATAAACAAACCCGGTACGCCTTTAGGGTTATATGTCAGAACGAAGCCTGAGAGATATCTTTGATCCTCACGCTTGGGAACGTATAATGTCCTCCCCTCATAGATCCTGTTAATTTCAGGCGGATTGAATCCGGAGTTATCCAACATTCCCACAACCATTTGCCCTTCAAAGGAACCTATCGGAGTGCTAAGCGGTCGAGTCGTATTCAAAGTGATATGTTTAAACCCCGGTGCATTATTGCTCATTAGCAATGAACTGCGAATACCCGGCCCCCAGAATAAATTCTCTGTCGAGAGTCCTATCGATACCGGAGCAAAATTTAAGCGTACACTGCTTTGTCCCCAGAAAGCTTTTGAGTAAGTCTCTTCTCCAAAACGCTCAGGAATATCCGTTACATTGAAATATCTGTCATAATAATTCGCCCAAACCGGGTCATGGTAGTCTGTTGGAAGGCCCTCAAATTCATTGTTTTGAGCAGAGACAAATTCCGGCTTTAGCTGAATGCTAAGAGGCCCATATTTTGCATATATGCCAAGACTTCCCTGTGTTTGATGGCCTCCGGCAGGGATCATCGCTCCATCATTCCAGCCATAGGGCACCCGGGAGTTGTACTGATGCAACAAGGTTACAGGAAGCAGCTGAAGGTATCCTTTGCTACCTCCGACACTCAGGGTACTTGCCAGTTTGGTAAAACCCCTTTCCTCTATCGTATCGAGTGCCAGCCCGCGAACACCTGCATCTAAGCCGGTAAATAGTGGCCGGACAGTAAAAGATATCGTTGAGTCTACTTTCCCCAGCACCTGCTCCCGGCGGTAAAGGTCTTCAAGGATATGCATGCCAGCAGGAAGTGATTGTGAATATCCGGATGTAGTCCAAAAAAATAAAAGTATGTAAACACTATATAAAAGCTTCATTTTAATTCCCGGGTGTCAATAGCTGTTATACGCATATTATCTACAGACCAGCTTTCATTACAGTTTTTGTTTGCCGGATCAGGATCTTCCAGTCCCGCAAAACAACCCAGGTCGAGTGTGCTGGCCGTATGGAGAAAGGTCCGCTGGATACGGTACATAGAAGTGCCACCCTTACTGTCTTTGAGAGCACATGCCCCTGGTAGGTCAGTCTTGATCGCATTACTATTGGGTTTGTTGAGAGCAAAGTTGAAAATGTTGTTAAAGAATGCAGGTCGAATGTCGGGATAAGACTGGGTACAATTGGTGCAGCCGCCATTTGCGAAGCTCGCATAAATCACACTTCCCCGATCGATGTTCATAATCCAGATGTCCTTTCCATTGGGGCTGACAGCATTCCCATCCCAGGTATCATGAATATAAAGGTCGAAAGTGATCTTAATCATATCATGTGCTTTCATGTCTTTAACCTCTACTGTAAATCCTTCTTCGGAATATCTGCCCAAGACTCCAGTACCGTTATATTCCTCGACCTTACCATTAACTATATTTACTGGAACGCCCTTTTCAAAATCGTTGGTGAAAACTACAGCCTCCTCAGGTATGCCTTTACAAGCCGCAAAGAATACAATCAGTCCCAGAAATAAAAAATATTGTTTAAAGAGTCCGGTAATCATTTGTCTATTATACAATATCTGGTTAAAAGCTATACATAATTCCCAGCTGGGCATTCACATTAAATACATTTTGCTTTGGACGCCTGTTAATTCCGTCGTTCCATTGGTAGTTCATCGATTGGATACCAGATAATTTTCCGTTTATTAGAAGCTTATCAAAAGTCCAGTCTGCCACGGCCCCCAAGCTGAAATCCAGCCATGGAGCATAACCATAAGCAGTCGCCAGATCCCCATTATGCTCATAGCGTTCCAACTCCAACCCTATTTGCTTCAAGCCCTTAACCCAACTAATATTTAAGGACTGTAGATTTCCTCCGGGCCCTATCCCCGCTCCGAGTACCTGCCCACGATTTGTATAGCCATGAAGAACCTGGCTGTGAGTATACCACTCGCCTGCTTCGCGAATCGTGCGATCGATAGATTGCTCCATTCGCGTGATCTCTGCAGAAAACTGTATAAATTCATCGGATCGCTGCTTATAAGGTATAACTTTTTTCATGCCAAAAATATAGGATCGTGAATGTTCAGGCGACATTAAAAAATCACGGATATTAGAAGAATGATCATTTAACCCATATTCGAAATAAACTTCAGCTTTAGCTGACGGAAGTAGCCAGCGTGTAAAAATAGAAGTAAGCTGGTCCCGCCGCTTCGCATCCTCGTTTGTATTAGCTTTTTGAAACGCCTGGAGAAGGGGAAAAATATCGCCAAAACTGCCATCCATGTCATCATGATAGATCTGGAAGCTTCGTGTCAAACCCAGGAATAAGCCCCGAATCCATTTTGGCTGATAGCCAAAAGCAAAACCGGAGAGATACCGCCAATCATCCGGAAGAGTTTGGTTGAACCCGGATCCTTCAAGCCTGCCTGCTACAACCTGGGATTCGAAAGAGCCTACAGGTGTTTTTACAGGCCGACTAGTGTTTAGAGTGATGTGCTTAAAACCAGGTGCAGTGTTAGACATCAGTAATGAATTGGATATCCCAGGGCCCCACCACAAGTTTTCATTAGATATTCCAACTGAAATAGGGTCAAAATTTAATCGGATGCTGCTCTGTCCCCAGGAAAGCTGTGTATAGGGCCTATCACCAAAACGCGGTGGAAGATCTGCTGAACCTAGTAAATTTGCGCGAGTCAGGAAGTCATCGTTTCCAGCAAAGACAAAATCTGGCCTGATCTGGACTGTAAACGGACCCAGTTGTCCGAAAACTCCAGCACTCAACATACTCTGATACCCTCTTGCTGGTATCACTGGCCCGTCATTCCTTGAATTGAAAGGGCTAGAACTATATTGTTGCTGCCATGTAACTGGAAGGATGGCAATAGTTCTTATAGCGTCTTTTGATTGAAAAACCTGGGTAATTGCTCTTTGAGCTGATGTATCTTTTAAAAGATTTGGTAAAAGCAGTGGACGAATTGTAAAAGAGAGTGAGGAATCAACTTTCCCAAGCAATTGTTCCCGGCGGTAATAATCCTCAAAGGATCCCAAACCTACAGTTAAGTTTTGAGCCTGAGAAGGAGTAAAACCGAAAATCAGGCAACTACAAACGAATAAACCTGTTTTACATCTTTGCCATAAACTCCCCAAGTCATTCCCAATGTTTCCCCTAATCATATAAAACGCAGCCCTCAAATATCGGAAAGAGATTTTAAAGGTTCTTCTGCCCGTATGTCGAGCTCTTCGTAAATTGAATTGTTACTCTTAAACTCTGGTACGATCTCCTTCATTTTTACGACTACCTGCCGGTCTTTATATTCGCAACTTAGCTGGACCAATTCCTTAATATGTTTACTGACGGTTTGAAAATTATACTCTCGTACCTGAGCCACCATAATCTTTTCATGGTGAGTAGGCATGGTATTTTCAAGATCGTTTAATAACTCCTCGTAGAGTTTCTCGCCCGGTCTTAAGCCGGAAAACTCGATTGCAATATCCTGGTTAGGTACGAGTCCAGATAAACGGATCATCTTTTTGGCCAACTCGATGATCTTAACAGATTTACCCATGTCAAAGATGAAAATTTCGCCCCCGTCTCCCATTGATCCAGCTTCAAGCACCAGTCGGCAGGCTTCAGGGATGGTCATGAAATAGCGTGTTATATCCGGGTGGGTAACTGTAATAGGACCCCCTTTTTGAATTTGCGCCTGGAAACGAGGAATTACAGAGCCATTCGATCCCAGCACATTTCCAAACCGGGTAGTAATAAAGCGGGTATTTACTTTGGAACGGTCGCCATTCAGATGGCTCAGGCCGTTGGTATAGGTTGTGGGTTCATTATAGCGATATGAATTATATAACGATTGAACATAAATTTCGGCTACACGTTTGGAAGCTCCCATTACGTTGGTTGGATTCACAGCCTTATCCGTAGAGATCATTACAAATTTACTAACGCCATATTTAACAGAGAGATCCGCCAGGGTTTTGGTACCCATTACATTGGTTCGGATAGCTTCTGCAGGATTATGTTCCATTAAAGGGACATGTTTGTAGGCGGCAGCATGATAAACATAATGAGGCTTGAACGTCTGAAAAAGCATTTCCATCCGGCACAGATCCCGAACGTCCCCTATAAAGGAATGGAAATTGTTTTCCAAATTATTTTCCTGCAATTCCAGTTGAAGCTCATGCAGGGGTGTTTCACTCTGATCATTTAGAATGATCATCTGAGGGTTGAATTGCGCAACTTGTCTTACTATCTCCGAACCAATTGACCCGGCAGCACC
This sequence comes from Daejeonella sp., assembly GCF_037719425.1. Lineage (GTDB taxonomy): Bacteria > Bacteroidota > Bacteroidia > Sphingobacteriales > Sphingobacteriaceae > Daejeonella. Next base: position 50,691 of record NZ_JBBJNI010000008.1, on the reverse strand, counting down.
GGTGACCAATACCCGTCTACCTTTTAGCTGTTCACCAATGGTATCGTTATGGATCTCAATCGGCTCGCGTTCCAACAGGTCTTCGATCTTGATATTTTGGAGCTGTTTAGCCGTGGGTTGGCCATTGATCCAGAAACGTACGGGTGGCAGGGTTAACACCTTAACGTCATTTTCAAGGCAAATATCCACAATGCTATTCTTGCGATCAGGCGGAACATTTTGTGTAGCAATGATCAAATCATTGATTTTTTCCTGCCTAAGAAGAGATGACAGTTCCCTTGTATTAAATATCTTAATTCCATCAATTGCTTTACCGGCTTTCCGCTCATCATCATCAATAAATGCCGCCAAAAGCATATTAACTCTGTTATCATGGTCAAGTGTACGTTTAGCAGCAATGCCTGCCTCCCCTGCTCCATAAATAATAACTTTACGTTTATCCATCCGGTAATTCTTTATATACATAAAGAAATACTTCACCATGACCCGGTAGGTAATTAACAGTAAAAATCCGGTTAGGCCGTTAATGATTAGTATAACATTAGAGATGTAAGCTTCTTTATGAAAGCTCACGAGGAATAGATTCACAAAGAAAAATAGCCCATTACTGATTATTATAGAGAAAAGTATCCGGAATGAGTCTTGAGCGCTCGTATAACGAATGATGCCCGCGTAGGTTTTTATACTGAAGAAAACAAAGCTATTTAATACCGTGAATACGAGAATATTCCGGCTCAACTCGTTCATATCAATTTCTGAGATATTAAAATTATATTTCAGAAAATATGCAAAACAGAGTGCAAATACGCATACTACCAGATCGAGACAAAAAATGATCCACCGGGGTACAATATTGATGAGGTTAAACAAAAGCTTCCTGTTTACTGGTTTACTCTACCCACAAATATAGTAAAATTAGTGTTCCATTTAAATGTAATTTTTTGCTGCTAACGGTAAACCTACTCCGGATATATTTTAATGAACAATTATTGAATTGCAAACCAACTCAGATGTTCCGGCCAGTTATTTGTCAGGCGCTATTAGTATCGATTACTTTTTTACTAAGCAAATACCCCCGGCCCTCTACCAAAAATCGGATACAGACAAAAACCGACCCACATATTATGAAAAATAAGAAAAGCTGAATCAGGCTTAGATCGATATAGATTATTATTGCACTAATCAACAGTTGTACTAGCGCATATAAGACTGACACGCTCAATTGCGGCCATTTTTTCACATTGGCAAGGTATTGGTAAAAATGGCTGCGATGAGCTTTAAAAATATTCTCTCCTCGAATTAGCCGGAAAATAATTGTTATAACCGAATCCAAGCCGTATACAAGCAGTAAGCCTATATATTTTAGATCTCCTGCACTAAGGATCAGAAGTAAAAGAAAAAATATAATGACAAAAGCGATGCTGACGCTTCCTACATCTCCGGCAAAACACCTGGCCTTCTTTCTAAAATTAAAGAAATTAAAAACCATCAAAGCCAGGATCGATACAATGAGCCATTCGTTTAAAACAAATGTCAATTCCCATTGATTAATAAAACATAAAGCCAGCAGGGTGACGAGGCTGTACGATCCAGTTATACCATTAATCCCATCCATGAAATTATAGGCATTAATAGCACCAATAACAAGAATAAAAGAGAGTATAATTATCCAGAACGGATACGATATTAAATCAGCTTCCTTAAAGAGCAAAAAAACCGCGATTAGGTGGGCCAGAACCCTGATCTTGTTGGAGAGAGGGCGCAGATCGTCATAGAAACTTACAAAACTGATAAGAAGCAGTCCTGAAACAAATAATGGGTAATCAAACCCGGTTAGTAGGGCATGCGTTATAACGGCGATGGGGAAAATTATTCCAGCGCCACGTATGGTGACATGTTTATGAGAACTACGATGATTTGGCTCATCGATAATGTTGAAACGATCGGCAAGCCAAAAATATACATGAAGCAATAGAAATAAGCCGGGCAGGTATAGCAAATAGAGCATAATGGCAAAGGTTAGTCAATTCATTGAAATAAACAACTGCTAGCCGAATTAACTCGCCCTTTTTTATCGAAAAAACCTTCAAAACTATAACCCCTTGTAATCCTTTACGTCCAGATCTTATATCCTTTTAGTACAGGTATTGGATTCCAAGACAACTCTTTCCTTGCTTTGGAATCATCAAACGTCAGATCCGAAGTGATCTTCAAAAGTTTATCTGAATTTATTGGTGCCTTAGCTCCAATAAGATCCCCCATTTTTGCAATAGTTTTTCCGACCCAACTTGGAATATTATAAGGCCTTTCTTTCCCTAACTGTTTTGCTATTAATGACGAAAGCTCTGCAAAAGATGGATGATACCCGTCTGTTAAATGATACACTCCCCCCACTCTTGCAACAACGGGGAGAATTAATACTATATCTTCAGCCATAACAATACTTTTCCTGGCTTTGCCATTTGAAATATTAAAATAATAACCCCCCTTGATTGCCCTTATCATCGCCCCTAAATTTCCCGGCGGATCTTGACCTGCAATTAATGGTAATCTTAATATCGTACAAATTACATTGTTCCTATTACACCATTCTAAAATTACCTTTTCGGCTTCTATTTTACTTAAGCCGTATGCGTCCCGCGCTAAAAGCGGGCAATTTTCATCAATTAAACTCCCTTTTTTTAACCCATATACGGCCACCGAACTTATAAAGATAAACGACCTCGGTACGCCTGCGTTTTCAAGGCCTCTTAATAGATTTTGAGTTCCCTCAACGTTCACGTCAAAAAATAGCTTACCTTCTTTAACGAGTTTTGGTATAACGTGGGCCATACCTGCGGCATGGATAACCATATCAAAATATTGCAAGAGCGGAACTCTCGAAGCAAGATCAGCATTGATATCAGCATTCTTTTTAGAAAGGGTCACAACACTATCTCTGGAAAGCCCTTTCAATAAAGCTTTCCCAAGAAACCCTGTGGCACCGGTTAAAAGGATCATAAACTTATTTTAATAAATTTAAAATAGACCTATATGCAAGGCTTTCTTTTTGTAATAAGTCATTTCTTATTGTTAAAGCCATATTTTTTTTTTTCAATAAATCTTTCATGTCTAAGGTATCCAAAACACTTTCTATGGCATCTACCCGGGCAGAACTTTTATAACTACAATGTCTAAACATGTTCCATGTATCGACAAATTCATCACCACAAAACCAGAGAGCCCCTCCAGAACATACTGCGCTAACAGCTTTTGAAGGAACAGAAATATTATTCCAGCTTTCTTTTAAAGAAACTAAGTGGATATCTATCAAACTCAGATCTGACTTTTCTATAAAATCGACCAATTGAATATTATTACATTTAATTGAATTGATATGGTTCATTAAACTGTCCTTATGAAATCCATATATGGAAAGTACTAGTTTAAACTCCGGTCTATTTGCTATGCAACTGATCACATTTTTAAGAAACTCTAATGAATGAGCCCTACCTAAATTACCCAGATACCCTATTGTAATCACATTTGAATCTTTCCAGAATGGTTTAACCAGTTCAGATTCGCGCATTTCATCATGAATGCCACAGGGCAAAATAATTTTATTGATAGGCTTCTTGTATTGATCTAAAAGAAATTCATACTGATGCTCTCCCAATGCTATAATTGAGGCTGGACGATTTGCATATGTAATTCTTTTTAATAATATGTAAAAAAGATTGTTGCTTTTCAGCATTCCATGTGCAACTAATGCTTCAGGAAAGATATCAAACGTCCAATAGAAAAAATTCGTTCCTTTTAGTAACAGTGAGTGCCATAATGAAATTAAAGGAGGATTCGACAAAGATATCACATTATTGATTTTAAGATCTCTGGCACCCATAACTAATCTGTATCCATCTATCAAATCTACAAGGATCTTCATTAAAGATGACTTAGGATCTGAAATTAACCCTTTTATTCTGTATATTTTAATATCTTTAAGTAAATCCACAGAATATTTCCCATCATCGATAAAATCGCCTTTGTATTTACTGGCCGTGGTCACAACATGGATACTGAGCTTTGGATCCAGTGTTTTAAGGCCCTTGATCATTTGATATACCGAATCTGAATCTACATTTAAACTTGGCAAGAAATACTTTGTTATAAGGACGACCTCTCTTTTCACGCTAATTTCTTCGAGTCCAGGCTTCATATATTTCCTCAAAAGTGACCTGCAGCGATTTTGTGATATCCCAGCCCGGGTAGTGATCTTTCATTTTCCTTAAATCACTATAATAGCAGATATGATCGCCGATTCGGTTCGTTTCGTCATATACATACTTCATTTCTTTCCCGCTTATCCCAGAGATGATATCAAACGCCTCTAAAATGGAGCATGTGTTTGCTTTGCCTCCACCCAAATTATACACTTCTGCAATTCTTGGGGCTTTAATAAACTCTTCTATAAATCGGGCTACATCATATGAGTGGATATTATCCCGCACCTGCTTACCTTTGTAACCGAAAATGGTGTATTCTTTACCCTCTAAATTGCATTTCACCAAATAACTCAAAAAGCCATGGAGTTCCACCCCAGTATGGTTAGGGCCTGTCAGACACCCACCCCGTAAACATACGGTTGGCATGTTGAAATATCGTCCGTACTCTTGAACGGAAATATCTGCTGATACTTTAGAGGCTCCAAAAAGGGAATGCTTGGTTTGGTCGATCCTGAATGTTTCAGGAATGCCATTTTCAAATTCGATATCTGCATAATCAAACCTTTTTTCCAATTCGTTCATTGCAATTTCGTTAGGGGCATCACCATACACTTTGTTGGTAGACATATGCACAAACGGAACTTTCAGGCTATATTGTCTGGTCGCCTCCAGCAAATTAAAGGTGCCTACTGCATTTGTATCGAAATCATCGAAGGGGATGGCTGCTGCTTTATCATGACTAGGCTGTGCCGCTGTATGTACAATCGCATCCGGGCGTATGCCCGCAATTAGATCTATAACACCTCGCCTGTCTCTGATATCCAGCTCGTGGTGTGTGAATTTGCCTATTGTCTCCTTCAACCTGCTTTCATTCCATCTTGTATCTCCACTTGGGCCGAAAAATACAGCACGCTGGTTATTATCTATACCATGAACTTCCCAACCGATATTTCCGAAATGAATACATACTTCCGAACCGATTAAACCCGATGAACCCGTAACTAATAGCTTTTTCATATTTATTTAACTGCTAATGAGATTGCTTGATCAACTCATTAATCTTTCTCATGTTTGTATTTAAATTGAACTTCTCTTCGACAATGGCTCTGCCGGCAATTCCATATTGCTTTCTTAGAGCTGCATTCCTTATTTGATCGATTACAGCAGCGGCCATCATATTTACATCGTATGGCTTTATCAATCTTCCAGATACCTGATCCTCGACGATTTCAGTCATTCCCCCTACTGCAAAAGCAATTACCGGTAGACGTGATGCCATTGCTTCTATTAAAACATATCCAAAAGATTCGCTCTCGGACGGATGAAGTAATATATCCGCATTCGAATATTCATAATGCATACTGTCTGTACTGCCCTTAAAAGTTATATACTGTTGTAAATTATCCAAAACGGCTTTATCTTCGATCATTCGCTTATACTCATTATCATGCTGAGGGCTTCCCCATCCGATAATTGTACAATGAAAATTTTTTTGCAAAAGTACTACTTGTTTTAACACCTCCAAAAGATAATGGGCTCCTTTATGAGGCAAGGAGTGTATGACTGTTATAATATTGATTATTTTTTCATCTCTCATAACCACCCCCACTGGAACAAACTCATTAAGGTTCAATCCATTATAAACCATATGGATCGGTCTTCTTACTCCGCATTTAACTAATGAATCTTTAACAGCTTTTGACACGGCAACGTATTTATAAATTATCAAATGCTGGATTCTGAATACAAATTTACTAAGGGAGCTAGCCTCAAATGAGAGGGAATGGACAATCGTAATAAGTTTTACAAAAAGTGAAGGTAAAATGAGGGAAAAAGATAACAGTTCGGTATTAACAAGACAAAAAGTATAGCGCTTCCTCATTAACAAAAAAGGGAAAATAAAAAATAAGAGCGCCTCTGACAAAAACCTCCGGGCAATTTTAAGGTAAATATTCGAGACATGAGAGAGCATTAAGGACTTAACATATATCACATTGCAGCCCCTCTCGCTAAAATCCTCGGAAATTTTATCCTTGAAAGGATAAAGAATTGTTATTTTATTACCATGAAATAAATTCTCTCTAATAAATCCCGTTATGAAGGTATTAGGGCCAATTCTTCCTACCCAGGGGCTGATTATTATTATACTTTCCAAATTATGAATGTTGACCCGATTTTATGTATGCGTTTATATAGAAGCTCTATATCAGTTAATCGCGGATAACTAAATCCTCATAGATTTTGCCGATTGAATTTACAGAGAATGTTTCTGCGAACCGTTCATTCACAGGTATTCTGTTTGAGGTGAGTAATTGACAGATCATTAGCATAAAGGCTTCGCGATTCTCGATGGATTCAAAAAAGCATCCCTCACAATTCTCCAGGACTTCCCGTACACCCCGAGTAGGTGTAGATAATACAGGAATACCTGCAGCGATGGATTCAACCCCTACCATTGAAAAAGTTTCCGAAATAGAAGGTATAATTACCAGGTCTGAACGAGATATGTACTTCAACGGATTACTGACGGCCCCGTGTATGTCAATATACTTTGCCATTTTCAAATCGCTAACCAAATCTTTTAAAAACTGATGCTGTTCTCCATCACCGATCAGAATCAGTCGGCAATCGATCATTTTGACGAGATCTGGCATTAACCGCACTAAAGCGTCCGGGTTTTTAACACGAGACAAACGTCCGACACACACTATTACCTTAAAATCACGGTCACCAGTAAGCCATTTATGTGAGGTTTTCTCCGCTTTCAGATCCCTAAAATTACTTTCTATAACCGGATTGTAGATCACCTGAATTTTGTGTTCGGGAATGGGGATATCATTGACAAGGTGATCTTTTACCGCCTGGGAAACTGCGATTACGACGTCGCTATGCTTATAAAACGATCTCAAGGAAGACTTATAAAACTTCTTCCAAACAATCATTTTTTTTACGTCAAAATCATAGAAGCTGTGATGCGTCAGGATAACTTTTGTCCTCCTTCTTAAAATGAATTTAAGAATGACTACCGTCAGAATATTTATAACTTGAGGGCCACAAATTACCACCGACGGACTTTCACGCCTAAAAAACTTCAGGGATTCGAAAAAACACTTCCCCACCCTTTTGTTTAATGAATGGATAATTACACCTTTATTTAAATGTGTTTCCAGGGGACCAATTTGCCGGCAAACGAGGAAAGATGTGTTATAACCTCGTTCGCAAAAATAATTCGCGAGATTAATTAATACCTTCTCAACACCACCCGAACTGAAAGTTGGACAAAAAAAAAGAACTGAGGGTTTCATTAAGAAAGTTTCAATTTAGTCTTGACCAAATTTTTTGCGTACAAAACAAGAACATTTCTAATAGATTTGTCAGTAATTTTTGCGCCATGCTTTATTAAAACATCGTAAATGTTCTTATAAAACCTTTCGGCACCCGTACTCGTTTTTGTTAATTCCCACTCCCGGTAGGCCGCAATAGCAGTACCTTTAATGTCCACAATACCACCAAAGTTTAGAAGCTTAAGCCAAAGGTCCAAATCCATGCAATAATGGATCTTATCGTCCAGATAGTTTACCTTTCTTACATTCTCCGATACGTAAAACGAACCTGGCTGAAGTACATCAAACTTCCTGCGTAACAGGTATTCCCTATTATATACGTTTAATGTCGATTCACTAATTAGCTGTCCATCCGTATCTATCACACTATAATTACTATTGTAATATATCGCTGCCTGAGCATTGGCCTGATATGCTGCAACAATTCGCTCAACACAATCAGGATATAATAGATCATCGGAATTGATCCAGCCGACCAGTTCGCCCGAAGCCATTTTGAAACCTTTGTTTATTGCGTCAGACTGGCCCTTGTCCTTTTCGCAAATGATAGCCGCTTTATGCCTGTACTTCTCCAGAACATCAGCCGTATTATCAGTTGAACATGCATCAAGTATGATATACTCAATATTTTTATACGTTTGATTTAGCACAGAATTAATTGTTGCCTCTATAAACTGCCCTTGATTATACGAAGGCGTAATAATACTCACTTTAATCATCCAAATTTTTTACTGGTCGCGCTATAGCGCTTTACCGCGTTTTAATAAGTTTGCCTGGATTTCCTCCCACTACTGAATATTCGGGGAAGTCTTTAGTTAGAACAGCTCCGGCTGCAATAATGGTACCGCGTTTAATTGTCCTTCCCGGCAACATAATGACGTTCATTCCAATCCAAACATCATCTCCTATAATACAGAGCTTATTTTCAGTAAACCCCTGGGCTATCATCGGTATATCGGTTCTTGTAAAAAGATGGTCCCGAATGAGGATGTGAACGTCCGGGCCCATCATCACATTAGAACCTATATGGATATTATTAGGCACAATGGCGTTAATCCCAATTCCAGAATTGTCCCCTATATGAATCGATCTGCCATGTCCAAACCAGGCACCTCGTTCCACATTTACATTTTTTCCGCAGTACTCAAATATATTTTTAGCGCAAATATACCGAAACTCTTTCGAAAACTTGCCTAATAAGGGGAAGTTTGAATTAGGGAAGAAGCGAAACAAGCCGTAATACAGGCACAAAAAAAATATTCTAATCATGGTTGAGATACATGTATTTGCCGTATGTAAAAATAAAAAAACATGGGTAGCAGGAAAAAATCCGCCTGGGAAAAGCGGCCACTCGCGAAAGTAAGTACTAATGACATTATCAAAAACATCAGCGCTGCAGATCCCACTGAGAAACTTCGATTCTTAAAAAACCAGATACAAAACGCAAAATAGACAAGGAGATAAAGAGACGTCCCCAAGATGCCATAACGCAAAAAAAGATTCGACCAGGAGATATCATCCTGTTCCAGTTGGGTTGACAGGTTATTTTTATCCTTATGGCCTAGTAAAAATGTTTCCTTCGGAAAATCCCGCTCATGTATAAATCCGACGCCAAATAATTTCATTTTCGTCTCCGCGGAGATGTATAAATATCTTTCCGTCATATGAAAAATCCGGTAGGCAAACGTCATATTGCTGCCCTGCTCGACGGTTTCGGCAGCTGCAGCGGCGGCAACGTCTTCACCCGAAGTCATCAGCCTTGCCCCAATTACCGGCAGAGTCAGGATGAACATGACTCCAATCCAGAAAACCACCTTTTTTTGCGTTTTGAAAAGCCCTAAAAAAACCGAGACAACAACAGTTATTATCAAGCCTAAAATCAGCGTCCGGGTGAGGGTAAATAAGAGTGTTATTAAGAATAGAATTGTAATAAGGTTTTTATTTGGGATTTTCAACTGCCTATTCATCAATAGGATAAACAGGCAGGGAAGTATAAAATATGGAATATTAGTGTATCGGATCCAATGAAAGCCTAGTTCATCAAAATTCGATATTCCACCATTTGTTAAAAGTCTTATACCCGTAGGTATCTGCATTAAACAAAGTACTGATTGAACTACCGTTATTATAAGTACAAATTTAAATAAGCGTTCGAAGAGGGGCTTATCTACCTTAGCAAGCCAAAAATAAGTCAACAGGAAGAGGTTGACCCTGAATATAAGGAGAAAGCCAGCAAGTGAGGGGTTGAAAGCCGATAGATCAACAACCGCAGCAATAAACAGGAAGATTATGAAGACAACTAAGGCGACAAAGACGATCGATTTATAAGGAAAAACGATCTGCTGTGTAATTAAATAGCTGAGCAGGATGCTTAACGAAAAGATCAGCGCATAATCTTTCCCATAGATATTCAAACCGAAAAGCATTATTGGCTCAGGAACTAGTTGAAAGCCATCCGTTAGCAGAAATAAAAATACGGTTAAGCCCAGAAATTTATTACCGTTTAAGAATAATATAACGCCGAGGATTGTTATTAATAAGAACATTAAGACTGCATTAATTTTTTAATCCTTTTATACGCTATCACGATTACAGGTGAACAGAAAAATAATATAAACGCTCCCCCGGTAATCGCAACAGCAAATTGATTTAGATTAAACACATCCTGCAAATATCTCATTAAAAAGTTAAAATAGATTAAACATCCGAGCGCTGTCCACAACCCCGGCAGCATTTCCCGGATAAAATAAATTATGAAAGCACCATTACTTCTGTTAAGCGATTGAAACACGGTCCTTAACATTAGAAAATCCAGAATTCCAAAAACAAATACCGTAGAAATTGCAACGCCAACGATTCCATATCCATATATTACGCTTAGGTAACATAATAACGTTTTTAAAATCCCAACAATGATAAAGATAAGAGCGGTTTTTCGCTGTTTATCCAGAACAAACAGTGCATTGGCAGAAAAGCTGTTTAACAGGTACAAGAACGTTGCAAATAAAGCAATTTGCGCAGAGAGTACACCGGGTAAATACTTGGGTAAGAAAACTGACACAACCCATGGCAAAATCATAACTGCAAGCCCCAAAAAAGGTGGAATTACATAGGACAAAATACTGTGGGGTATGACCACGTGTTTCTCAATTACTTCCTCACTTTTAGAATACCCATAACGTTCGTTGAGCTGAGTAAACAATACTACACTAAAACTCGCTATAAATAATCGTAGCGGAATGATAACTAAGCTCGCCAAACTATAAAACCCCACTTCTTTAAAATCCAAATATCCGGCGATGATCAATCTGTCTACGCTGTCAAAAATTGTCGTGCTAATGTCCTGCAGATATAGGGGAAGCGAAATGACCAATAATGACTTAAAAAGTTTATTATCCCAAAATATGTTATAGTTGAAAGGCCTCTTTACATAATAATAAATCGAATTGCAGATTGCTATAACCACTGTAAAGATTAAGAGCCCCTCAATTCCCCATATATAGACCACGGGTATGGATAACACTGTCAAAATACCATTGAAAATGCCGGCATTTTTTAAGAGCTGGTAGTTATTTAATCCTTTGGCAAGAATATTACTATATCCACCAATAAACTGAAACAAATAGATAAAAGCCACGGTAACAACAGATATTTTAAACAAATAATTGGTTATGAAAAGTATCGCATACAACAATAAACTAATTGATAATAAGGGAGTTACAAAAAGTTCGTAAGTAAATACCAGATCAGCTATTTTTTTTGCTTCATCATGCCTGCCTTCCGATCTCAGCATTACGAAATCTCTTCGCATTACAAAAGGTAAACTGAAAGTGAACACAATAGAATAGGAAATAAATACCTTTGCAGTCTGCCATACCCCGTAGTCATTTGGGCCCAATATGAGAGCATAAGAATATCCTGCAATGAAGGCAGCGAGAAGGACGATCGACTCACCGGTAAGCAAATAGCTAAAACTTTTGCCAATCTTTAGTTTAAGTTTTTCGTCCAATTTCAGTTAGTTACGTATTTTTTTTATTCCATTTTGAAATAAGATTATTCCGGGCCTTTATAAAAGGAAGTTCAATAAACCTTTCCGAAAGCAAAGCGATAAGAAACGATATTGAAATACTCCCAAGAAAGTATAAAAAGAATCGCAGATACACACTGGATATTAATTGCCTTGTACTTCCGTCAATAAATCCCAAAAAATATACAAAACCAAAAATGAGAAATATAAAGAGAGTAGTTAACCTTTCCAATCCCCCTCAAAGCATCTATATACCTAATTTTTTCTGGTTTCAAACGCTTTTTACTGGTTCATCTTAGTGCCTGTTGGCAAGTGGATGATTTTATTTAGTAAAGGGTTACATTCTTTTTATTGTTTCTTGTTCAATCGCATCAATAAAAACATTTGCCTTTTCGAAATAATTTTCGTCGACATTGTATAAATCGACTGGGTAAGTATTTTTCCAGACCCTATAGATAAATTTTTCTACTGAAGTTGCATCGATATTATGGGTGTCAATCTTTCTGAATACATCCTCAAGTTCATAAAGTGAGTTTATATCAATAGTGAGTCCCTGCTCCCTGTAGAATGATCTTCCAAAAGTTACTACAGGTTTTCCATACAGTAGCCCTTCATATCCAACGCTTGAATTGATCACAAATATCCCTTTTACCTTCGGTACAATGTTATGGGAATTAGCATATGCCGGCAGTAAAATCACATTCGGCAATTTCGACAGCTTTCGCATATCTCTAATACTATATAATCCTCGCCCCATAGGATGTTCCTTGACAATTAATTTAGAAGGGTAAGGCAAGTATTGAGTTATGGTTTCAATTAAGGAAACCTGATCGTAAAATGGAAGGCCCCGCTGAGTCAATTGAGAATCATAGGGAACATGCATTGGAAAATAATAGCAGTTACTGATATCATTCAAAGATTCTTCATCGGCATACTTTGTATAGGCATATTGCCTCCGTAAAATTCTTCTGAAGTACATGAATATCGAGTGGCCCAGGTAACGCCTCGGATCCGTTTCCTCAGATTTCACATACTTGACAAACTTCCTCCAGGCTGCTCCTATATAAAACAGTTCAAATCTGACATCGTGTTTCTTAGGATCTCCCCACAAATTGGTTTGGTTGGAAGTGTATTTTTTTATGTAATCCCTGATCCAGTCCAACTGTTCTTCAGGGATTACATCGATTGGCTCCATAGGTGTTTGAGAATACCTGGTTTCAGCATCATGGAAATGTATTCTAAGGTCCAAATTAGAAATACCCCAATAAATTTGCCTACCCTTGTTCATCCTGCAAAGTATCCTAAAAATACTGTGGTCAAACTCATCACCCTCATATGTTATGTAAAACTTTGCTGCGGGCTTGTCTTTCAGTAGTTCAACTGAGTGTACTAACCGAGAAAAATATTTTATGCACTCTGATTCACTGAGGTCGTAGAACTTCTGTTCGCTGACATATAAGCTCTTTGGATTATGAAAACCTAAACTCCCCACAAATTTTAATGCCCAATCAGTATCTACTTCACCAGTATATTCATCCAGGAAAATGTACCCTGTCTCTTCATTGGCAACAAACACATCTTTAACCTCATTATTAGTTGTGTAAAGGACTACAGACAACCCTTTTCTTTCTAATTCCTTTTTGATGTGCAAATAAAAATTACCCAACCACGGGCCTCCCGCACCAACGTGTAAACAAATATCATAAATCATAATAAAATTGGAGTCACGTTATAGATCGTTAAAACATAAAGGAATCAATAGGAGAACCTTTGCTGATATTTTTAGTTGCCTTCTTTTCAAGTAAATAATCATATAACTTTGGCTCTAAACCTAATCCCGGCCGGATGATCCGGGTATTTAATTTAGTGAAATTCTCCCCTTCGGCAATATCCTCTACAGCGAAAACAGATCGCTTAAAGATCCGGCTTTTCTCTTCAACTCGCAGAATCTCGTAATTTATTATCCCCAGGGATAAAAAGGCTCGTTCTGTTTCTACGACCAAGGCTTTCAACTCGTCTGGTTCCAGGGAAAATGATGCGTCAACTCCGCCTGCGGCCCGATCAAGTGTAAAGTGCTTTTCAATGATCCGCGCGCCTAATACGACGGATCCGACCGAAACCCCAATACCCATTGTATGGTCAGAAAGGCCCACATGGCAATTGAACAGCTCCGCCATATGAGGGATTGTTCGAATATTGGTATTTTCCGGACTAGCAGGGTAAGTGCTTGTACATTTCAACAATATCAGATCCTCACACCCATTCTCCCTTAAAACCCGAACAGACTCAGCTATATCGGTCAAATTGCTGACACCTGTTGACATAATTACTGGTTTTCCTGTCGCGGCAACCTTCTTGAGCAGGGGCCAATCAGTATTTTCAAATGACGCTATTTTGTAAACAGGAACGTCTAAAGTCTCCAGGAAATCAACCGCTGTTTCGTCGAACGGTGAAGAGAATGCCAAAATACCTTTTTCTCGTGCCCTGTCAAATATAGGTTTGTGCCATTCCCAGGGAGTGTAAGCTACTTTATACAGATCATACAACTCCATTCCGTTCCATATTGAGTCTTTATCCTGAATGGTATATGCGCCCGGAATTGTCATGGTGTCAGCCGTGTAGGTTTGCAATTTTATTGCATGCGCCCCTGCATCGGCAGCTGCATCTACAATTGCCAAAGCTGTATCTAATGACTGATTGTGGTTTCCCGACATCTCTGCGATAATAAAAGGAGGATAACCCCTTCCCACAACTTTATTTGCGATTCTAAAATCTTTCATCATATTCCTTTGTTAACCTAAATAATGATATGTTGTTATATGCTTTTTTCTCAGATTCCACAAAACCCACGTTTCGGAAAAGCTTATATGAAGCAATGTTAGTTTCTTTAATATAGGCTGTTATAGTTTCGGTAGGATACAAATTCAGAAAGTTTGTGCAAGCCAAATTCAGCATCTTGGCTCCTAAACCCTTACCCCTGAATGTGCTGTCAATTGACAGTCCGATAATGGTTTCCTCTGGAGATTGGTCAATTCGGACTTGCCCAACCGGTACCTCCTCCGCATTGAAGAATAGATAAAAATGGCAACTCTTATTCTCAAGCTTCTGGCCGAACCAAATGATATGATCTTCGTAAGTAATTAAGGATTGCTGTATAGAATTTTCTCGAACTAAAGGATCATTAGCCCATTTGAAGTAGAGCTCGCTATCCTTAATGTTAGCCTTCCTAAATGTTAATTCTTTCATAAAGATCTAAATGCTTCTCTGATCCGATCTGGAGATTTGCCATCAATTAACTTCCTTTGATTCTTAATCATTCTGTTAGTTCCCTTTGGGTCATCGATTATAGCCTGCAAAGCTAGCGTAATATCTGCGTCAGATAACAAGTTAAAATCATTTCCATTAATTGCACATTCCCTATTTATTAGTCCTGTAAGTAAGTTCTTTTGATTATCGGCCGTATATCCGGATAACATTCCAAGGCCAATAGTTGAAATTTCCATAGAAATGCCGCTAGCGGGACATATCGCAACCTGGCATTTCAAAAGTATTTCGTTCAGTTCTTCATCATCCACATTATAATACAAAAACGTGGCAGGGTGCCCCTTATTGATCGTCAGATAATTTTCAAGGGACTCCTTGTGTTCATATAAAAATCCGACAACAATATGGATCTCATTTAAAGACTTTATATGAGAGACCGCTTTTAAAAATTTTAATGTATTATTTGGTGAATCAGATCCTCCCATATTCAAAAATACTGAAGAAATATCTTTGACTGAACGGCAAGGCAAAAGAGCATTTTGAAGAAAAGTTCTTCTCATCATAATATATTCCGTTCCTAACAACAACCGGGTATAACTTTCACAAGAATAATCGTCTTTGTGTACATGGTTCGAAACGTTGACTACTACATCCGCATAAAAATAAATGTTGTGATAGTCATCGATACAGACGATTTTATAATTCTCTTTCTTAAAAGATAATTGATAATCGCTGGTGATATCGTAAAAATCAAACACAAGGATTTCCACTTTGTCTTGTAGAAGCGTTAAAATAGTGGACGAACTGCCAATATCAGATAGCTTGTCTAACAGCACCAAATTGTAGCCCCTGATTTTAATAAGTTCCAAAGCCCGGCTATCCTCGGCGTATATTATGAAATTGATGTTAAATTCCGTATCTAATATATCAGCCAGCGATAATGATCTCATCAAGTGACCTAATCCAATTCTGTTAGTAGCAACAGTTACAAAAGTTATATTCTTTTTCAGGCTTTTTTTTGTTCTATATGACCATTAATAAGAGAAAGGCTTGGGTTATTGCCCATTACATCACATATCTGATCCATATTCAACGTATGAGCTTTATATTTTTCGATTAATATGCTGAGCAATTCCAGATCTTCAGGAGTATCGAGAGTCAGACGATAAGTGCTTGAGTCTTTATCTTGTTTAAGCTGCCGGATAATTGTTCGGCCGGATTTGTTCTTCCAAATATAAGGGGTAACATGCTCTTTGTCTGAAACTTCTGTTGCGTTTTCATAAGCAAATTGTAGCTGTTCGAAGGAAAATATCTCAAAATCGCATCCTCTGGGGAAGGTCCTTTCAAGCGTATTAGAAAGAAATAATTGTGGATTCTGCGCTTCAAGGAATTCACTAATACCCTGATTAATAATATCTGCGTCAATTAAGGGACAATCGGAAGTAATCCTGACAATTGTCCCTATTTTAAAAAATTTGGCACATTCAAAGTATCTCTCCAATACATTATCTTCACTCCCCTGAAAATATCGATGATTATTGGAAATGGCAAAGTCTACTATTGTTTTATCGTTAGGGTTGGTAGTAGTTGCAATGTAAACTGGATAAGTTAAAGAGCTTAGCCTTTCGAGCTGGTACTTAAAGAGCGGCTTTCCCTGAACATTCAGCATTATTTTGGATGGGAGACGTGTGCTTCCCATGCGAGCTTGTATAATTATCCCTACTTCTCCGTTGAATATCATATGCGTACAGGGAAACCTTTCGAAGCCAATTCCATTTTTATATCATGAGGCGTAAATTGAGTGAAGTGAAATATGCTAGCTGAGCCAACTGCACCAATACTAGTTTTTGTAAATAAATCGCTGTAATGACCTAGCTCGCCGCCTCCGCCCGCAGCAATAATTGGTATTTTAGTATTTTCCGATACGTATTCAATAAGCTCAATATCGAAACCAGACATCATCCCATCATTATCTACGCTGTTAAGCACAAACTCCCCTACCTCACACTCCTCCATTTTTTTAATAAACTCATCGAAACCTATACTCAATCCCAAAGTATTATGGATCATATATCTGCCTTCCTTCTTAATAGCGTCAACAGAAATAGTGATGCACTGGCTTCCAAAAAATCCTACTGCCTCCTTAATGAAATTTACATCAGTTAAAGCCTTAGTTTTAATAACCACCTTATCAGCGCCTATTTTAAGTAAATCTTTAATGTCAGAAATGCTTGCTATTCCCCCACCGATTCCAACAGGCATATAGCACTCCTTGATTACGTCACCAACTAATTTTAGATTTATCTTCCTGTTTTGCCGGGATGCGAATATGTCGACAAATACTAATTCATCTACTCCCCTGCTATTGTAAACTTTAGCCGCCTGGACGGGATTGCCTACCATCCGAGGGTTGGAGAACTTCTTTGTTTTAACTAAACCAAATCCATTGAAAGTCAGGATCGGTATAATCCGCACTTTAAGCATGAGTTAAAAAGGATTTAAGAACGGCCAGGCCGGAATTTTGACTTTTTTCAGGATGGAATTGTGTGGCAAAAATATTATCATGCTGGATACTTGCCACATATTCTAATTCATAATTTACTGTCGCCGCTATGATGTCTGGTGATTCCGGCACAAAATGATAACTATGAATGAAGTAAAAGTCATTGTTCGGTATACCTTTGAAGAAAGTATCATTGCGAACTTCGATATTATTCCAGCCCATATGTGGAATTATCTTCGATTTCGGATCCAGGCGAACTACTTCCCCTTTAACCCATCCCAAACCATCGCTCTCACAAGATTCGAATCCTTTTTCTGCCAGAAGCTGCATTCCCAAACAAATCCCCATGAATTTTTTCTTTTTCCGCAAGACTTCGTTTGAAAGGAGTTCAATGAGGCCCCGTTCTTTCAGATTTTTCATCCCCTGATAAAAAGCGCCGACACCAGGTAAAATAATATGCGTTGAGCCTTCTATTACTGAAAAGTCGGACGTTATGCAGCAATCAATCTTAAGGAATCTGATAGCCTTCTGTACAGAAGCTACGTTACCCATTCCGTAATCTATTATTGCAACCATAATTTATTCAACTGAAAAAGTTCTAATGAGATTGCCGTTTACATCCTTTTTAAAATTCCCATTCTCATCATGCTCAAAAAGAACGGGATTGGTAAATGTATCAATTACCTCGTCGATTTCCTGTTGGCTCATCCCCGAATACTCAATAAAATCAGCAATCGCAATTTTCGGATATTTACCATCGTGGTCATTTACCAGGCCCAGGGCAGCCTCTCGTGTTAACCTATTGTTTCTTATGTCGATACATGCGTGGTCGGTTGCACGACCAAAACCATACTTCACAAATTTGAGATAGTCATGCAAGCCAACTAACTTTTCATCTAAATTTTCATAATTAGTGTAGGTTCCCTCTATAAAACCATCCTCCTTTACAGAGAACCCATGCTTCTTTACAATTTCAAGCTGCTTTCTCGCATCCCAGAAAAAATAATGTCCCAGAAATATACCTGTTACGCCAACTCGCTCTATATCTTCGTCTGACGGATAAAAATAAGGGGTAAGCTCCTTAAGCGTTATCCCATCCACACCAACCATATCCTGAATCCTGTTCCCTAACAGTCCTCCAAATTCCTCCAACCATGTACGATTTAGAACCCTGTTTTTTACGGACTCCAGGGAGGGGCCCCCATATTCCTGCTGTGGATTCTCACCCCAAATGATTAATGGAATATTAAACTTAACAGCAATCATTACAGGAATGGTAAATATCCCAATGTGGTTCGGCCACATTTCATCACCTATCCGCTTGAAGCTTTCAATCACCATTTTTCTATATGCCTGGCTGTTCTTCTTGAAATGGATTACGTCAATACCCATTTCAGATAAATTATCCAGGTTCCGCTGCCCCAGTTCAGTGACCATCGTAGTTTCGAAACATACACAAAGAGGGTTCAGGCCGCATACATATTTCATATAATATGCCTGGTATGTGCTATCTTTTCCACCGCTTACAGGCACAATGCAATCCCAACCAGGGACATCACTACTTTTTTTGTAGTTTTCAATTATTTCAAAGAAATTCTTTCCCCTTTCCTCCCAGTCTATCCCCGCATCTTTCTCCGCCGCGGCAGTGCATGCACTACAAACGCCGTGATCATCAAACGTTAAGTCTGGTTTGGTTTCCGGGAAAAGGCATTTTGTGCAATATTTAATTTTCATTTGTATATAATTCGTTTTTTAAAGGTGATGAACCTGCCTGCCGGTAGGCAGGGCTATCATGATTTTAATATTCATGCCCCTGTGGGATTTGGCAAAATCATGATGGTTTCATCAGCGTATAATTTGTTTTTTTGCGATGGTGAAGCTATCATGAGCATATTCATTACGGTTTGCGAAAGGCATGCTCATGATGGTTTCATAATTATAATTTATCTTATTCAAGGCCACTCATTAAACCTGGGAGACTTTTTCCAGTAAGAACCAGGTAATGTCATCTTGAGGAAACGAAACATCCCTTCTATACGAAAAGCCATAATCGATTAGTTTAAAGTCAGAATATTTGTCCAAAAACTCGCCGGCAAAATCCCTTTTAAAAAGTTTATCCTGGTGCCCCCTATAAGGTATTGCCACAGGGCTAGGATTGTAGTACTCACCAATCAGCACATACTTTTTTGAAGCAGAATACAATTTCTCATAAACCGTCTGAAGCATGTCCGGGTTAATGTGTATTAATACACCTTTAATCAACGCAAGGTCAAAAGCTGTATCTGCTTGATATTCAAAAATAGATCCGCTATACACTTTTTCCTTACCAATCAGGGAACTTAATTGCGAAGCCGCCTCTTCATTAATTTCTACCGCATTCATCGAAATCTGCGGAAACAGAAGCTTCAAAGCTCTCAAATTCATTCCAATATTGGCTCCAAACTCAATGCAAGAGGAAATCTTCCCGGCCTGTTTTAATGATTTGGAAAAGAAATTTAGATTGGATGCCAATAAATCATCGCTTTTGTTTCTATCGATATAGTCTACTCCGAAGCTGCTAGCCCAAAATTCTTCTTGCTGTGTGTTAAATTTTTTCATTGTGTGCTTAATTTTTACTCAACCTTTACTAAACGTTTATATTCATTATTATAAACTCAAGTAATCGTTTTTATTTATCTTTTAACAACATGTTTGTATTTAATTTTACTTCCCTAAAGAAATCTCTAATTGACTGTATAACATAATTCTGCTCTTCATCGGAAAGGGACGGATACATTGGAAGACTTAAACAACGTTTATAATAATTCTCAGCACAAGGGAAATCACCTTCACGCCATCCGAGCTCTTTATAATAAGGCATCAAATGGGTAGGGATGTAATGCACCTGTGCGAAGATCTTCCGTTCTTTAAGATAGTTATATAGCTGCAGCCTCTTTTCAGTTTGGATAAGGTATAGATGATAGGCGTGCCCTGAAGGAACGAGATTAAGTTCATTGAATTGCGCTATAATTTCAGGCATCTTTCTGAACTCTTCATCATATTTTCGAGCTATAAGTGTTCTTCTGTTTAATCCTTCTTCTGCCCTTTTAAGCTGGCTTAGTCCCAAGGCGGCCTGAATATCTGTCAGCCGATAATTGTAACCAAGCTCCTGCATCTCCATATACCAGCCAGGGTAATGAACAGAATTGCTTTGTCCATTTGCAAAATCACGAGAATTTTGAAATTCATCCTCAGATCTGGTTATGCCGTGAGTTCGTAATTTCAAAAGCTTGTCGTACAATTCTCTACTATTAGTAGTTATCATACCTCCTTCACCAGTAGCAATATGCTTTACCGGATGGAATGAGAAAATGGCCAGATCGGCAAAGTTACCATTACCGCAATTTTGAAGGTTATTTTGGGAATTTTTAAAATAACCACCAGGCGCATGGCATGCATCCTCAATAATCCACAGCCCATGTTCATCTGCGAGATTCCTAAACGCTTCGAGATCCACAGCCTTTCCCCCAAAGTCAACGGGAATAATTCCTTTGTAAGAACCTTTAGGAGAATTTTCCAATAAAGATTTTACCTTGTTAATATCAAGCAAATACGTTTGCGGGTCTATATCAGCAAAAATAACAGTTCCTCCACAATACCTTACGCAATTAGCAGTCGCGGCAAAAGTAATCGGTGAGGTGATTACTTTATCACCTTCATTTATACTCAAGGCGATTGCGCATAAATGCAGTGCGGCTGTACCATTGGCTACAGCGACAGAAAATTTGCAACCGATATATTCTGAAAAAGCTGTCTCGAATTCAAGGATCTTAGGACCTTGAGTTAAGTAGTCAGCACTAAGCGTCTCTACTACAGCATCAATATCATCCTGAGTTATAAATTGTTTGCCATAAGGTATAATATGTTCAGTCATGCTTTGATGTTAATATTCCATACGACGAAAATAAGCATGGAATGCCCATTACCTTTGGATAGGAAATAAGCGATTCACGACAAAAAAAATGATCACCGCAATCCTCCAAACTTTTTTTGGTCAAAGGGCAGCAAAATTTGCTGTCAGAATCTCTACCTGTATCTTCTTTTTTAATAATATATAAACCGGTGGGGTTCAATGGATTAGATGACACATTAAACAACCGGTATTCGACCAGATCATATTTTAAATCTTTGATGACATTGGCTAAATTTTGAACGTACCCGTGCTTTTTCATCCGGCTTTTCCCCTCCTCGCTGGCAAACTCATTAGTAGGCTCGAGAAGTACCAAATATTTTTTTGACACTCTGTAAAGTTCTTCCAAGGCTTCCTTTTCCCGCCCCCCGTTAGGTTCTATTGAGTGTGAAGTATATACAACATCAATTGAAGAGTCGCTTAATGGTATATTAAAAAGATCGGCTACAAAGAGATCAGCTTCAGCTCCAATTTGTCGGAGATAGGTTTGTCCGCAGTGGATACGGCTCCAGGAAATATCAAAACCAAGAAAATTGAGAGAGGGCTTATTGAGTTTTAATGCTACATTCCCGAGAGTAGTAGCTTCTCCTGCGCCCACTTCAAGAACTGAGTTAAAATCTCCCAGGTTTGAAAATACTTCGGCGATTGCTGAGGTATAATTGTCGTTATACTCCGGATTCTTATTAATAAAATCTATATAACTGCCACTTTGAAAATCATAACTAATAAGGATATCCTCAATAGTATTTGACGCCCTTCCTTCTATACCTTTTATGAATTCTATAATATTCTGACCCTTTGCAAATAATTCTTTAATTCGTGGTATTAGCTCAATATTATTCATTTACACTAAATTGCGGATCTATATGCTCAATAATTAATTGTCTCAAACTGCTCACAGTTTCCCACTCCTTATTATCCCCGCTACTATATTGGAAGCCCTCAGTCACCTTTTTTGCATCAAAGTGCTTAATAAACTCATCGATTTTCCAGCTGGGACTTTGAGGCAAAATGGTATAATATTTACCCAGATCGTAAGTGAAAAACGAATCAGAAGAGGTGATCATTTCTTCATGAATCTTTTCCCCAGGTCTGATTCCGATCACTTTGTGTTCGCAGTCCGGACCTATTGCTGTTGCAATATCGGTTATACGGTAAGACGGAAGCTTTGGAACGAAAATTTCCCCACCCCAGGCGGTAGATAGAGCATGAAGCACCATATCGACTCCCCCTTCTAAAGAAATATTGAATCGGGTCATACTTTCGACCGTTATGGGCAATATACCTTCGTTCCGTTTTTTTAAGAAGAAGGGAATAACTGATCCGTTAGATCCCATTACGTTCCCATACCGGACAACTGAAAATTTAATATCTTTATCCCCTTTTATGTTGTTTGCGGCGACAAATAGCTTATCTGATGCAAGTTTTGTAGCCCCATACAAATTTATAGGCGCAGCTGCCTTGTCCGTTGACAGGGCAACTACATGCTGCACATCCGAATCTAAAGAAGCGTTGATGATATTCTCGGCGCCATTTATATTCGTCTTGACACATTCCATAGGATTGTATTCTGCAATTGGCACGTGCTTCATAGCCGCTGCATGAATAACGTAGTCTATACCCTTAAGCGCCCTTTTTATGCGTTCCAGATCCCTAACATCCCCAATAAAAAAACGAATTTGAGGAAAAAGATGCTCTGGGTAGTCTTGAGCCATTTCAAATTGTTTTTGTTCATCCCTGGAAAAAATCACCAACCTCTTTATACCCGGCCAATTACTTAAAATTCGACTTGTGAGTGCTTTACCTAGCGAGCCAGTGCCTCCTGTTATGAGCACTGCTTTATTATTTAACATTCTTTCAAATTATATTGGCTTTTCAAAGCCGTTGTTAGTACAAAAATAGCGAATTTATGTTAGGGGAACTAGCCTAGCAAGATTAATTTGAAATAGGAGTAACCATTTCGAAGTGAGGTAGTTACTCCTTTATTAGAAGGTTATTGTAAAATCTTCTAGAAATGAGAAAGCCTACTATAAGTATCCCTGCGAGTAAGCCTCCAATTATCATACTTTTCAACTTTCCGAACTTATCTTTGTCAAGCGGCATAACAGGTTGGTCAATAACCTGAATGAGAGGTGTTTCTTTTCGCAAAGAAAGTTTCGCCAGTTCGAGGTTCTGAACAAGTTGAGTCAATATCGCTTTGTTAGCTTCAGCATTAAATTGGGATCGCTGAGCTGGAGCTCTCAATATTTGCCGGGTGGGGTTTAAATTTGGCGTAGCATCTGCAATAGCTGCGGTTTGATAAATAGCACCACTTAATACGTTGCGAACAGAATCAGTCTGCCGCTGAATAATCGCTAAATTCTCCAGTGCTTTTTTAGTCTTAGTCTGCACATAGAAATCATTCACGTTCTGAACGATTTGATTATTAAACGCTTTAGCAAAAAATTCATCCTTAGAATTTACCGCCACCTTGATAATGCTGAGTTTTTTATCGGGTTTACTAACTGACAAGTACGATTGGTTAATTGATTTTACAGTAATACCAAGTATACTATCTTGTATTCTCGTAAAATTACCATGGTCATTGGGTGAAAACGTTATATTTTTAAGGTCTTCCCTATCATTCCATCCCTCTTTCAAATCGTTAAACTCTATGTAATGATCAATTAATAATTTGCTTTTCCCTTGGTGGTCCACATAGCTTAATAATGTTTTCTCAACCATGCTACGAGACCTATATAATTCGATGATGTTGTCGCCCTGAAACAAACCACCCCCCCCACCACCATCTAGTCCAGCCAGGCTGGCTAAGCCACCTAATTGGCCGAGCATTCCACCCCCACCATTATCCTCTTCCAAAACGAACGTTGTAACTGCAATAAAAACAGGCTTAGTAAAGTAAGCGACCCCAAGCCCTATAATACCCCCTGTAATACCAGTAACTAGAATAATTAGCCATTTAGACAAAAGGTACTTCCACCATTCTTGCACTTTCAAAATGAGCTCCTTTAATGAAATTTCATCATCCTTAGGGGAGGTTGTCTCTAAAACTGACTGCTTTTCCTGCATAATTGTAATCAGATTGTATTTTGGTAATCGAACAGCTTCAAAGATTATGGACCTGAAGTCAAATTCAAAATCCCTAAAATAATTGCACCGAGTGAAGCTATTCCAGTGGTAATTCCGAGTAACTCTTGGGCAGTCAATTTTTGATTACTATCCTCCTTTTTGGGAACAAAGAGCTCGGCTCCCTGCTCTATACTCGGATAATCATTAAAGAATAATATCTTTCTCGTGCTTTTCACTGAGCCGTTGGCATAAATCACATACGATCTCCTCTTCAACGATTTATTCGAAAAACCACCACCTTGTGATATATAATACTTAAACGAACGGCCGCTATTGAAAATAGTTGAAACAGGATACAATATTTCACCACTGACTTTAACTGTCTGGAGAAGTTTGGGTACTCTTAAAACATCCCCCTCCTCGAGTCTAAGATCATACAGGCTGCCAGGCTCCTCCAAAACTTTTTCAAGGTTAATACCGACGTAATCATTTTTTAATTTTAATATTTCTAGTTGCTGAATCGTGTCTGTAGCGACTTGACCAGTTTCTTGTAATCGCTGCAGCTTCATAAGACGGAGCTCTTCTTCGTCAGTTTGATTAATAGAATTTTTTCCTGCCCGGGGTGCACCCGCTCTCTTTAAGGCAGCACCCTTCGCAAAGGCAAAAACTGTTAAACCACCCGCGCGCGTAACTAGATCTGACAATTTCTCATCTTTTGATGCAATCGTATAACTACCGGGATACAATACTTCGCCTTCAATCTTCACCTCTCTTTGAATCTCATAACCTACGGAACTCCTAATGTTTACTATATCAAATGGTTCTAACAAAAATTGTGGCGTGGAAAAATCTAGATCCCTGGCAATATCCACTTGGAATACTTGGGCAGTCTGGGCTGCCCCCGTTGATTGGTTGCTGTTTTTAACCCTTCTTGACACTTCTATTCTTTTAGGTGACGAACTTTCATTAAAGCCTCCAGCTATTAGAATAAGCGCTTCCAAAGTCATTTTTTCGGCAAACGGATAACTTCCGGGAGACCTTACTTCGCCGCCTATGGCAACTTTATATTCTTCCCTCAGATCGAATATTGACGAGATATGTATTACATCCTCGCGCGTTAAGGGCACATCTTGTACTTTCTTATTTACGATATCTGCTACATTAAAGGGTATAAGCTGAACTTGTCCATCAGCCTGCAAACGAGTAATATAACCGCGCTGCATAAAAGCATCCTCTTTTAACCCCTCAGCTTTTGATATTAACTGCGAAAGAGATAATCCTGGCTGCAGTTCATATTGCCCAGGTCGGAATACTGCGCCATTAATGCTCACCCGGTTTACAAAACGATCGAGGACCTTGTCTACGAAATACTTATCGCCAGTTTGCGGAATATAACTGTTATAGAGATTACTCGTAATATCAGCAATTTTACGCTCTGTTTCAGTATTTTTTAGAACCTTAACACGAGCCTGGTAAGCGTTTTCTGTAAATCCTCCAGAGAATTTAAGTAGATCTACGAATGACTCATTGTTTAATAATTCAAAAATGCCAGGCCGTTTAACCTCCCCAACAATCTCTATTCTCGATTTGTAAACAGGTACTCTTATTATATCCTGATCCTGGAGCCTCAAGTTATTAGTCATTTCACCCTTCATCAGGAAGTCATAGATATCTAATACCGCTATTATCCTCCCCCCCCGGATTAGTTCAATGGCCCTAAATGAACCCCTTTCTGTTGGCCCTCCGGACGAATAAAGAGCATTGAAAGCATTTGCTAGGGATGGAAGTGTGTAAGTACCCGGCTTCTGCACTTCCCCAGTGAGAATAACTTTAATGCTTCTGATGTTACCTATTGCAACATTAAGACTAGTGCTCCCATTTCGTAGCCCCGAGTAAACGGTGGCCATTCTGGTTCGCAATCTTGCTGTAGCAGCTTCAATTGTAAGCCCTCCTACCGGGATAACACCTACATATTCCACATTTATTGTGCCCTCGGGGCTAACATTTAAATTATAAGACGCTTCGGAATTACCGTAAATATCAATTAACATT
This sequence comes from Daejeonella sp., assembly GCF_037719425.1. Classification (GTDB taxonomy): domain Bacteria; phylum Bacteroidota; class Bacteroidia; order Sphingobacteriales; family Sphingobacteriaceae; genus Daejeonella. Next base: position 24,281 of record NZ_JBBJNI010000008.1, on the reverse strand, counting down.
TGGTCATTAGGCCCTATAATATAATTCTTGGGGGTTGCCATGTTAAGATTTGGCTCGAAAGTCAAATTTGAGTTCCTAAAAAGATCGGCGCCAAAAATTTTTGATCGGAGTTCAAGCAATGCCTTATCTGCTTCCGTAGCTGGATCAACATCTTTAGGAATTGTATCTTGTCCGTAATTCAACTCTCGTGCACTCTTCCGGGGCGCATTGGGATCCTGATTAGCTGCCCGATTTTTATCTTGCTCTTTCAAAGCCTCTACCCTTTTGCGAAGTTTCTGGATTTCTTCAGCACGCATCCCTCTTGCCTGCGCTACTTGTTCTAATTGCGCATCACCCAAGCCTGTTGCCTGCACCTGACGTATGAAAGATCTTACCTGATCATCTGACAACTCGTCGACACGAACATTACTTAAATCCTGCCCGGTAGTTTGAGCGTAGGTATGAGGATGAAATAATAAGATGCCCACGAAGGTAAACAGGAGTATTACAGTGTATTTGAAATTCATTCCGGTATTTTCTATCATAAAACTTTTCGATTGCAAAGTTCTTTATTTTTTGCATCAAAGCAATAGGCAAATTGTACTAATTATCGAATTCCTGCAAATGTACTTAATTTTTCAATATGAAGAACCGTGGCCTGGGGCAGGTTCGAGGTATTTAGAGGAAAAGTATTAATAGGCCTTAGAGGTAAGGTCAAGAGTACGTCCGATTTTCTACCGGAATAGAACTGTATTTGACACGAACACTATTAAATCAATCGAAAAGTGAAGATATACATAATTACAATTTATCCGCATTCTGAAAGGATCTAACAGTTTTTATAATTCCCTCTCTAACATTTACGGGAAGATCCTTGCCAAGGGCTCTCCTAATTTTAGTGTTATCCACTTGATAGTTTTCCGTAAGTTTTTCAAGCCGTTCACCGGTTAATGGTAACCTCAAAAATGAACCAACTCTAGCTATAAGTTTAATAATTGAGGGATTGATTTTCCATAATGTAGCCTTACGGCCTGAAGATAAAGCTATTAATTTGACTAGTTCATTAGTAGACAAAGCATCATCATCCGCTACTTGATAGATACCGCTTGCAATATCATCGCGCTGCAACAGTTCCTTGATAACAAAACATAGATTTTCTACGCTTAAAAAAGAGCGTTTGTTTTCAAAAGCGGCCAGGAAATATGGAATTCCCGTTGAAATCATCTTATAAAGAAGAGTGAGATTGCCTTTATTTCCCGGCCCATGAATCAGGCAAGGCCTAAGAATATAAAAAGATTTACCGATAGGTAATGGTTGACTCTGAATGTATTCCTCCGCCATTAACTTTGACATTCCATATAATGTTGTAGGGTTCGGCACATCCGTTTCCTTCAACAAGTCTTTTACCTGATCTGCACTAGCTTTTACCGAACTTATGAAAATAAATTTTCTGGCATTCGATTGCAAAAAGTTGTCATATAATGTCTTGGTTAAGCTAAAATTTACGTCAAAATATTCTGAAGGGACTGATACCTTTCTCAGATCATGGGCTTTCCCAGCCATATGAACAATAACATCGGCTTTCAAATCCCCCAAATGAGGGTGTATAGTTCTTAAGGAGAGTGACTGGAGCGAAAATTCCTGCGTTCCCAAATATTTTATTAAACTCTGGCCAACAAAACCAGACGATCCTGTCATTAAAATCTTATTCATATGTACTTTAGAATAGACTCAGTCATTTTTTGATTTATAGATTCTCTCCTATATGAATTAATAAAAGCGCTACGGTCTAAAGGGGAGCCACTATCGTAACCCAGAACTTTTGCGGCTAATTCATATCCATTGCATGGCTGCACCATAATTGATCCAGGTAGATTTTTTTCAACAAAATGCTTTGAAAAACCATTGACACCCGCTATAAGGGGCTTGGGGAATACACCTAATTCAAACACCTTTGAAGGTAAAACTTTTTTAAACGCGTCGTAGTCATTAAGATGCATAAATAGGAAGTCGGCATTATTATATTCCTCAATCAGCGATGCACGATCTACTGGGGGTAATATTTCTACATTGGGGGTATTCCCTACTGAGTCTAACAGTTTTGATTTAGCACCCCCGTCACCAATTATCCTAAATTTAAATCCATCTCCAAGCGCTTTTGCAGCCTCCGGCACAACACGATGTAAGCCCTGGCCTTCTCCAATATTTCCAGCATACACAATTGTTCGTTGTTTTTTTCCAATTTCTGGGACAACTTTAACTGCATCAATAAAAAAAGGGTCGATACCGTTACTGTACTCACTATACTGAGCTTTGTCATACTTCTTAAAATAGTCGCGAAATCCGCCACTAATTAAATTTATATGAGAAGCATAATTGAAAGTTTGAGATTCAATGTAGCTGATAATAGGTATGACCGGACCTTTTATTAGAGGATTAGAAAACACATCTTTAATCGTATCTAAAAAAATGTCACGAATGTCTAAATAAAGGGGTATCCTTCTTTCACGGGCAATCTTATATCCTAAATAAGCTGTAAAAAGCCTTGATGAAGATGCAAAAATTAAGTCGTACTTTTTATTAATAATCAACCGCTTTACCTCGTTGAAATATTGCTTAAAAGAATTAATTTGGTCCCAAACACCACTCTGATGAAATGGAATGTTAATCCTTTTTATTGATATATTCCCCTTTCTTTCGAATTCTAGTGCCTCTGTGGTATACGTCCCGTATCGGTTTGGCAAGGTGGTTATAACATCCACCTCCACGTTACTGGACATTCCCTGTTTACCGAGTTCGTATGCCAAGGGACTATTGCGAAAAGATCCGGCGCAGAGATCCGGTTCAAAATAAAAACTAAGAAATAGTATTCTTTTTGGCATATTAAACTTTAGAAAATATGGATTTACAGTTTAATGTGAAATATACCTCAATTACTTTCGCTTTAAGTAATCGATTAAATCCTAAGGCATACTCATAGTCTTTAATTTGGAAGCCGTTGACGTTTTCAAATCTAACGCTTAAATTATTATCAAAAGCTATTTTACTATCTGATGAACTTAATATTCTTACTGAAGGATGTAAAAAGAATCGCGAAACTGTCCTATCACCTGAATTCACGGAATCGAAAATGGAAATAGAGTCGCTATTGATTGAAAAAACCCTGTTATGTTTAATTCCTGAATATTCAGCACAAGCTGAAATCATATCCCTATCCTGTACAAGTACTTTTACTCCGGCCCTTCGGCCTACCCGAAAGCCACCCCAAACTTCCGACTGATCTTTGCTATTTACTGTTACCGTGTTATGGGCCTTCGTAGACCGCTCCCACTGCCTCCTGGATGATACTTCGTATGTCGAAGTTCCCGGGTCTACAATAAAAGGCTTACCATGAACAAATAATATAAAGCTCAAATGATCCGCATGATTATGCCCGGGTTGATATGCGGGGCTGATGCCTTTAATGTCAGCAATTAATACACAAGAGTCATTCTCTAACTTGCGGTAGCCGGAATCTTGAAGAGCGACAATTGTTGAGTTTACATTTAAAGAATCGGCAATACTAAAAAGTTCCGCAGTTGTTAAGGCTATCCCATCAGCCGAGTCATTGAAATGAGGTATATCCCCATTTGGAAAAGTCATCTCTCCAAGCCAGCCAAGCATCAGGCCAGCTTTAGTTTTTAGAATTGAAAACAAGGTTTCGCCTTTTGGCAAATAGCTTAAAGTCTCTAATACTCTAAACAAAATTATCTGGTGATACATTGGACTTAATTCAAAATGAGCACCATCCTCAAGAATTTGTTCTTTTAACTGGACGATCAAAGTATTATGTGCTTTAACCTTCCACTCTTGATTATTGAAAAAATATCCTCCCATGAGCATGGCGAAAGCATTCTCGATTAAATGATTGCCTAGTATATGGTGTTCATAATTGTCGTTAAGGAAAGTCAATTCAGAATACAGGTTCTCAACAATATCATCGTACCGACCGATTCTTACTTCATCATTACTTAGAAAACGAATTAAACTCATTATCCGCAGAGAAACCGGGTACGGCTCAAGCTTAACATGTCCCGAATTTAAGGAGTCGTATAGATCTCGAATCCATGAGACCCGAATTTCCTCTGAAAGATTCTTTTGGTTTAAATAGTTAAGATATTGAAGGTTGTAATTCCACAATTTTCCATAACCATTAAAGTTCCAATCTATTTTTTCAGCAAATGAATGTGTTTGATTAAGAAGTTTAAAATGATTGGGTCCGACAACAATTACTTGCGAAGGAATAGCAATTAAAGTTAATGGGGAGAGAGAAGAACCCATTCTCTGTTTATATTTCGAAAGTGGTTTAGCATGGAGTAATTTGTTTTTTATCTGAAAAATTACCTGACCTGGTTTTAGATACCAAATAGTACGTAAGAGTCTTGGAAATTGTAGAAGCATCTTAAGATAACTTAAGCAGGACATCTACGATTCGTTCAGCAGCTTTTCCATCCCAAAGAGGGGGAATCGATCCATCTTTCCAAGATCCACTTAACAATGTCTTCAGAGCAGCTTTTAAAGCTTCTGGGTGAGTGCCGAGCAATTCATTTGTCCCAATTGTGCATGTTTCCGGACGCTCAGTAGTAGAACGCAGGGTCATACAAGGCACTCCCATTACAGTAGTTTCTTCAGTAATACCTCCCGAATCAGTAATTACTCCCTTTGCATGTTTAACCAGATAATTAAACTCAAGATAGCTCATTGGATCAACAAGTTTGATATTATTTATTTTAATACCAAAGGATTTAAGTCGGTCTTTCGTTCTGGGATGAACCGGAAAAATAACAGGGAGCTCATTTGCATTCTGTTCCATCACTGCAATGAGCTCCCCCAGTTGAAATTCATTGTCTACATTTGAAGGGCGATGTAACGTAATGACAAAATACTCGTCCGGTTCTAGGTTATATGTATTCCAAAATGATGGCTTAACAAATCTGGATTCCTGAGCTTTCAAAGTATCGATCATAGTATTGCCTACAAAAAAGATGCTCTTTTGTGAAATGCCGGATTTTACAAGATTTTCTCCCGCTGACTCCGTTGTTGTAAAAAAATAATTTGTTATACTATCAGTTACCAGACGATTAATTTCTTCTGGCATTGAAAGGTCACCTGACCTAATGCCTGCTTCAACATGCGCAACTTCGATATGCAATTTTCTTGCCGATATGGCGCAAGCCATTGTTGAAGTCACATCGCCTACGACCAAAACAAGATCCGTTGGATTTTGTAACAATTCCTGTTCGAAACGGACCATAATGGCCGCGGTTTGTTCTGCTTGAGTTCCACCACCCGCCTCCAAATTCGCATCAGGTTCGGGAATTGATAACTCTTCAAAAAAATCTCCAGACATCTTTTTGTCATAATGCTGACCGGTATGCACAAGACGAAAGTGTATATCTTTTCCATCTTTTTGAGCTCCCTTTATAGCATGTATTATCGGAGCAATTTTCATAAAGTTAGGCCTTGCCCCAGCAACTATGGTTATTTTCATATTCTTAAACAGTAATCCATTTTCCTTCCTTTAAACTGTCGATCGCTGCAAAACTAGCTTTCGTAGTATTAACAATATCTTCGAACGGGATAATTGGGTCGCTACCCGTTTTTACCTGCTCAAGGAGCAACTTACATTGGGCTTTATGGCCTTTATCCAATTGTGTATTCATAGATGAAAAACCCTTAAATCCGTACCCTTTCATCTTCCTGAAGTTCTCTATTATCAATATTCTTCCCTGAGAATATATTTCCACTCTCTCCTTATCATGTTCTTTATTTCCATTTGAAAAATAGTTGATAACTCCCTGAGAACCATTTTCAAACTTCAAAGTAATTATTGCATTGTCTGTATTCTCCGAGGGGTTACTTCCCATAGCGCTCATAGAAACATTTAAGACTCTACTGCCGGTGAAATAAAGCATTAAATCTATAAAATGACAAGCTTCTCCAATAATGCGGCCTCCGCCAGTGTTCATATCTTGAACCCATACATCAGAAGGAATAAAACCAGCATTCATCGTGCAAATAATGTTCATCACAGAATCTCCAAGCAACAGTTTAGCTTTACGAGCATGGGGGGAAAATCTTCGGTTAAATCCCACAGAAACGGATATCGGCTTTGTTGCAACTTGGTACGCTGCTATTATATTCTCGAGCTCCTCCCTTTTTATGGCCAGTGGCTTTTCTACAAACACATTTTTCCCTGCCTCAATCGTTTCTATTACCATAGCAGAATGGAGGTCATGGCGCGTAGTGATCATTACCAGATCGACGTCATGATCATCTAATACCTTCTTGTAGTCAGTAGTACTGTATTCAAAGGAATATTTTCTTGCTAAGGATTTAGATGACAATCCGCCAGCGCTGGAGATATATTTGTAAAAAGCGCCTGTATTCTTTAGTGCAGGCAGAAGTGTCATTTTTGTGAAATTGCCTGCTCCAATTATTCCGATCACACCTTTTGACGGCGGCATCAATGAAGTGGGGAGCCTGAGGACTGTCTCATTAGCAATTCCTGTAACAGGATACTCAAGTATAGATGCTATAGACTCTCCTCCCATATTATTGTATATCTTGAGATAGTCTTGCAGTGGAACTCTTTCAGTTATCAGAGGATTAACATTCACCCGCTTTTTTTGCATTGCGTCAAGAACGGCTTCGAAATTTCTTTTTTCGGTCCATCTTACATAGCCTATAGGGTAATCCTGCCCTCTAAATTCATAGTTTTCATCATACCGGCCCGGTCCATAAGAACAAGAAACTTGGAAAGTCAGCTCCTTTTTAAAAAAATCTGCGCGTTGTATATCGAGTCCGATAACCCCAACAAGCACAATTCGACCCTTCTTTCTGCTCATTTGAGCAGCCTGACTTATAACATCGTTACTTTTAGTAGAAGCAGTTATAATTACACCATCACATCCAACACCATTGGTGAGCTCCTCTACTATCTTTACAACGTTCACTGCCGACGCAAGGAAAGCCTTTGCTCCACTATCCACAGCCAATCTGACTTTTTGAGGATCAAAATCAAACCCTATTACATTACAGCCATTTGCCAGTAGGAGCTGCGTAGTGAGCAGACCTATGAGGCCAAGCCCTATTACCACAATTGTCTCACCCATAGTTGGATGAATTAATCGAATTCCCTGCAACCCGATAGAACCGATTACTGTGAACGAAGCTTCTTCGTAAGTAACGCCTTCCGGGATTTTCGCCACCAAATTTTGTGGAACGCAAACAATCTCCGCATGAGGTCCATTGCTTGCAACACGATCGCCTACTCTGAATTCTGTAACATTCTCACCCACAGCGATTACCTCCCCAGCATTGCAATATCCTAAGGGTATAGGTTCGTCCAACTTGTTAAAAACAGCCTCAAGAGTTGGTAATAAGCCTTCCGTCTTGATTTTATCTAACACTTGTTTAACTTTTTCCGGCTGTTGCCGAGCCTTGGAGATTAAATTACTCTTTCCAAATTCAACCAGCATTTTCTCCGTACCAAGAGATACCAAGCTCCTATTGGTTTTTATTAGCAATGTCCCTTTACGAACTAGCGGAACTGGAATATCCTCTAAAATAGTATGTCCCCTTTTTAAGTCTTGTATTATTTGTTTCATTTTGGATCTACAAATTGTCTCATCCAACTTTCAATAGCTAACAAAGCCCAAATAGAGTAGGAAGCGTCTATCTTACCTGATTTATTTTCCACAATTAAATTCCGAACCTTCACGGGGTTGAAAATACCCCGGGCATTAATTTGTTCCTCCCCGAGGTAAGAATTAATCAGTTCGGAAAGATCTTCATTTATCCATTTGCGCACGGGCGCGCCAAAACCAGCCTTTGAGCGATAAATTATATCATGTGGGAGGTATCTCTCCGCAACTTTTTTTAGAATATACTTCGTTTCAGAACCTTTCATTTTCAGTTCAGGAGGAATTTTAGTGGAGAATTCAACCAATTCTATATCAAGATAAGGCACTCTAACTTCAACTCCAACAGCCATAGATAACTTATCGGTATAATTCAAATTGTGATCTACAAGAAAGGTTTTTAATTCCCAGTATAACATCTTATTTAAAACATTACCCTCTAAGGGTATCTCTCGATTTAAATCCACCAGATTCTTTAGGGGATTGTAATCCTTCAATTGCAATTTAAATTCAGGAGCAAATAATTCATAAACCTTTGAGTACGAAAGCCATTCGAAATAGCCAGATAATCGTTCATCCTGGTTATTATCGATGTTTTTTACAAGTTTCTTAGCTCGTCTCATAAATGCCGAATTGGAGCGATCGGTTGATAAAATGAATTTAATAAGTTTTCCAAAGGGTCTGGGAATCCACCTATAAAACTTTTCCAATGCCAATGCCTGATGTCGCCGATAACCAGAAAACAGATCATCGCCGCCAGTGCCACCAATCAAAACTTTAATTCCCTGTTCACGAGCTTTAGTACATATATTTAAAACGTTTATGGGTGCAGCGTCCGCCTGGGGTTCATCAAGATGCCAAATCATTTTGTCAAAATTAGCCAAGATATCAGAATCAGCTTTAACGATGTTTAATTCGACATTTAGATGTTCTGCGACAATTTTAGCATAATCCAGGTCATTTGCAAAGCCTTCCGATTTAGAAAGCGCATCGGTATCTATTGTGAAACAGGGAACCTTGGCTTCGGGATATAGTTTTCTTGCAATTGCAACTAACAGACTAGAGTCCAATCCACCTGAAAGGAAAAAACCCACAGGCACATCAGAAAGCATCTGACGCTTTACTGCTTTTATCAATTTCTCCTCAAGCATATTTATCAACGTTTCCTCAGAGTCATTGAAGTAAGAACCTGCAAAAGGTATTTGATAGTATGGTTTAGAAGTAGCGATTTGAAAATCGTCTGCTTTGAAATGAAAAAAATGTCCGGGGGGCAATTTGGAAACATTCCGAAATGGAGTGTGGCTACCCGGACTCCACAAAAATGTCAAGTAGTTTGCAAGAGCCTTTGCATTTATCTCTTTATTAAATTTGAAAGGAAGCAGAGCTTTTAACTCCGAAGCGAAAACGAATTTTGTTTCATCTTGATAAATGTATAAGGGCTTCACGCCAAATTGATCTCTTATAATTAATACCTCTTCAGTTTGCTCGTCGTAAATGCAAAGTGAGAAAATACCGTTAAGCATTTTAAATAATTCCATCCTATACTCAACATATCCGTATAAAATAGTTTCAGTGTCAGATGAAGAGATAAAATTATATTTTTCGGCCAGCTGAACTCTCAACTCCCAATGATTATAAATTTCTCCATTGAAGATAATAACATATCTGCCATCATTGCTAACCATCGGCTGATGGCCATGTGATGAAACATCTTGAATAGATAATCTGGTGTGAAACAATTGAATTTTCCCGCTGCTGTACGTACCCTTGTCGTCAGGCCCACGGTGAGAGATATTGTCAGTAAGATTAATTGAGTTTCCCGGTGTCTTTGATATTATTCCAGCAATTCCGCACATACAGGGTCTATAAAAAAATATCTAATATGGCTTCACTAAATTTGAAACCCGAAAAGTGGCAAATATACTGTTTACTACACTCAATGCGGAATATATTAATTCCTAATTGGAACAACCCTCGGCTTCCGACCATGAATTCCCTCTTTTTTTAATAACAGTAAGATTAATTTTATTATCATCAAGAAAAAGAGTCCTTTAATAGCTCCAATTATATTTGGAAACGCAGTATCACGGGCTATAAAAAAAATGTGCGTAAGTATAAATGGACTTAGATACAATATCACCCGGGTAAAAATGTACCTATAAAGTTGAATTAAAAAAAAACCGTACGCAATACTAAATATTATTAAAATAAAATAACCATACTGATAAAACTCTGCAACTATAGATGAGCCCACCCCCCTTCCACCGACGTAGGCTTCCAAACTGATTGAGGCGGTAAGTTGATGGTTCAAAGAATTTCTGTATTCTAACATTTCCTTTGACTGTCCTCTTGTCATAATGCCAAAATATCTAAAATAAAAATAGGGGTACAGAACGGGCTCTAATACATACGGATAATTAATCGGAAAGGAGTCCTGATGTTTGAGGTATCTGCCCACGACTTGTAAAGTCCCCCCTGTCTCCAAAATTGCAGCTTTAATGATATTGCTCTCTACCGCCTCCTCATTAGTATTTTTCATGTTGCTGTTTCTGCTGATTTTTGAGATCATAGAAAACGCTATAATACCGACAATAAAAAAAGAGGCCCTCCAAAGTAGTTTGTAATTGACCTCTAATTTGTAGGCGTTGAAATAATACCATATAATAAAAAACAATGGCAAAATAAACGAGATACGAGCACCTTTCAAACTATCTAAGAATGACAGAATTGTATAGACAATTGCTAGCTTCATAAACTGTTTTTTAGGTGGCGCTAGAGTAAGATAGTAGGAAAAGAAACCAATATAAAAAACCTGAGAATATTGTATAATGGGGGAAAAATAATTTATCTCTTTAAGGCCCCCGACATATATAGCTATATATCCAACTTCCAGCACATATTTAAATTCCAAATATAACTTGAAAGCATATATAAGAGCCCAAAACATTAAAGAATAGTAAATTAACACATATTTACCAGGAACAACTTGTTTCAAATTAAAGACTTCTTTCTTCCCAAACAGAAAATACATTGCGTTGATGCAAACAATACATGTGTTAACTCCTAATGTAGCCAAAGCCATAGACTTAACGCCAATGTTATCATACAATAGTAATTCCGTTTCGAAAAAGTCGCGGGTAGGATCGAAGACATATACCAGTGATCGTCCATATAGGAAAAGAAAATAGAAAAGTTGAATTATGGAATGAATTGTTATTAAACCTCCAATCTTGATTGTTTGAAAATAAAGGATGAAGAATGTCACAACCGAAAACAGATTTAAATAATAAAAAAAATTCTCACTAACATCCTCGGCTGGTTTCACATATAAATAGAGCAATATGTTTGTCAGCAAAAACAAAATAGCAGATAAAAAGTATATATATCTTTGCCCTTTCATTCTTTCTCTATTTCATCGAAAACTTTCAATGCTGCTTGAATGTGAACTTCTTTAGAAAATTTGTCATGATAAGTTTTATAAGCTTCATTTGAGAATTTATGTCTCAGGTCACTATCTTTGTAGAGAGAGGATAGGAATTCAATAACTGCTTCAGGTTGAAAAGGGTCGTATAAGTAGCCATTATAATTGTGAATTATCATCTCGCCAACGCCAGAAACGTCAGCTGCAATAATCGGTTTACCCATTGCCATGTATTCTGCGACCGTACGGGGAAAAGCTTCTGCATAGCTTGTGAATAGCATAATATCGCCCGCACGCATATATACCATTGCTTCCTCAGAATGACCGTGAAAAACAAAATGATTTGCAAATTTCGAGTTTGTCATATCATTGTAAATGATATCCCCCCCCCATGTACTACTTATTATGCCGACCATATGAAATTTTACATTTGGTATGTCCGATGATACCTTTTCTATAATCTTCAAAATAATGTCCTGAGCTTTCCTTTTTTGTATAGATCCTATTACAATTACGTTGAAACATGAACTATCTAAATTAAGTAGGTCTTTGGCCTCCTGCTCTGTTAATTTCTTGACGCGATTAACTTCCTCTTCGTTTATCGAATTAGGCAGATAATAACTTTTAATTGGGTGGGCCAATATTGGCGCCCAGGCTTTTCGCCCATTATCCGACACAAAGATTAAGTTGTCAAATAATTCGAGATATTTTGCTGCATCACTTACGGCCTTATTTTTATCTACGTCAAAACTTTGCCAAACAAAAGACTCCGGCGACCCCCGTACGATGCATACTTTTTTAAAATCCTTATAATTCTCCAGCCGTGAGTCATTATACAGGCTGGACCAAGAATTGACATAAATTATGTTTTCTCGGTTTGGTTGGTAATATTTGGAAATATCTACCTTTCTTAATTTAAAAAGATCGAATACGCTATAGTACAGACTTCTGAGGAGACTTCGAAAAGTAAAATTCAAAAGTGTAGAATCACGCTTTAAGACTAATGTTTTGTGAATTTGACCAACCGCCTTTCCATAAAATCTCTCATTTCCAGGCTCAAACTCAATGTGATCGTTGGTTATTAAAACGACGTCATTATACTTCATCCTTAAAAATTGAAAAAATTCAAATCCAGAGGTGGATGAGCCCCCATTTTTTTTACTATTTATACTTTCTGATATGTAAATGATCATATTTTATATTTTAAATCCTCATCCCATAAAATGAAGGATATGAGTCGGTTAATAATCATAAAATTCACTTTTCCACCCAGATATCCTTTCCATAAGAATTTAACATAATCTTCGTCAACAAAGCCTGATTTGTAATTTACAATTAATGAATCGAGTTCGATAAGGTTTTGTTTGAAAAGGCTTTCGAGGTCCACTTTGAATCCCGCTTTTTTAATGCCGTTAAACCTGTTATCATAGTTATCCAACATGTTCCGAAGTAAAAATTTGTTGTTAATGCCATTATCTTTATCCAAGAAAATTTTTTCAGAAAATCGCTGTTGAAGCTCGAAAAGCCTGAAATCCAGAAAGGGTTCGCGAATTTCAATTGTATTTAACATTCCAGCGATATCAGTTTTGTAATTTAATTGGTGTACTAGTTCGGTAGATGTCTTATAATTCAAAAAGGACAGGAAATCATTTTCTAAATCAAAATTTCTGTAATCATCTCCTCCGGTATGACCCGTGAGTTGTTTGGAAAATGTATCATATCTATTTTCCGTGAAAATAATTACATCCTTGATGCTTTTACCTCTCAAGAAAGCGTGATAGATGCTTAGTCGATCCAAATATTTCGAATGAAATTTTTTGTTGAAGATAATATCTGCTATTGGGGCAATCAGGAAATAAGGTAACGGGATGTTCGCCCACTTGCTATTTTTCCGGGTAGCATAGTATATAGTTTCGTAAAATTGGTATCCACCTAAAAGCTCGTCTCCTCCATCGCCAACGAGGATAACTTTATTGTAATCCTTTGCGAATTTCGAAAGACTATATAATCCAAGAGTTGCAGGGTCGGAAAATGGTTCATCGTAGTTGGCGCATAAAAATTTAAAATCCTGCCATAATTCAGATTCCGAAAAAGCTACATCATATTGAGTTACACGATCGTCATATGGTATAGTCTCTTCATTAAAATTTTTAGCTGCATTTTTATAAGTAAAACTGTTGATTGAGTTAACACCGTTGTCTAAAGCGATGTTCATAACCAGATTACTGTCAATCCCAGAGCTCAAGAAAATACCGACTCCGACATCGGCCACAAATCTGTAATTGACAGAAGATTTCAGTAAGGGTTCAATCGCCTCTTCAGCTTTTTCAATTGTATTTATGGAATTAGCAGATCTTGAGGGGTCGTTTAATTGCCAATAATAGCTCTTTTGGATAGAAAATGTTTCAAGTTCCAGTGTTACTATCTGGCCATTTTCCACTTTCGCCACTTGGTGAAAAACCGAGTCAAAGCTATTTACATAGCCATATTTAAAATACCTTGCAAGTAGAGCAGGATTGACAGCAAGTCCACCTTCTATTAATGGGTTCTTAAAGAAAGATTTTATTTCTGACGAGAAAAGTAAGCTATTGTTATCATAATAGTAAACCAAGGGCTTGACACCCATTCGGTCCCGAATCAAAAAGATCTTTTGCTTCACTATGTCATAAATTGATATAGCAAACATTCCGTTCAGAAGCTCGATTGATTCAGCTCCGAAACAATGAAAAAGCTTAACGATAACTTCGGTATCACTAGTAGTGTCTAAATAGTAACCCTTAGATACCAGTATTGGGGTTAATTCTTTATAATTATATATTTCACCATTGAATGCGATAACTAAATTATCATATCGGTATGGTTGATTAGCCCTGGAGTTTGTATCAATTATCGAAAGTCGATTATGCCCTATAGCAACGACATGTCGTTCATGGGTTGAATCAATAAATACACCTCTGTTCTCTTTTCCACGATGCGCTATCCGCATAAGCATGGAATCAAGTATCATGCTAAAATCAAAACCAGCATTCTTACTTATAAAGCCAGCTAAACCACACATATTTTCATTTTATTATAAATCTGAACAATTATTTAGTGACGAGCGATGGTGTTACATGGCTGCTCTGGCAGTCGTTTCTTTTCTGACTTTCAAAAATAACAACATCAGGACAATAGGAAAAGGCGATACGAAGAATAGTGCGAAGTGGAAATCCAATAATCCCAGATAAACACCGAGACATTCGAGAGCATATATCATTACTATTAAAAGGTTCATTATGGAAATGAATCTCAGTTTATTCTGATAAAAGAAATAGTTAAAAGTTACATAGTTATACACAGAATGGAAAAGTATGAATAGACTGAGTATACTAAATTCCAAAAGCATGTTTGGAATAGTATATTCTTTTACAAAGAAAAAGAATATGAGTTTATGCAATGCGATAAGAACTAATATGGTTGCAACCGATACGATAGCCGTATTACGCATGTAGCGAGAATCCTTAAATTCTGATCCACTCTGGTCGACGCTTTGTTTAATTTTCATTGGATATAGAACCATTACCGCTGAAGTTATGAAAGATGTAGCGAGGTTAACTATTTTTATTAAAATCGCATAAACTGACAAAGTTTCAATAGTAAGAAAATATTCGGATACTATTATCGCCAATATTGGTAAGATGTTATAAGTCAAATTGAAAGGAAGATAACGAATTGAATTTTTAAAAATTTCTTTTATCCTCTGCTTATCAACATACTTCAACGAAAAGTAATTTTTTAAAAATGTTAAATTGACCAATGTTTCAAATAGCATCGCACATGAGGCTATATAAACATAAATTATAAAATCAGATTGCTCTCTGGCCCAAATAAAGAGTACTGCTAATAAAATAATTCTGGTAATCGCCCTTCTAATAAAAATGTACTTATTTCTAAGTGTAGCCTGGAAATAAATTTCCATAGACCATGGAGCAAAGATAACTGGTAAAGAAGTAATTAGGACATATTCATAAATGAAGCCAAATTTATAATAAAGGTAAATAAGTAAAAGAATTATTGGAATAACAATTAAGCTATACATTATAACAATGGAGTTGGTAAGGTAAGATTTAGCAACAACCTTGTCTTTAACTTCAGCAAATACTTTTAGTAAATAAAAATTGAAAAATGATAGAACTAGTAAAAGTAAAGCCCAGTAAGAATTTAACAAACTGAGATACCCAAGATCCTCAAGCTTAAAGTGCCTTATTAAATAAAATTGGATTATTATTGGAAAACCAATGCCTAATACTTGATTTAGCAAGTTCATTGCTAAGTTTGCATTAACAGACTGTGATTTACGAGCCATTTTTTGACAAAATTTTCCTTAGATCTCTTTCAATCCTTGTGATAGTATCAACGGGATCCCGCTTTTCATTTAAGCCATACACAACAAATGTTACGTCTTCAAGCATTGATTTAATCTCATGATCCAGACTAGAACCGTAGGAGACGACAACATTACCATCTGGTATTTGATTTGGCTCTGTTATAACCCAAACTTCCTTCAAATCCGGTATACTTGTTTGTTGCGGATGCGGCTTAAATGCTACCTGATAAGGTCGATTTGGATGTTTCAATAAATAAGTGATCAATTCATTTTGAAATATAAACTCATACTCATGACCAATTATCAAAATCTGCAGGCAATTTATAGAAGCATTGGGCCACTTCAAAATATTTAACTTCGATTTTACAAGAATGAACTGTATGCTTGGAGATATAATAAAGGTGCGAAAATATCTAATCGATTCCTCGTTGATTGCATAAACAGTTTGAATATTTGTTAATTTTGAACTAAAATCAGGCATATAAATATCCCCTTCTTCTTCACTTTTGTACTCTAACTGTCCGTGCTGAACGATAATTCTATTTTCAGTAGTACACATACTATCAACTAGCTTAATCCACCTATCATAATGATTTGATATCCAAACAGAAGTAAATTTTTCGTTCTGAAATGTGAAGTATACCCAATACCAATAAAATGAAGAATACGAAAAGAACTGTAACCGGGGATACTTAAAAAGTAATATACACGGTGTTATTAAACTACAGATAATAGCTTTTAGTAAACAATAAATACCTGTGACTTTGATAAAACTAATAGGAGTTATAGCAGATTTGAATTTACTCTTAGAACTATGAAAAGGGAAGATAATTACATTCTCTGGGTAATATTTTTCAGTGTTATCTATATATGTCAGAAATTTAATATCCGAAAGGCTAAAGTAAACGTTTTTCGGTAGGCTGCATTTTTGTGACACTAAGACTGGGAACATCCATCGTATGAAAAAGTAAAATGAAAGTAGCGGGTTTACCAATAATACCCAAGCAAATAATCCAGGTATGTATATTATGTTCAGTATGATTAAAAACCGATGAAACTTAGTAAAAAAAATTATAGATCTGGGCAAAAATTTAACAAACCCTTTTATCTTAAATGCGGAATGATAAATTTTTTCTTGTTCGAACTCAAAATGAATAGCTTCGAGATACAATAAAATAGGATTCTTCATTGTAAAAGCTTAAAATACAGAAAGAGGCTTACGGTAAACGAAGGGGTTAATGAAATCATGTGAAGATCTTTTAATGCCACTTATGTAAGGGAGTCCTTTCCCAAGTTTACATCTACGCACCTCCAAAAGGTCTGCGAAACTATTAACGAGTTCGCCCTCGCCTTCCCCCGTTCTGCCAAAACACTTCGTTCCGTTTCATTTTGTAAATAGTATTCAATTACATCAATTGCTTCCTGAGTCGAAGAGAATGACGCGAAATGTTCTCCAGGTGAAAAGTATCTTAAAATTCCAGGTACCGCTGGTGCAATCAATAATGTTCCACATGCCATAGCCTCGATATATCTGTAAACCAATTGAGGGATCCATGCCCAATCCGTGTCGGCCGTTTCTATTTGCCCGGCGGTAGTTACAATTATTGGAGAATTTATTAATGCCGACCAATACTCAGAATCTGGAACACGTTTAGCGCCCAAAACACGCCCTCTTATTTCTAATGTAAGGTTTCGCACTTCCAAGCCTTCGGAAATTTCCTTTAGTTGAGACGTCCTTGGTTCATAGAGTGAGCCAATAAAAACGGCCTTATTAGGCGGAACATCAGTAATATTATCTTTTAGTGTTTTAAGTAATTTAAGTGTATTTTCTGAAAATGGCATCAGGCTCGGACCCATCAAACGCCTATGGGGGAAAATTGGGAATGCAAGGCGCGTTGACATAAAACTGATAACGATACCGTTCATCGCTGTTACAATCGCACTTTGAGTTCTCCATGTCCTAACTGATAAATCGGTTAGAAGCACTATCGGGATAATGCTCCGAGAATACAGTAATAACGATATTCTAAAGGCCTGCCATAAACCCAGGATCTTTTCCTGACTGCCAGTGCGTGGATCATAAAAATAATGAGTGGGGGAAAATTTGTCCAATTCATTTCTGACTTGACTTAAATACGATTCGCCTGGTCTAATTATGATCTTATTGATCTTGTTGACACTAAGAAATTCACAAGCCGACTGGTATAATTCCTTGAATTCAATGGAGTCCCAACCATTTATTCCTGCTTCGATGCATAATTTGCTATTATATTCCAGTTCCTTATATTCGAGACGACTTTTCCGAAACAATCGGCTGAATAGCAAAATCAACCAAGTTATACTATACGGTATAATTCCTAATCTCGGAATAATCCGATTTGATAAGCCTTCTTTCATAAATCGTGTGTGCTATCCCATATTGCGTGTATCTCCTAGTATTTTTGCAGGCACACCGCCGACAAAACTGTAATCCGGTATGTCTTTAGTGACTACAGAATTTGCGGCCACTATCACATTATCACCTATTCTAACTCCTCCTGAAATAACTACCCCAGCGGCTATCCAACTCCCACTACCGATATGAATGTCATAACCGGAAGCCGGTACTTCTTCCGGTCCTCCGCCAATATTTTTCCTTTCCAATTTCGGATCAAGTGAAGCTCTTTGCCCATTCTTAAATATGTGTCGGCCTGTGATTACCATTACATTATTCGAAAATATTGTGTTGTCACCTATAAAAATAGAACCACTCGACAAATTAAAAATTGTATTCGCTAAACCACATCTTTTACCTACATGCAATTCACCACAATCGCCCATAATATAGGTAGTGTCATAAATATAAAACATAAGTATCCTAATCAAAGGTCTCAATGGAGATCTGAGACGTAACTTCAGCCATAAGCCAAAATTATTCATCATAAATTCATATATTAAATTGTGCTTAATTTAGTTTGACGCACGACAAAGCAACTCTATCATTACTCCTTCCCTATAAATAACGCATCGGCCCACCATAACCACTCCTCATGTGACCTATGTGGGTACAACCATGCAAGTCGATAACCATGTTTGTCAAGCACCGCAAAAATTTCATGGTAAGGCTTTTGAGAATCATAAAAAATGGTAAAATTAACCTCTACCAGAATAGCTTTAATAGTACTAGGATGCAAGAACTTACCTGCAGATAGGACGACTTCCATATCCGCCCCTTGTGCATCGACTTTTAATAAATCAATCGGCAATTTGTCGAAGGTCCCGGACTCAATGAAGTCATCTAACCTTGTGGTATTAACAGTAACCTTCTCAGTTAAAGTTAACCATTTAGATGGTTGATTAGGCAATGGCTCCAAGAGACTTGAGCCTACGTCACTTTCAGTAACATGGAATGTGGTTTGACCAGTTTTTAGAGAAACAGCTGATTCTTGAGGTATGATTTGTGGGTGTTCTGCCGATAACGACTTTAAATCTTCAAAAGCTCCTTTAACAGGTTCGAAAGAATAGATTTTAACTTCAGACAAAACCTCAAGAACTTCTAACGCAAATTGGCCTCTGTTAGCCCCGATATCTAATATTGTACTATTTGGTGCCAACAACCGAGATAAGTCTCTTTTAAGTAATTTTCCCGTTACCGTATGATCTTCAACTTCTAGATCAGGGCGTGATAATTTATTTTCCTGCATAATTATTTTTTTAATATTAATATTCTGTATAAATCTATTCTTATAGTTATTGAAGCATTAAATTGGCTAAGCCCTCAAAAGTAAAAGCTGGCTTCCACCCAAGGGATTTAATAATTTTTGGATTGCTTACTAAAATATCATACTCCGCTTTGAAATCCTCGTTTTTTTCAACGTAGTCATTCCAGTTTTTTCCAATCTTATCAAAACAATATTCTAACCATTCGCGAATGCTGTAAGACATTCCACTCCCAATTACTGCCTCATGTATGTGGTCCTGATTAACTAACAGCCATATGGCGTTAACTATGTCGCCCGCATAATTAAATTCTTTTTTTACATCAATATTTCCTAGAAGAAGCTTTTCCTCACTACCGGCCAAAATTCGCTTCGCAGCCGCCACAATTTTCTGATTTACATGTTGTTCACTTCTGTGAGGACTATCATGATTAAAAAAATAGCCTACATAAACTTTAAGATCGAATTTCTCCCTGTAATATCGACCTGCATATACAGATTGAATCCTGGAGACAGCATACGGGCTTGAAGCATGAAAGGGTGTATTTTCATCGATTGGCAATCCGCTATTAACAAACTGCATCGCACTGCCTGAAAGAAATATTTTTGAATGCGGACAATGGATTCTTACCGCTTCCAATATATTTAGTGTTCCTGTCGAGATTGTCTCATGATTCTCGAAGAGTGCCTCATGCCTTGTAGTAGAACGGGCAGCAAAATGAAAAATATAATCCGGCTGGTGCTCCAAGATTTGTTTGGCAATGAAATCGTAGTCAACAATACTTCCACGGACTTGCCCCCCAGACCTCGAAATGCCAATCACGTCAACTCCCTTCTTAGTTAACAGTTCACTTAAGAAAATCCCATCCTGACCTGCCGAACCTATAACAATCGCTTTCAATCTAATGCTAAATTATTTCAATTTCTGGCAGTGGGAAAATAAATTTGCCGCCACTCGCGATGTAATCTTTTTCTCTTGCCAAAATATTATCCTTAAAATGCCATGGTAGCACAAGAAAATAGTCAGGCTTCATTTCTTTTGCTTCCGCTTCAGAGATAATAGGAATATTAGTTCCGGGAGTAAAAGAACCGAACTTGTCTGGATTTACCTCGGCAATATAAGGTATTTCTTTATGAGTTAATCCACAGAATTGCAACAACACATTCCCTTTGGTACTTGCACCATAACCAATTATCTTCTTTCCATCCGCCACAAGGGCATTAATAAGATCCATTAGATTTTTACGATGTCTGAAAACTCTCTCTTCAAAATCCCTGTAAGGTTTAGGAGTATCTAGCCCCATTTCCTCTTCCTGTTTCAACAACCAGTCTATTATGGGTCGGTTAGATTTATGAAGAGCATCTTTTTTACATGCCGTAACTGCAAAACTTCCTCCATTAATGGCGTTCATTTGTACATCGATCACACGTAATCCGCAGCCCTCTAAAATGCTTTTTACTACCTTAAACGAATAAAACTCGAGATGCTCATGACAAATCGTGTCATAGCTGTTAGTTCGCAACATACTGGGCATATAACTTTGCTCAAAATGCCAAATACCATCGTCTGCTAGACATTCTTCTATATCACGGACGAACTCCATTGGACTTTCAAGATCATAAAACATAGCAATAGATGTGATAATTTTCGCCTTGTCTTTAGCAAAGCTGCCCTTAAATTTATCGGCCGTGAAAAAATCAGGGATTAAAACAATTTCATCTGTATAATACTCCTTAAACTTCAAGCCTGTCGGGTCTATGCCAACTTTCCTATGTTTTCCGGAATACGCCTTTAATGAAGTAGCGTCATTGCTACCAATGTCAATTACAAGATCATTATCCTGTAAATCGACGAGGCTTTCTAACGTACGAATCTTTTGTTCGAGATGCCTTACCATCGAAGAATTTAATCCTGATCTGTAGCCATAGTTCTCACCATACATCTCATCTAAACTATATGATTGCTTCATCTGGAGCAAACCACTGTCTGGGCACCAAACTAAATCCAGCGGACCTTTAGTTATCTTCTCGTCAACCGATTTTGGAAACACTCCTGTTAAATATTGCTCACCAAGAGATAGTACGGTCACTAAATTAGTACTACCACTTATGCGACATTTTGAAATTTCTTTATACATTTCTTGTATTTTATTTTATAAAGTTATTAAAATTCTCATTAGGGGTCATAGATCAAATAACTTGTTTGCAAGTTAGGTCCAATTAGCTACATTAATGCCTGAATCAATGATTTTCTTCCTTGCTTTCGGCAAACCATTACCAATGAAATTAAATAAATTCGCTGTTGCAACTGCGCTCACGCCATTTATCTTAAGACCCTCAGACAAATGCATTTCATTTCCTGCTCCCCCGGCTATTATTAATGGCATCTTAATCTTTGTAACCATCTCGCTAATCACTTCCAAATCAAAACCAAATCCCGTCCCGTCCTTATCTATGGAATTTAAATAGATCTCACCAACATTCAACGACTCAACATATTTTAGGTATTCCTCCAGTGGTATATCGATCTTCGTGATGCCATCATTTATATAGACTTCGTTCACCCCTTCGCTTTTCTTATAGTCGATTGAAGCCACTATGCTTTGGGAGCCATAAATCTTAATCAGACTCTCTACCAATTCAGGTTTTTCAAACAGCGCGGAATTCAAAACAATTTTATCAGCCCCGTGATTAAAAAGCATTTCTGCATCCTCTTCACTCCGTATTCCTCCTCCGGCAGCTATTGGTATAAAAACATCATTAACGAGTTCAGAAACAGTTTCTGCAAACTGCAACATCGATTTCACATTTTTGGACGCATTTAGCACAATTAGCTCATCAAGGGAAAAGGCTATCTTTTGAAATCTATAATTCCTTTCAAGCCACGTTAAATTTCCGACTTTCTGCAGCCTGAAATTTCTGCTTTGCATGAAAAATCCATCACTATATATGAGAGTAAATATAATTCGCTTTCTTAACATCAGAATTTCTCAAGAAAATTTCGAAACACATGAAGCCCATTATTTTGGCTAAGTTCAGGGTGGTACTGTACACCAGCGATATTGTTATTTTCAAAGCTTGCTACAAAATCATCTCCGTATTTGCAATGACATTGACTGATATCATAGCTGCTTGTCATTTTATAGCTATGAGTAAAATAAAAATCTGCCTCCTCTTCAAAACCGTTGTAAAGTTTTAATTTATTATTAATCATCACCTGATTAAATCCAACATGTGGAATCTTGAGGTGAGTGTTGTCAAATTTGGTAACGAGACCCTTAACTAAACCCAAGCCGTTGTTGATTCCATCTTCGTTGCTGGAGATGCCCATGAGCTGCATTCCCAGGCATATCCCCAAAATAGGTTTAGAGCCGTTAACGACAAGTTCATTTAAGCAAACGTCTAAGCCTCTTTCCCGTATCCGGGCAATTGCCTTACCAAACGATCCTACTCCTGGTAGTATCAATTTGTCACCATTTTTTAAAACTTTGGGATCAAATGAAACAATAACATCCTGTACACCTAAATAATTGAGTGTGCTTTTAATAGATCGAATGTTACCCATGCCATAGTCAACAATAACAACTGTCATATCTCAAACTCTTCCCCAGGCACAAATTTAGGTTGCCAGATTCCATCAATTTTCTCGAAAAGTGATCTATTTACATATTTATCTAAAACCGAATCAAATTCCTCTTTAGTCATCTGATAATAATCAAGATAGGTTTCTATCAGATCATGTGGATAAGCATTATCATACATTTTAACCAAATTTAATGCCTGATCTCTGGTCATAGATCCTCTTCTGATTTCAATTCCAGCATCCTGAGTAGCGCGTCCAAAACCGAACTTCAAATACATTAAATAGGCATGCAATGCATATAAAGCTTGGTCATTTTGTGCAAAGTTTGTAAATGTATCGGTATTGCCTTCTTCTTTTTCAGTTAGCCCACAATTCTCTTTCGCAACTATATAATTCCGGTAGGAATCCCATGGCTCAAAATATGACATATGAGTAAAGGAGAGCCCAATCTCTGAAATTTCATGATCATCAGGGAACTTAAAGAATGCCAAATCAGCCTCAGTTATATCCTTGTCCTGCCGGATTCTTTCAAGCACTTTTTCATGTCCACCTTCAAGATAAACACGCTTCATATAATTAATATCATATAGTGCGTTATTCTTACTCTCCGTTGATCCACCGTATTCAACTTCACCATCCTCTCCATAAAAAATCAAAGGAATCTTAAAATTTCCTGCGGTTTTAATTACTGCAGTCATAATTGCTATTAACCATCCATAGTATGGGAAACCCTTCTCAATAAAGCCATATTTATTAAGACGATCAAGTACAAGCGGATTGGGTGTTAAATGAATATGGTTATACCCGGAATAAATGAAATTAAGTAGATTCTTGTCGCCTATTTCAAGCGCCAATGCAGGTCTCACAGTTATTGCGAGTGGGTTCATTCCATATTTATGTTTCAACACATATGAAACATAGGATCCGTCTTTACCCCCACTCACTGTAGTTATACAATCAAAATTGCCGTTTTTAGATCGGTATTTATCTAACAGGGTATTTAACTCCTTTTTTCTAAGTTCCCAATCGACCGTCTTTTTTTCCTCCATCCATTGGCAGGCATTGCACCATCCTCGCTTATCAAAGGCAATTCTTGGTCTGGTTGACATATTTAAGCAGTTCTTACACCAGAAAATTTTCATCGTACTCATAAATTTATTAAATAATTAAATAGCTGTCCATCCACCATCAATGATCAAATTTTGCCCGGTTATATACTTTGCATCGTCAGACAACAGGAAAGTAACTGAAGGAGAAATATCATCAGGCAACCCCATTCTTCTCATGGGAACTTTATTTTCATAATTTTTCACAAAAATAGGATTTTGTTGATCGAAAATCCCTCCAGGTGACACTGTATTTACACGAATATTATATGGGCCAAGATAAGCCGCAAGGTATCGGGTGAAATTCACAATCGCGCCCTTAATAGCCGAATATGCCGCTGGCATAGTCATATTAGTGCCATCATACACAGTAAAGTCCGGACCTACAACCCCGTAAACTGAAGCTATATTAATAATGGAGCCGCTTTTATAGCGTGTCATAATCT
>NZ_JBBJNI010000124.1:0-13220 GCF_037719425.1 Daejeonella sp. | reverse complement strand
AGGTGCAGATGGATGGATGTTTGACGGAGAAGACGCATTGGGTCAGATAGACAGCATGTCGCTGGATAACCAGCGTAACCTGAAACTGGCGATTCGTAAGGACCCTGTGTTCCTTAAGGTGGCAGAACAAGTTGCGGGGGATATGAATCGCTGGTCAGAAGGCTTTCTGGGCTACCCCATGGTTAAAGATTGGAAAGCACAGCTTGACTTCACCACTAAGATATTCCGTTGCAGGGGCCTTCACTTAGATGACCGGCATATCCGCGATTCGGATGGCGTAGCTTTAGCGGCTTCCATTGCCGACCTTACATTATACGTAGTGAATAATTACCAGGAACTGCAAAAGGCGGGTTCGTCCATAGTTCTTTACCTGCCAAAGATCCAGACTGCGGAAGAAGCCGCTTTGTGGAATGAGATGCTAAGTGTACTCGAAGGCCATCTCGGATTAACTGAAGGGACTATTAAGGTCTATCTGCTAGTAGAGCAGCTTGAAGCTACACATATGCTGATGGAGATCCGGGCTGTCTTGGGAAAACACTTTGTTGGATATAATACGGGCAGATGGGATTACATCAATAGCGTGGCTGATGCGATGGCATGGAATAAAAGCTTTATTAATCCGAATATAGAGTCGATCACAATGACCTATGGCTACATGCGCAATTATGAAGACCGTGTACGGCGTGCAGTGAACACACCCGATATCAAAGGAAACTTTGCATTGTGGCAAGGCGGTATGGAACCTAATATACCTGTAGGTTCTGCCGAAGGTGTTTCTGCAAGTATGCAGAAAGCTGTGGCAGGAGCAGAGCGTGAACAACGCGAGGGTGCCAGTGGTAAGTGGGTTGCACACTGGAAGATGGTAAATATAGTAAGACCAGTTTGGGAGAAAGTTGGCCAGCCAAACCAGCTGGGCAGAACATTTCCCGCATTAACGTATACGCAAGCGGATGCTGATGGTTTGATCCTTATTGAAGATGCACCTATAAGCATTAGAGGAGCACGGAACCTCCTAAGTGTTGCCCTACAATATGGAAACGCATTTGGGCAGGGTATGCAGGCTGCAGCGCTTAAGGCAGCCGATTACTTTGGCAATGATGATATCCTTTATCTGATGGAAGATATGGCCACGGGAGAGATACGGCTGAGTATCGTTTGGGAATGGCTCAGCAAGGGTGCTAAATTCACAGAAGACGATCCCGAAACAGGAGTGAAGGCAGGTGATACATTCACAAAAAAACTGCTGGAGCGCCTGATGGAAGAAGAGTACACTAAACTGCTTAAGGCTGGTAATAAAGATGTGTATGATGCTTCGAAAACAAGCACTTTGCCTATCTCCAAGGAAATAGCCGATATCTATGTTTTCAACGAGTTCAAGATTCCATGGTTCATAGATCTTCTGAATATAAACCTGAATAATTCAGATCTTGATACCGGCAAGAAGCGGATTGCAAAGTATATCAAGTCGTTTAAGAATGAAGGTAAGAGGATTACGGAGAATTTGGACTTTGAGGTATGAGGATCAAGATCCCGGTCCTCATGGAGATGTATAAGCAGGCATTTTCAACTGTCCACTTTTTAATTTAATTAGAATTCCTGTTTCCGTTGTTATTACCGCCTCCGGGCCTGTTATTATTGTTATTATTTCCCGCGCCGTTTTGATTGTTAGTTCGTGGGCCTTGTCCTTTTCCGCCAAATTTACGTAAGGTCATGTTTAACGAAAGCATGAAGTATTGTCCTAAACGGTTGGTTTGCCTGTCAACGATGACATTATCGAATACATCTCTTGATATTCCGGTGTTTTGGTCGAGCAAGTCAAATGCCTCGAAACGGATCCTGGCTGCATTGCCTTTCAGAAACTGGTATTCGGCGTGTGCCCCAAGGATGGTAGGGTTTTTAATGATAGAGTTGTCAAATCCGCTGTTAACTGTCTTGCTCAGGTCATAACCGATCGTTAGGTCTTTGAAGAAGAAGTTACGGCCGCGGAGCGTATAGCGCATCGAGTTGGTGCGACGATCAACAAGGTTCTCCTGTGAATACTTTGTTGTGTTGATGCCGTAAGATGTCTCCAGTTCCAGATCAATAACGTCGTCTATATCCACCTCAAATTCAAGTTCCTGGCGGATGTTCAAGTTCCTGGCAATGTTTTTACTATCGCTAATGAATGCCACATTATTATTCAGTGATGCGTTTCCGCCGTAAGTGATCGTGAATTTCCTGTCGGCGAAAGGCTTGCCGTATGAATAGTCACCGCTCATCGTATAGAAACCATCCGTGTTGGTATAACTCGTCACCTGGTTTATGGTACCAGGAATCAGCACTTTCGTGGTTACGATCTTATCCTGCGTTTGATTGTAAGAAAGGTTCGCAGTCAGGAAATGTCCCATGTTCCAGTCCGTTTGATTGTACCGGGCATTAACTGCATGAATAAACTCCGGGTTCAGGTTAGGGTTACCAGTAACTACGTTCTGAAGATTTGAATTGTCTGAGATTGGTTGAAGCTGCAGGAAGCCTGGCTGGTTGTTTCTTCCCCAGTAATTAACCTGCAAAGACTGCTGCTTCGTAAAATTGTAAACAAACCGGGCTGAAGGAATAAAATTAAACGTGCTGTTTCTGGTATTAATATTCTTGCTGAGATTCTGACCGGTAAGCAAAGCCGGTTGTGCATTTAATCCAAGAGAATAGTTGTATTTCTTTTCGATGAACCGATAGTTAAAGCCGAATCGGTTGGTTACAAACTGGTATTCGTATTGGTTGCTAAGGTTGGGATTGAATACCTGAACACCGCTTAAGATATCGTTAGTATTTCTATTAGTGCTTGAAACTGACCGGTTCCAGTTATAGCTAAACTCTATATAATTCCTTTTGCCGAGCGGTTCCATGTAGGAAACATTCGCGCCGGTTGAGAAGTTCTTGTTGGTGTTATTAATCAGCTGGTTTTGTAAGCGCAACGAGTCAAGCCCCGCTTGGGTGATGATATAGTTATTAAGAACATCCCGGAAGCTATCACCATTAGAGAGGTTCACACTCCCGCGCAAACTGATATTCCTGCCCTTTTTATGGAACTTATGGTGATAGAACACATTGGTAGAAATATTGGCCGACGAATTGTCGTTGGATGATTGATTGTTTCTTTTGGTCAACAGTTTTTCCTGAGTTATGGTGTAAAAGCCCAGGTTGTCAGATTCAGCGGTATTGTAAGATATCTTTGGTGATATCTTCAGGAAGTTAAGAGAGTTTCTGCGATACTCCAGGTTGCCTGATAAACTGTGGCTGTAGTTGTCACTGTTATTAGTGGTAGTTTCGTCTTGAAGACGCGTAAATTTCTCTAGAAAGTTCTGCGTGAATGCTCTTCCAATGGTGAGGTTTCTCCTGTTATTAAAACTATATCCGGCATCAGCTGAAAGCTTCTTATTCCATTGGTTTTGATAACTCAAACCTGCAGCATTAGTAGAAGTTATACCGTTACCGCCACCACCACCCCGATTTGCGTTAGTCACCGTGCCGTCGAAAGAAAAACGTTCCTCGCCCTTGAACACATTTCCACGGATACCAGTATTATAGCGGTCTTCATTCCCGAGTCCCACACCCGCTCGTACAAAATAGCCTTTATTCTTATCTTCAGCTATTGTTACATTCAGGATCTTCTCCGGTTCCCCGGTCTTAATACCTGTTAAATTTGCTTGATCACCATAATCATCAATAAACTGAAGGTTCTTTATGATCTCTGCAGGCAGATTCTTAATAGCTGTGGCTACGTCGCCGCCAAAAAAGTCTTTACCATTGACACGGATCTTTGTGATAGTCTGACCCTGGTTCGTCACAACACCATCAGCATCCACTTTTACACCCGGAAGTTTCCTGAGTAATTCATCTACAGCATCGCCTTCTCTGACCGGGAACGATGATGCATTAAACGTCACGGTGTCTTCGCCAACTTTCATTGCTGTAACCGCTGTAATTACTACCTCGCTTAACGTATTAACACCCTCCTTTAATACAATAGGAGGGACTGTCAGGCTCACGCCGTTTTCGATCTTGTATTGTTTTAGGAATGTATGAAAGCCGATAAATGCCGCTGAAAGGGTGAAGTCTGCAGATTTGACGTTATTAAGCGCGAAATCACCATTGATATTTACAGAGGTAGCCACACTATCGTTTCCCCATTTTAATTTTACAAGAGTACCAGTTATCGGCAGGCCCGCGGTATCTTTCACTGTTCCTTTTACAGAATAGGATTGACCGAAGGTGACCATGCAGCATAAAACAAAAAAAGAGGTAAATATTATTCTAATCATAAGAGCATCGTAATAGGCTGTAAACAGCTTCTAATTTTTGCTTTTACCCGGGTTTATACACTTTTAGGTGGTCGCAACGTCAACTGCCAAAGATATACCAAGGGATGCTTGAAGAGGCCTATGTTTAGCAATGTTACAGTTTTTAATTGTCACAATTTTAAGGAAATCGCTGGTGCAGCGCCAGGCTTGATGGAGGTGACTGAAATAAAATAGCTTGTGCACGTCTGCAGCCATGATTTAAATATTGTTTACGTACACGAAGCTCTAAATCCTAATAAATTTCCTTTGGGAAAAGGTGCAAACTATTAAAAATAATTGTATTTTAGGTCGTGTGATATTGTTAAATACCGGACGAAAAGATAAGCGAAACTCAATATTCAAAATGAAAAGAAGACAGTTTATGTCAACGGCCGCTATTGTTGGTTTAGGAACAACAGGAATCGCCGGATGCAGCGTTTTAAAGACAGGTTCGGAAGTCCCTGATATTGGTTTTGTGTTTGATGGATCGCAGCGTGACACGTTGCTTTCTACATTGCAGGCCAAATATAGGTCAGACCTTTTTGACAAGTTTTTGCCCAATATGGACAAATATGTTATCGATCATCAAAATGGTGGTTTTAATTGCTCGGTAGATATCGAAACAGGCAAGCAACTGGGTACAAATAAAAGTGCCTGGTTTGAAGGACGGGGCTTATGGACGTATTCATTTTTATACAATAACCTTAAGAAGGATCCCAAATACCTGGAGGTAGCCCGGAAATCAAAAGATCTGATCCTAAAACTTAAGCCAGCAGATAATAGTTTCTGGCCAACCTCATTTACAAGCGAAGGAAAAGTACTTAGTGGTGATGGCGATATTTATACAGGTTTATTCATCGCAGAAGGGCTTGCTGAATATGCTAAAGCATCAGGACAAACCGAATATAAAGCTCTTGCAAAGAAGATTGTTCTGGCATGTATGGCACGTTATGACAGTCCGGACTATGATTATTATGTTAATTATCTTAATCCGGAAGCTCCAAAGATCCCGGCACCCAGAGTAGTAGGACACTGGATGGTTTTTCTGAGGGCTGCCACACAAATGCTGGAAACCGTGCCTGATGCCGATATTCAAAAAATAGCAGACCGCTGTCTGGATGCATTGTTAAATCACCATCTCAACCCGGAATATAAGTTATTTAACGAGGTGCTAAATCACGACTTTAGCCGGCCAAATAATTCTTTTGGCGATTTTGCATACACAGGCCACGGGATCGAAACTTGCTGGATGCTGATTTTCGAAGCAGCGCGCCGGAAGGACCAGCAACTATTCAACCGTACCGTAGAGGTGTTCAAGCGGCATGTTAATACCGCAAAGGATGGAGTGTTTGGAGGCTATTTCAGGTCGCTCGACAGCGTAGCCAAAAATATCTGGAAAGTTGATAAGGTGCTCTGGCTTCAGGAAGAAGTACTTATAGGAACTCTTTTTCTGGCAGAACATACAGGCGACAAGTGGGCACAGGATTGTTTCACTGAAACGCTGGCCTATGTGCACAAGAATTTCGATCGTCCTGAGTATTTGTTCTGGCCGGCAGGCGGCGATCGGGTTTTGGAAGTAAAACAGAAGACCCGTGCGGAACATTACCATCACCCCCGGCATCTAATGCTCAATCTCCTGGCATTAAACAGGATTATTGAGAGAAAAGGTAAAATTTCAACATTATTTAGTTAGAGATATAGTTTTTTGTAAAAATAGTCTTGCGAAGATGAAAAGGCGTGATTTTGTAGGCTTGACAAGTGCCGGGATGGTTTTAACGCTTGCCGGGTTTCCTGTTTTTGCGCAACAAGATCAAAGTGGCTTAGTGGGCACGCCTAAGCAAAGACAAGAGTATACGCTCAATCTTCTTAGAAAATTATGCACCGAAATTGGTCCAAGGCCGAGTGGTTCAAAATCATTTGCCAAAGGAGCAAAGATCATAAAGCAGGAAATGAAAAGATCTCTTCCTTATGTAGGATATGATACTTATGATTTTGAGAAATGGGAATTGATCAGAGACCCTGAATTTCTAATTGGTGGTCAACGTATTGAAGCCGTCCCGGCGTATGGAGAGGAAGGAACATCTATCGTGGGGATGAAAGGGTTTATTCAGAAAAGCAATTCAGGGTTTATAATTGTGGATGAGCTAAGCGGTAAACCAGCAGCATCAATAACTATTTCACCTTACGGGAAAGCAATAACACATTATCAAGGGCGTACCAGCGGGAATACAATTCCCTCGTTCAGTATTGGCAAACAGGATAAGCCTTTACTGGAAAGCGCTGTTAAAAATAGAACTCAGGCATGGGTTAAATTTCCCACCCGGTTTATCCCGGGAGCTAAAGGTTGTAATATTGTTGGGAAATTACCGGGCAAGCGAAAAGATGAGATCTTATTTCTGGCTCATGCCGATACGGTGTATAACTCGCCCGGCGCTAACGATAATACCGCCTCCGTTATATTAATGATGATGTTAGCTCATTCTGCCGCCACCAGTAACTATAATCACACACTAACATTTGTAGCAACTGACAACGAAGAATTCGGATACTTTGGCGCGAATCATTATGCTGAGAAATGCATTGCGGATGATACCATGCAAAACATCCGTTTTGTAATTAACCTGGATTCACTTACCTATGGAAATAACTTATGGATCTCATCAAAGCAGGAACAAATAAAAGACATACTTAAAAAGATACACAAAGATCTGAACATAGATTCCGCACCGATTTTCGATAGCAGCGATGGCTTCGTTATGGACTCTGAGCCCTTTCGTCCATCAGGAGCACAGGCACTTCACGCCAACAGCCGCGGTTATGATGAAAAGACACTGCCTGTATATCACCGCCCTGATGATACCGCGGATACCGTGCCCTTGGATTCAGTAGAAAACAGTTTCCTCGTTTTTGACGAGTTTTTAAGGCGTATAGATAAAATATAATGATGAGTAATATAAGACGCGATTTTATCAGGAATAGCTCCCTTTCTGGCCTTGCTATTTTTAGTACAGGTTTAGTAGCTTCGATCGTTCCTGAAAATGCGTTTGCCGGATCCCTAGAAAGTGACAAGAAGCTCAGTAGCATAAAAGATATTAACATAAAATAGGCAGCTTACGGTTTGCGTTCTTGCTTTCGATAGAAATTCGAAACGAGGAGAAAAACCTTCCGGCCAATTTTCTTAAACAGAATTTTCAATTAATACCCACATAAATGAAATCAAGTCTAAAATCTGGACAACTCTTTTTGCTTAAGATTCTCTGCATTGATCTGTTTATTCTGTTGATCGCATTTTATAGCAGCGCTCAAACCAATCCATCAGTAAAACAAAATGTACTTTTTATCTCTATTGACGATTTAAATGATTGGATTAATCCTGCTGGCTTTGGGGGAGTGCCGGGACTTAAGACACCGAATTTTGATCGTCTGGCCAAAATGTCAATGAGATTTACAAATGCACACGTACCTTCTCCTGCGTGCGCGCCTTCGCGTGCGGCTATCATGACGGGAGTACATCCAGCTAAATCGGGTATTACAGGTTGGAAACATGCACAATGGAGAGACTTGCCAGCCTTAAAAGATGTTCAAACCATAGAGCAATTTTTTAAGGGTAAGGGATATACAACTCTTGCTGGAGGCAAGATCTATCATACACTTGCACCACCACGGGCTATTGTAAACCAATCTGAAGCTAAGGGATGGGACTATTATTATCCAAGCCTTGCCATACCAATTCCTTTCCAGGTGCGTGCGCCTTTAAACGTGATCGATCCGAAGCAATTCACAGGAACACAACCTGATTATTTTACCTGGGGCCCAATCGCCCTTGGCGACGAGTATATGGCAGATTATCAAATTGTTGACTGGGCTAATTATCAGCTTTCACTTAAGTATGAAAAGCCATTTTTCCTTGCTGTAGGCCTGACAAAGCCTCACGATCCTTGGGAAGTCCCGCTGAAATATTTTGATATGTACCCTCTGGAATCAGTTCCGGATGTAAAGATCAAGGAGAATGATCTTGAAGACGCCTTCATTCACGGCAGACGGCCTTTGCATAAATTCATCGTAGATAATAACCAGCAGAAGAAAGTAGTTCAGGCATATATGGCAACCATATCTTTTACGGATGCTATGCTCGGGAGACTGCTTGACGCATTTGAGAAGTCGGTCTATAAAAATAATACTATCGTAGTCTTATGGTCTGATCATGGGATGCACATGGGGGAGAAAGAGAACTGGGAAAAGTTCACTCTATGGGAACGATCGACACGCGCACCATTGTTTATTATGGCGCCGGGCGTTAGTAAGCCGGGCACATCTACACACAAGCCGGTTGGTATTATTGACCTCTATCCAACTCTCGCCGAATTGATCGGGGAGAAAGCTCCTGCTTATCTCGATGGGCAAAGCCTCGTGCCTATGCTCAGGGGAACGAGCTTTGATCATAAAGGTGTTGTGACCGGATACGAGCTTAAAGAGGCCGCTACTGCGCCGGGAGGGGATGCCTATACCATCCGGACAGACCGTTACCGGTATATTTATTACCCGTTTATAAATCTTGAAGAATTATATGACCACGAGACCGATGATAACGAGTGGAATAATATTGCCTATAAAAAAGAGAGTAAAAAGGTGATAGAAGAACACCGTAAGCTTTTACTGCATCAAGTCAACAACCTGAAATGGCCCGGAGGATCGCCTAAAGGATATACTATTTCGAAAGAGGGCACGGTACGTAAAGACCATTACCCTTTATTAAAGAGCATTACAGGAAACACAAAATGGTTTTAAAGAATTAAAAACAGCTAAAATGAAGAACTATTCCAGACGCGCATTTATTAAGCAGAATTCAATAACCGGAATTGGGGTTTTTGTCGGCTTAAGTGTACCATCTCTGCTTATGAATAATAGTTTATTCGCCCAAACCGGCGAACCTATTATCGATATTCATCAGCACACTAATTACGTAGACCGGACTGACGATCAACTTTTGGCTCACCAAAGGGCAATGGGGGTAACGCTTACAGTATTACAGCCTGCGGGTCGCCCGCTTGATTATGGATCTACCTATTATGGCGTTGGAAATGGCCTTCAGGCTAAAGCCACCGGGAATGAAGCATGCTATAATTTCTCAAAGAAATATCCAAAAGAATTTCTTTTCGGAGCGAATGAGGTGCCCGACTTTCCGGGAGCAATTGAAGAGATTGAAAAGTATCTTAAGCTAGGCGCACCATTCATTGGTGAGTCGAAATTTAACGTCGAATGCGATTCTCCGGAAATGCAGAGGATCTACGCTTTAGCAGATAAATATGATGTTCCTATTTTGATGCACTGGCAGCATAAAATGTACAACCGCGGATTGGAGCGTTTTCACACGATGCTCGAAAAATATCCAAACGTGAAGTTTTTAGCTCACTCGCAATCATGGTGGGCCAATATGGGCAAGGAACAGGTGGACCAGAATAATATCTATCCAAAAGGTAAAGTAACTCCCGGTGGTCTTGTAGACGTTCTTCTGACTAAGTATAAGAACCTGTATGCAGATCTTTCTGCGCCGTCCGGCCTCAATGCCATTTTGCGTGACGAAGAACACATGAAAGCCTTTATGGAGCGTCATCAGGACCAGATAGTTTTCGGAAGTGATTGCCCTGATGCTTTCGGCCATGGGGAGAAATGCACCGGGGCTAAGATCATCGCGGGTATTAAACGAGTTGCGCCTAGTAAACGGGTAGAACGGAAGATTCTTTACGGGAATTCGAAACGCCTGCTTAAACTAAAATAATTGCTGGTCGTGATTCCGGCATTTATCGCAGGCAAGAGCGGCCGAAACTTTAAATTACCTCTAATGCTATTTACATGATTAAAAATGACATTAACAAGGGCTTCAAACCTGTGCTCTTCGTTCTCTTATTCGCTGCTTCCGCGCAAGCGCAGGTCCAAACCGGCTGGTATTCTGAAGGCAAGGATTACAATCCCAGCCGCAGGATCCGGATCACAGTCACCAATCCGCTAAATATTCCGGTTAAAGGTTCTCCTGTTGTAGTTCCAAGAAGCAGCCTTCCATTCCAGAACATCCCCGAAAGATGGATCGGAGTAGTAGACCCTTCACTTCCTTCAGATCCGGAGCCAACGGTGGCACAACTTAAGGCTATGGGCGGGTATGTCAGACGAAAAGAAATCAACGGACACTATGTAGAGCTTCAGGTTGATGATAAAGACACTGACGGGATTTGGGATGAGATATTCTTTATGACAGACCTGGCTCCAAAAGAAAGCCGGAATTTTTATATCTATATCGATGCTTACGAACGCGGGCTTTATGAGCACCAGGTTCACGCGTCCCTTTCTAACTATGGCAGGCACACTGTTCCTCTATGGGAATCAAAAGATATGGGCTGGAAATTATGGTATCCTCATGATGTTGATCTGCACGGAAAACGCGCACCTATGCTTACGGCCTATTACGAGTATTCTACAAATAAATCCGGCTATTATATGCCATGGGAAATGGGCACAGATATCATGACCGTGGCCAATACCTTTGGCGCAGGCGGTATGTGTATTTTTGAAAACCCTGCTGACATGGAAAGCCCAACACGCGCTTATCACTCTCCCTTCAAAAATAAGGGGCCTTTCGATGATACACGGTATGCTTTCAGCCAGGTTTATAACGGTCCGCTAAGGAGTATGATCAAGGTTACTACAACTAACTGGAACTCGGGTAAAGGTTTCTATGAGGTTGAGCAATATTATACAGCAATCGCTAACAAGAGCTGGAGTATTGTGGAGACTAAATTTACCAAATTTCTGCCGCCTTCTGCTAACGCTGACTTTGGCGCTGGTATCCGTAAGATCATGAATGAATACAAGGCAATAAATAAGAACGGAATAGCTATTTCAATGGGTAAGGATGTTGATGCACGGATACCTGACGAAGATATCGGCGATGAGGTTTTGCGTGTGCCATGGCAAGCGCTTGGACTGGTGGTGAAAGATAAGTTTAAGGCGGAATATAAAGCAATTAAAAACTATGGAGAGAACCATGTTTTCAAAATACCTGCTACTTCAGACCTGGCTTATGAATATATGATCGTTGGAGCCTGGAGCTTCGGTCAGGTGAACAATAACGAAAAGGATTTTGTGAAATATATGGATGACGAAGCTTTGAAATATAATAATCAACCCGTTGTCACTGTTCACAGCTACGAAGTAAAGAATAAATAGCTTTTTGGGCTATATTCTTAATAAGCTGTTCGTTAGGCTTGTTACGATCTTTTAATTTAATATATCCATTGCATGGAAAATAAGAAGATAGATACACGGTTTTATAATATCCCTTTTGAAGTAAATGATTTCAACGCGATGCCTTACCGGACATTAGGAAAGTCTGGTTTAAAGGTTTCAAATATAGGACTGGGAACATGGAAAATGGGCTATCCTGAAACAGGGGATGGCTCAAGAATTGATGAAAAGAACTCTCTGCAGATCTTTGACAGGGCAGTAGAGCTAGGTGTCACCTTTTGGGATACAGCAAACCGGTACAATAATGCGTCCGGGAACTCTGAACGATTGATCGGTTCCTGGTTCAAAAATAATCCAGATCAGCGAAGAAACATAGTTGTCGCTACTAAGCTTTCGGGGGCCATGGATGGCCTTACTCCAAATCACTGCGGCCTTTCCAGAACCAATATCATGGAAGCAGTTTATGCCAGCCTTGAGCGATTGCAATCCGACCATATCGATATTCTTTATTTCCATTCATTTGATACATCTACGCCTGTCGAGGAAAGTCTGATGGCAGTTGAGGATCTGGTAAAACAGGATCTGGTTCGTTACTTTTCGGTTTCTAACTTCACCGCAGAACAGCTTAAGTCGTATCAATCCAGTGCAGGAAAACTATCGTCACGCGTAGGTGTTTTAGCGCTCCAAAACCAATTCGACATTCTGAACCGGGAGGGAGCGGGGTTCGAAGGTGCAAGGGAATATGCTGAAAGTGCCGGAATTTCTTATATCGCATGGAGTCCTATGGCACGCGGCCTGCTCACCGATAAATACCTTGATCCCAAGGCTGCCGGCCCGGGCGACAGGTTGTTTGACGAAGGCCTTATAGAAGAGAAGGCTAACGAAAAGACTTTGCAAAAGCTTCATGAACTTTCGAAGATTGCACATGAATTGAATATCGAGCTTAGTCAATTGGTGATCGCTTACATGTTGTCAATTCGCGGTATGGGGCCGGTGATTCCATCTTCGTCAAATGTAAAACAGCTGGAGTCTAATGCAGCGGCGGGGAAGCTCACATTATCCGGAGATCATCAGAAGCGCATGGCACAAGTACTTCGCTAGAATGCACCTTGCTCGGAAGGTTGTAACAAATCTCATTACACATGTGCAGAATTGAAGGATGAATCTTATTTTTAGATTCTCTTTAATGTTATATATTCCATTCCATGAAAAGCCTTTCACTTTTAATAACCGCTTTCTTTTTCATTTCGGCATTTTTTAGCTGCACCCAAAAGACCAAGGACTCTTCTAAAGAGGAAGCACCTTTAGCGGCAAGCATAGATACTGTCGCGGAGAAAATGGTCTGGATCCCTCCGGGCACATTTGATATGGGTTCAAATGATCCCGCTTTCGCGGATGCACAGCCAATCCATAAAGTTAATCTAAAAGGGTTTTGGATGGATGAACATGAGGTAACGAATGCTGAATACGAGCGTTTTGTAAAAGCAACCAAGTACCAAACTGTGGCTGAACAGCCAATAAACCCTGCCGACTTTCCCGGTGTGCCGGTTGAAAACCTGGTACCAGGTTCGGGAGTATTTACACCTACAGCACAGCCTGTGTCGTATGAAAATCCATTGCAATGGTGGGCATATGTTCATGGAGCAAGCTGGCGCAATCCAAAAG
>NZ_JBBJNI010000123.1:10843-13264 GCF_037719425.1 Daejeonella sp. | reverse complement strand
GATTTCTATTCATCGTTGACCTTGTTTTTTGTCAACCTATGTCAGGACAAGTCACCTCAGACGGAATATTAGAAATGGATCTCCATAAACCACATGAAATGGGCGGACAGGGCGGTTCTTCTAATCCCGAACAACTGTTTGCCGGGGCGTGGGGAGCTTGTTATCTCGGGGCCTTAGGAACAATAGCTGAACATGAAGGAGCTGATGTATCTGAAGCTACTGTAAATGTTCATGTCACATTCAATAAAGATGGTAATGGCTTTGCACTATCCGCGGAGCTCGATGTCCATATTCCAGGCTTTACTGCGGAAGAAACCCAGAAACTGGCCGACAAGGCACACCGGGTCTGCCCATATTCTAAAGCCACTCGCGGAAACGTCGAAACCCGAGTTACCGCAGTGTAAATTTACCCTTATCTGAATTGTTAATCAGTTCAGATAAGGGTATTTTTGTGTGAATGAACCAGTCTAGGGAAATTAAATCTTTTATATTCAGCCAGTATTTTTCCGATGGACTACGAATAACCTTTGGTGTCCTTCTCCCCTCTCTTGTTTTTTATAACCTCGACCGGCTGTCTGTAGGTCTCACAATTTCTCTTGGTGCACTTTGCGTTAGCATAGCCGACAATCCCGGGCCCGTTGTTCACAAGCGGAATGGAATGCTTTTCTGCAATCTTTTTGTATTTCTTACCGCAGTTTTAACAAGCCTTATTAACTGGAGCCCAATACTTGTCGGCCTGGAAATACTGGTCTTATGCTTTTTCTTTTCAATGTTTTCGGTCTACGGCAACCGGGCCTCGTCAATCGGAACTGCTGCTTTAATAATTATGATCCTTACAATTGATGAGGATGTTGTAGCGCATGCGGGCATCTGGAAGCACGCACTTTATATTCTGGCTGGTGGAATTTGGTATACACTGCTTAGTATCTCATTAAGTCAGATCAGGCCATATCGCCTTGCTCAGCAGGCTTTGGGAGAATGTATCCGCGAGGTGGCCGTTTTCGTTAAGATAAAAGCAGATTTTTATGATCTGGCAACCGACCATGATGAGAACTATAAAAAACTTGTAGAACAACAGGTTATAGTTCACCAGCATCAGGACAATGTTAGGGAACTGCTTTTTAAAAGCAAGCTGATGGTTAAGGAATCAACCAGCTCCGGGCGACTCCTGATATTGGTATTCGTGGATATCGTAGATCTTTTTGAACAAACAATGGCTACTCATTATGATTATCAGGCGATCAGAAATACCTATGGAAGAACTGACGCACTGAAAGGATTTAGGGATGTCATCGTAAAGTTTAGTGAAGAACTGGAAAACCTCAGTTATTTCATTGTCAGCAATGACAGGCCTGAGCGGCTTCACCATTATAAAGCCGAGCTTGACACGCTAAAGATTAGCATCGATAGAGTTGAAGAATACAACATCAGTAATCTGGTATTAAAAAAGATCCTGATCAATGTTCGTAATATGGCCAGCAGGGTACGAAAGATCTACAGTTATTTTGATAACTCCCAGCTCTCGGGTGTAAGCATCCGGAGTCCGGAAGACCTGAAAAAGTTTGTATCACACCAGGACTTTGATATTAAGATCCTGAAAGGAAACCTTACCTTTGAATCTTCGATTTTCCGGCACTCGATTCGCGTAGCACTGATGTGCCTTATCGGGTATTTGGTTTCCAAGCTGTTTCCTTTTGGACATCATAGTTACTGGATCCTTTTAACGATTCTTGTAATACTTAAACCCGCTTTCAGCCTCACCAAACAGCGGAATGTTCAGCGGTTGATAGGGACACTATGCGGTGGTGTTGCCGGCGCATTGATCCTGATCTTTGTCACAGACCAGTACACCTTATTTATCTTCCTTCTCATATTCATGGTGGGAACATTCAGCTTTCAGCGATTAAATTATATCGTAAGCGTATTGTTCATGACGCCTTACACGCTGATACTGTTTAGCTTTCTTGGCGAGAATAATATAACTATAGCTCAGGAGCGAATCGTTGATACTTTTATAGGGTCACTCATCGCGCTAGCCGCGAGTTTCATAATACTTCCAAATTGGGAATACGATCATCTGAGAAATTATATGCGCGAGGCATTGGTAGCTAATTATCACTATTTGCTAAAAGTAGCTGATGAACTCGCCGAAAGGCCTTTTGATATTACTTCTTATAAATTAGCCCGAAAGGATGTTTATGTGAGTTCAGCCAATCTTGGGAGCGCTTTTCAACGGATGCAATCTGAACCTAAGAGCAAGCAGCAAAATAATAAGGAAATCCATAAGTTTGTGGTGCTGAATCACATACTATCGTCCTATATAGCGACATTAATAACAAATTTGCAAAATGCCGATAAACCAGACACTAACGAAAGTCATGTAAAACTTATTCGTAAATCTTTATATACGCTGACTGAAGT
>NZ_JBBJNI010000123.1:10325-10833 GCF_037719425.1 Daejeonella sp. | reverse complement strand
AAAGATGGGGACGAAGGATTTCAAAGAGGCAGAAATTCGCTTTCCGCCGGTACCATCCGACACAAAAGCAACAAAAGACCAATACCTTTTATACGAACAATTGGATTACATCAACAAGTTGATTTTGGATATCCAAAAACTGACACCTAATTAATCAGACCTCTTCTTCAATCTTTACCTGCGGCCGGCCATTCTTGAAGGCTTCCCGGGGCTTAAGGCCTAATAAGTTAAACATTTCCATATCCTCAGTAAATGCAGGATTCGGAGTAGTCAGTAATTTGTCACCTGCGAAAATTGAATTGGCTCCCGCCATAAAGCAAAATGCCTGGTCAGTTAAACTCATTTCAGTTCTTCCGGCTGATAAGCGAACTACCGTTTTCGGCATAATGATACGTGCTGTGGCGATCATCCGGACCATATCCCATATTGGTACCCTGGGCTGATCAGCCAACGGCGTTCCCTTTACTGGTACCAGAGCATTGATTGGCACAGATTCAGGATGCTTAAC
>NZ_JBBJNI010000123.1:3508-10315 GCF_037719425.1 Daejeonella sp. | reverse complement strand
ACCATATTTGACAAGGTTTTTAACATCGAAATTCTGTCTTCTACTGTTTCTCCTAACCCAATTATACCTCCGCTGCACACGGTTAATTTCGCTTTTCTGGCGTTGTCTATCGTTTTAAGACGATCGTCATAGGTACGGGTGGTGATTATCCGCTTGTAATCATCTTCAGACGTATCGAGGTTATGGTTGTAGGCATAAAGCCCCGCGTCAGCTAATCTTTGCGCCTGAGATTCAGTAAGCATACCAAGAGTACAGCACACTTCCATATCAAGAGAATTCACCGATTTCACCATGTCAATAACCCGGTCAAAATCACGGTTATCACGCACTTCGCGCCAGGCGGCACCCATACACAAGCGCGAGGCCCCGGCATCCTTTGCCTTTTGAGCAGCATCGGTCACCTGATCTACCGACATTAGTGCCTGTACTTCAACATCCGTATGGAAGCGGGCAGCCTGCGGACAATAAGCGCAATCTTCAGGACAACCGCCGGTTTTAATAGAAAGCAGGCTGCTTATCTGAACCTCAGAATAGTCTTTATTTTCTCTATGTACAGTTGCTGCGCGATAAATAAGATCAAGTAAAGGGCTGTGGTAAATCTCCGATATCTCTTCTTTTGTCCAGTTATTTCTGATCTCAGTCATATGGTATATGTTCCGTTGTGCGGATTAGCAAATTTAAAATAAAAACCCCAGCGTTGAAATGAAAAATAGATTAAGGCCTCACCAGACCTACAGTAATAGCTTACTCGCTAATCCCAATAAAAGTAGGAAGCCAAAAACGTCTGTGAATGTGGTTATTATAATTGAAGATGCGATTGCTGGATCTATTCCAACCCTTTTCAGCATTAAGGGTATCGAGGAGCCAGCCATACCGGCAATGATCAAATTTCCCGTCATAGCGATAAAAATAACCAGTCCCAGCATCGGGTTACTATCATAAAAAACAGCAAAAAGGAAAATGATAAAGCCAATAGTAGCGCCATTTATTAGTCCGACAGTGAATTCCTTTAATACAGTCCTGTACGCCTGATCGTCAGTCAGGTCATTCAATGAAATACGACGTACTGTGACTGCGAGTGCCTGGGTAGCTGCATTTCCTCCCATCCCGGCGATCATAACCATGTAACCGGCAAGTACTCCCATCCGGGCGATAGAACTGTCAAAATAACGAATTACGGATGCTGCAAGAAATGCCGTACCTAGATTTAATATCAGCCATGGCAAACGGCTCTTTACCGCCTCTTTCCAGTTACCCGCAAGTTCCTCATCCTCAGATACCCCGGAAATTTTCAGAATATCCTCTGTATTTTCTTCTTCCATAACGTCAATGACGTCATCAAAGGTTATCCGGCCCAAAAGATGCATATTATCATCAACCACCGGTACACTGGTTAGATTATATTGGGAAATCAGTCTGGCTACCTCTTCCTGATCTGTATCTGCTTTGACATACACAAAATCCGTTTTGATAATTTCCTCGATCCTGACATTGTTTCGGGCTTTGATAATATCCTTCAACGAAACTATACCCCGAAGCACATTGTGATCGTCAATAACATTAATCGTGTAGAACTCTTCCATTTCCTCGGATTGCTGGATCACAAGTTCCAGCGCATCCTTTTTCATCAATTTCATACCGATCTTGATAACCTGGGTATTCATTATACCACCCGCAGTGTCATCATCGTACTTTAAAAGCGAACGAATATTGGATGCATCCTCCTCGTCGAGCTCTTCTAATATCTCTTGCTGCTGCTCTTCGGGAAGCTGGCTGATAATATCGGTTGCATCATCATAGTCGAGCTCTTCAACTATCTCAGACCGGCGTTCAGGATGAAGGTTTTCAAGTAATCTCTCCGGGTGGAATTCGGCATCCATCTCAGAAATAACTTCTGAGGCGGCTTCAGCAGGCAGAATGCTAATGATCCGTTCCCGGGCTTCCTGAGGTAAACCCTCAAATAGGATTGCAATTTCTGATGGATGATATTCAGAAATCAGGGCCTTTAAGGCAGAATCATCCTCTTCAAGGGCTTTTCTGATCTTAAGAATGTCCGATTTATCCAGTTCGAAAGATTGCATTGTTAAAAGTAGGAATTACAGATGAGAAACGGGCTTTTTTTAGCGTTGTATAGTCCTTTTAATGAGATACGAATTTGCGTATCAGTTGAATGATTATTATCTATTGCTCAGCCAGCCCTTCCGCCAGAAATATATCATCTGGATTACGGCAATAAGGCACATTACCCCCATCGTGTATAAATACCCATTCTCCGAATAGAGCTCGGGCATATTATGTTCAAGGATCTTCCCGGTCTCAGGATCCTGGTATGCGAAATTCATCCCGTAAACCCCTGCTATAAATGTGAGAGGAATGAAAATCGAGGAAATGATGGTCAGGACCTTCATGATCTCATTCATCCTGTTGCTGATGAAAGATAGATTCATATCGATAAGACTGGTGGTCAAATCTTTATAACTTTCCACGAGGTCAATTACCTGCATGCAATGATCATAAGTATCCTTCAGGAAAGTCTTTGTCTGTTTGTGAATTAGTTTGCTGTCACTTCGGATCATATCATTAATCTTGTCCCTTTCTGGCCATACAGCCCGTCTGATCATGATCATAGCCCGTTTAATGGACTGGGTTTGATACATCAGCGTTTTGTCGGGCTTGCGGTACAGAAGCTCCTCAATAGTTTCAAGCTCATCACCGAGTCGGTATATAAGGGTAAAGTAATTATCAACGATGATATCCATAAGGGAATAGAGCATAAAGGATGTACCTCCCGTACGAATGTTGCCCTTTCCCAATTTGAGCCTGTGAAT
The DNA here is from genome assembly GCF_037719425.1 of Daejeonella sp. GTDB lineage: Bacteria > Bacteroidota > Bacteroidia > Sphingobacteriales > Sphingobacteriaceae > Daejeonella. The sequence continues at coordinate 7,487 of NZ_JBBJNI010000123.1, read as the reverse complement.
AACAGGATCAACCGTATCAATATAGTTTTCCTGAAAGCTGAAAAGCACTTTTGGAAAAAGCAAAAACGATATCTGTTCATTTTCAATTTCCAGTTCAGAATCTACATAAAGCATCCTGCTAACAGCGAAAAGATAATCGTCATATTCATCGATCTTAGGCCGCTGTTGGATATTGGCAATATCTTCCAGAACAAGTTTATGAACCTTAAATTTCTTCTCCAGGTAGTCATAGAGCGTAAGATCCCCAATTCCGCGAATATCGATCCAATGTGTTAATGTAGGATGGTTCTTAAAATGCTGGTCGAGCTCGCTGAACGATTTAAGTTCTTCAGAATGACAAGCCGAAGAACCATAAGAGTACGCTGTAATTTTGGGCTTTAAAGATCCCTCATATAACTGTACCGAGCCCGGGCTAGTACCCGGTAGAGGAACATATTTTTTAGACTTCAGCTGTATACGACGGATCTTGCCCATACTTAAAGATATTTATTGCTTTGTGGTCCCTGATTAAACAGCAGATCAACAATGCTCAAATTAGGTATAAAACCATTTCTTTCTTCAAAGACCTGGAAATAAGTGTTAACATCATTCTCACCAGATCGTTTTGGATGAATGCTGCTTCTGAAGTCCAGACTCTCAGAGTCTTCCTTAACAAAGTTGTTAGTGTATTCGTAAACTACGTTCAGCTTCAGAAAACGCAGTAAAATATTGAAAAACTCTTCATTATAGTCGAATAAAAAGTTCCATTTTTTTTCAAAGAAAGGCATCAGATCATCTTCGTAAAATTCAAAATAAGCTGAGCTTCTATAGCTGGTCTGAAGGCTTAATATATGGAGCCGCTGCCAGTTAAAATCATAGCTGATTCTCACATCCTTCACCTTAGTATGGTTCTTCGATCCTTTAATAACCGGAACGATCAGATCTAATTTTCCATTAGGAGAATGTATAGAAGCCCTGTTCCGATAACTTTGCTTTTCAAAATGCTCGGCATTTTCAATAAACAAGTGGTTTTTATTCTCGAGCAGTTTGCTGAAATACTCAATTGGAGGCAGATAAAATAAAGCGAAAATTGCTCCTTTTTGCATTGTATGAGTTAAGTTTGTGATCCGGAAGCCGAAATTAGTAAATTAAACTCCCCTTCTGGAAGGAATGTTCTCAATTCACTATGGGATTAAGCATTGCAACATTGAGTAATTAGGATTTTCAGAATGAATAAAGTTTTATTCGGGGTTGTAGCTTTTCTGTTAAAACTTATTTCTCTGCTCCCCTTCTGGCTTCTTTACCTCATTTCAGATCTCCTCTTTGTCTTTCTTTATCATATATTAAAATATCGGAGAAGCGTGGTGCAAACCAACCTTGCAAATGCATTTCCGGGGAAATCAAGTGAAGAACGTTCCGGGATTGAGAAGAGATTTTACAGCTTTCTGGCCGATATGTTCGTGGAATCAATCAAAAGCATATCAATTACCAGAGCTGAATTAAATGAGCGTTATCATTTTGAAAACCTCAAAGACATCACAAAACACCTTGACTCAGGAAGATCAGTGATTGCTGTGTCAGGCCACTACGGTAATTGGGAATGGGGTCCGTTAGGAATTCCTTTTGAATTGAACTGCGAGATACTGGTCGTATATAAACCCTTAGCAGATAGCAAGTTCGATAACATGATAAACTCAGTACGCTCAAGGTTCGGAACCATAATGATCCCAATGAAGCAAACATTGAGAAAAATGGCTGAGTACAAGAATGAGCCACATGTCCTCGTTCTTGTGGGAGATCAAACCCCAACAAGGGAAGAGTCACAGTACTTCACAAACTTCCTGAATCAGCCAACAGCAGTATTCCTTGGAGTTGAAAAAATTGCCGCCAAAACAAATAACCCGATAATATATTTCAGTATAAAACGCATAAAAAGAGGTTATTATAAAAGCGTAGTTGAACCTTTAATTGACAATCCAAAAGACTGTGCAGAGCACGAAATTACTGATGCACACACCAGGATGCTCGATCACCTAATTCAGAAAGAGCCTGACTATTGGCTTTGGTCTCACAAACGATGGAAGTTTAAGCCTGAGGATATTAAAAATGACTAAACTACCCAGCGTAAGTGTTGTGATTTTGAACTGGAATGGATTGAACTATTTGCAGCAATTCCTTCCTTCAGTATTCGCAAGTACATACCCTAATCTCCGAATCATTGTAGGAGATAATGCATCAACAGATTCTTCTGTGGAATTTATTCGAGCTAACTATCCTCAAATAGAGGTCATCACCAACGACAACAATTACGGGTTTGCAGGCGGGTATAACAAGGTCCTGGACCAGATTGATAGTGATTATTTCATATTACTGAACTCGGATGTTGAAGTTCAACCGCAATGGATACAGCCTGTTATTGATTTGATGGAGAGTGACGCACAGATCGCTACTGCTCAGCCAAAAATATTGTCTTACAAGGAAAAGGACAAGTTCGAACATGCAGGTGCGGCTGGCGGTTTCCTGGATATGTTCGGCTATCCATTCTGCCGGGGCCGGATTTTTGACTCAGTCGAATCGGATAATGGTCAGTATGACGATGTAAAAGAAATATTCTGGGCTTCCGGCGCAGCATTATTCATAAAAAGAGACAAATGGATCGAGGTCGGCGGACTGGATGCAGACTTCTTTGCCCATATGGAAGAAATAGATCTGTGCTGGCGTTTAAAAAACAACGGTTATAAGGTAATATATTGCCCGGACTCGGTTGTTTATCATGTAGGCGGCGGAACCCTGGACTCCGAAAACCCATTTAAAACCTATCTCAATTTTAGGAACAACTTGTTCCTAATTCAAAAGAATTTATCCTTCTTTCATGCAAGCATTATCATTTTTATCAGGCTGTGGCTTGATCTGGTATCTCTGTTGAAGTTCCTTTATGATGGCCGGCCAAAGCACGCCCGGGCCATCAACAAAGCTCATACTGCGTTCTTGAAAGCGATCTTTAAAACTGGGAAAAAAGCGAGTAAAATAAGCACGGCACGTTTTAACGGCACCGCACTGGTGAACAAAAGCATTGTTTGGCAATACTTTGTTCAAAAAAAGAAAACGTTTAACAGCCTATAGAAAGCTTTCCAGGGCTAGCCTGTAACCATCCAGTCCGAAACCGGTTAACACTCCCCTGCAGTTCTTGCCCGAAAGAGAAACATGCCTGAATTCTTCCCTGGCATAGATATTAGAGATGTGAACCTCTACAACTGTGGTATTGATTCCTGCAATGGCATCAGCAATACCGATTGATGTGTGAGTATATGCACCGCCGTTTAGAATGATCCCGTCGTAGCTAAAACCAACTTCATGCAGCTTATTGATGATCTCGCCTTCTACATTACTTTGAAAGTAGTCGATATCGATGATTGTATATTTGTCTCTGAGTGTTTTAAGATAATCTTCAAAACTGCTGTCACCGTAAATAGATTTCTCGCGTACGCCAAGTAAGTTTAAATTTGGTCCGTTAATGATCTGTATCTTCATCAGAAATAATTTTAATCAAACTTAGAAAATAATTTGGACTGGCAACCAAGCCTCCGCGGCTTTAAAGCTTATTTAAAACTGGAACGCTCGCTATCAGCGAATACCATCGAAGCATATTTGCATGATGTGGATAAGCTTTTGCAGTTTTTCATGTCCCGGTCCGAAGAAAAGAGTCCGTTGAAAGTCACTAAAAACGACCTTAAAGACTTTCTGGTTTGGGTAAATGAGTTGGGAATGATCCCTTCCACCCAGGCGCGGGTGCTCTCAGGATTAAAAGCGTTTTTCAAATACCTCGTGCTGGATAATAAGATTGAGATTGATCCGTCTGCCCTTCTGGAAAGCCCCAAAATGACCCGGAAACTCCCTGATACGCTTAACATAATCGAAATAAACAGCATTATCGACGCTATTGATTTGTCGAAACCGGAAGGCATGCGCAACAAGGCAATGCTGGAGACCCTGTACGGTA
>NZ_JBBJNI010000123.1:0-3498 GCF_037719425.1 Daejeonella sp. | reverse complement strand
TGCGTGTTTCAGAATTAACCGGACTTAAGATCTCTAACCTTCATTTAGATATCGAGTTTATAAAGATACTCGGCAAAGGAAACAAAGAACGCCTTGTTCCCATCGGCTCCGAAGCGATTAAATTTCTTAATATCTATATCCATGAAGTGCGTGTTCATGTTCCTGTTAAATCAGGAAAAGAAGACTTCGTATTCCTGAACAGAAGAGGCAGTCCGCTCTCCAGGGTGATGGTGTTTCTTATCATTAAAGACCTGGCGAAAGCCGCAGGTATCACGAAAAGTATCAGCCCGCATACATTCAGACATTCATTTGCCACCCATTTGATCGAAGGCGGCGCAGACCTTAGAGCTGTACAGGAAATGCTGGGGCATGAGAGCATTACAACTACCGAGATCTATACACACCTGGACCGTGATTATCTGCGGGAAACGATCGTTCATTTCCACCCAAGAAGCTAGATTTTATTGCTCCTCCTTAAAATACACCTTATAGAAATTCATCAATTTACCTTCATCAAATCCTTTTTCGATCAGCTCTTTGTTTCCGTGAATATAAATGTGAAAGTTCTTATCGAGCTTCAGAATGCTTTTGAATACCTTCGCCTGCTTCTTTACCGCTGCGTTCGATATATCAAATGAACCTTCGAGCCCGGCATCGAATTCATTATTATAATCCTGCGTAAAGTTTTTGAATGATTTAATAGCTTTCTCGTTTCCAATTACCTCTTCCGAAAATTCGTCGATGTCAAAGCTGTCTTTTTCCTTAAAATATTTCAGCGACTTATTTAAGAGGTCAATCTTGTCGGCTTTGGAGATGTCAAAGTCCTCATCAATTTTATTAGCGATAAAATTCTTGCAGACGTTAAGAGTATTGCCGGTTTTGTTGTAGCTGTCATTCCTGATCTTTAATTTAAGAAATTCATCCTTCCAGTATGCCGCGTCCGTCCGGTTTGTTTGGTCAATAACCATTACTTTATAGCCTTCCGCCCTATCAGTATTAAATATCAGGCAGCCTTTATCAAGTTTGTGAATATTGATTCCGTGTTCTTCGTAGCTAAGATCAAATCCGCCCTGAGCGGGATTAACCTTTAAATATGGTTCTTTAGTCTCCGACTTGAATATGCCAATTGCATCAACCAGTTCCCCTTCAAGCTGCAGGTCGCTAAACCGGGCAACATACAATTCGCCCGATTTTATCTTGGGATGATTAGATATGTCGAACAAATGCTTCGTAATCTGGCCGCTTAGTTCATGAAACTTGTTGTTATCAGAGAAGATATGTGAACTAAAGTGAAATAATTCATTCAGGTTCAGGTCACTGCTCGAATGCATGAAGCGGTAAACCTCATTCGCTTTTTCAAATGGAATAAGGAAATACTGCATCAGCAGGCGGCTCAGCATTTCATCATTTATTTCAAGTGGCTGCTCGGATAAACTATAGAATTCGTTCTGAACTTTATTGCCGATTCTGTGTACTGAAAGTTCCTCTAACGAGGCTTCGTAAGATGATACCATGTTTTACAAAGAAAGCATTTCAGGAGATGAATACGGGTGCAATTAGTAAAGATAAAAGCGAAATATTTATCCGTGAATAATGAACCTAAACTATAAAAGCCCCAGTTAAGGGGCTTTTAATGAGACTGACCAGAATTTTGTCCTGCCTTTTACAAGGCTGCCCAGAGTATTATCCTGTCTCAAATACTAAAACAAATATACTTATTATTTTAAAAACTATAAATAATTGCTAATAGTTTTCACACTTCCTCGTTCCTTTCTAAATAATGTTGAACTTCCATCAGCATACATTTTTATTTGAAACTGACCGTCATTAAAATGAAAAGAGTCTTTTCTTATGGCAGTTTTTAAAGTAACTTCATATCTGTTCAAATCCAGATAATGATATTCAACAATAATATTCAGATCTTGTTCATCATCGCTATCACGTGTAAGAATTATTCGTTCAGCTCTTAGTGACATTTCAAAATTCACAAAATAAAATAATGTAGTTCTGATCGAATAGTATAGTAAGTGCTTTGTAACATCGACAATAAGCTCCTGTACGCTACTGCATCAATTCCAACGCGTTTTCCAACGTCATCGCCATGCTGTTCCCTGATGTAATAATGTTTGTCAAACCAAATGTCAAATTCAATGCTTTCAGACCTGGTATATACCATTCTCGCATTTGGAGAACATTTATTTGGTGTAAAAGCAAATGGGTCTGGTTCAACACCTTTAACCACCATATCCTTTTTTAATCTTGGTCTGTTACCCATTAATAACCCTTTCTGTAAAATTAGCTCATATTCACAACAGTTTAGATATGAGTTATTTAACGGCAGCAATAATAAGACGCGAAATTTGTCGCTGACAGCGTTGAATTAAAACAGTTTGATTTAAACTGCTATTTATTTAACCTAATCGTGCTTTTATCATTCTATCTCGATCCCGCAAGTCTTGTCGCAGCTCTATGTCTTTAAATCCGCTATCCTTTAGCAGGGACACAGTTTCCTGGCCGAGGTTTTCGTTTATTTCAAGGTACAACTGTCCGCCTGCTTCGAGATGACTGTCTGCGAACTTCGCAATTGCTTTATAAAAGATCAGTGGATCGTTCTCCGGTACAAATAAGGCCAGATGAGGCTCGTGATCCAGAACGTTAACATGCATTTGCTCTTTTTCCGCGAGTGTGACATAAGGGGGATTGCTGGTGATAATAGAAAATTTGCCCCACTTAACAATAGGATTCAATATATCATCCTGAATAAAGCGAACCTCTGTGCTGTTTAACAGTGCATTTTCTTGTGCTACCGCTAATGCATCAGAAGATACATCCACAGCGGAAACTTCAACCCCGGGAAGATATTTTTTGATTGTAATGGGGATACAGCCGCTGCCGGTGCCAATATCCAGCATTTTCAAGCCCTCATGGCCCGACTTATCAGCCTTCATATCTTTCAGTACCCAATCTACCAGTTCCTCAGTCTCCGGCCTTGGAATCAGCACTGACGAATTCACCTTAAATACAGAGCCGTAAAAATCGGTTTCTCCCATCAGGTACTGTACAGGAACACCTTTTTTCAGGTCGCTGAGCATGTTATAAAAGATCGCAAGTTCTTTGCCGCTAAGATCACCATGTTTATTATTGAGATATTGCGAGCGGTTGATCTTGCACACAAAACCAATAACTAGCCATGCAATACTCCCCGCTTCTTCCGGTCCATACAAACCTGTCAGATCTTCCACAAATACTTTTTCAATGCTGGCAATTGTCATGCAGCAAAGTAAAGTATTTGAAATTATAATTGAAGTTTGTCGTCGAAATCTTCGTTTTGTTTACGCCTGCCTGCCGGCAGGCAGGCGCGGAGATCGCAGAGTACAGGCGCAGAGTACGCAAAGTTTTTCACAAAATGCTTGTTGAAGTTTTGGGTTGGTTCCTTCTCTGCGATGTCACTTCCTAAAATAACTATACACAAAAACAAAGTGTATGGAAACAAAACAA
>NZ_JBBJNI010000122.1:8662-13447 GCF_037719425.1 Daejeonella sp. | reverse complement strand
TTTCTATTCATCGTTGACCTTGTTTTTTGTCAACCTATGTCAGGACAAGTCATTCGTAAAGGACGCAGGTCACTCGCTACGCTCGTGATGACATGCGTGTCAGCCACCATCGAGTTAGCAGTTATGTCATCCCGAACCTGCTCTTGCGGGGAGGGAACTTCGTGGTAAAGTATACGTGGGCCCCTCATTACGCTCGGGATGACATACGAGGCAGCCGCTATCAAGGTTCCAGGACATGTCATCCCGAACCTGCTCTTGCAGGGAGGGAACTTCGGGTAAAGCATGTAGGTCCCTCGCTGCGCTCGGGATGACAAAATAATAGTCGATTTGCAAACAAACTCCCTGTTAGCCAACTATTTAATTCCTCCAGCACCCAACTGGCAAGGATTTTGCTACCTATGAGGTAACTAACTAATATTAAATTAAACAAGACCAATGAAAACCATACTATCTACCCTACTGGTTTGTTTCCTTGCAGCTACAGGGATCGCACAAACCACCAGCACTGTGAATATCATATTCCGGGGCATAACAAAAACTACCAATAATTACGAGGTAAGAATTGATGACAGGCGTTATTTCTCTAACACCAATGCCAACAATACTGCTACCGTGTACAAAATTGAAGTAGGAAACATCCTTACCGGTACGCGTGGGTTGAAAGTGTACAAATTGAGGAATAATAGCATTGCTACCAATGCCAGCACTCAAAACACGTTGATCTACTCAAATAGCTTTGTGCTGAGAGAAGGGTATGATATGAATATCAATGTCCGTGCAAACGGATCTGTTCAATTTGACGAAGAAATGTCGCAAGAGACCAGCCCTATAAGCACGGCACCAATGGCAACTGCTACATTCAACTCGCTTAAACAAAGTATCCAGTCGCAAGGGTCGCAGTCTGTTAGAGCGGAAAGGATCAGGGATGCGTTTATCAATACGGACAATCGCTTTACAAGTGCGCAGATAAGACAATTACTCGTTATGGTTACTTCGGAAAGCGACAAGCTTGACCTCGCCAAATTAGCGTATTCCGGTGTTACAGATCCCGCAAATTACGCTGCACTGAGCAATGTATTCAGCAGCACCGCAAGAAGAAACGAGTTCGCTGATTTTATTCAGATGAAAGGTGATGCAACTGCAAGTACTGGTACACGCGTACTGATATCTGATGCGAACTTCAATACGCTTGTAACGACCGTAAGAAACAAATGGTCGCAATCACTTAAAGGAGAAGCGGTAAGAGATGCTTTTATCAATTCTAACAATTACTATACTACAACACAAGTAAGACAATTAATGGGCCTGGTAACTTCTGAAACCGACAGAATGGATCTGATCAAATTGGCTTATCCGGTAGTTAGCGATACAAATAATTATGCTTCACTTTATGATGTGTTTGTAAGTACAGCACACCGTGCTGAATTTAATGACTTTGTAGTTTCTAAGGGCGGAGTAGCTGTCAACACTGGGGTTAAAGCCCAGATGACTACATCTAACTTTCTTAATTTAAGAAATAGTATTCAGGCGAAATGGTCGCAGGCACTTAAAACAGATGCAGTCAGGGATGCGTTTGCAAATACTAACTATTACTTCAGCACAGCACAGATCAGAGAATTGCTAACTATGGTGACTTCAGAATCTGACAGGTTAGAATTAGCTAAACAATCCTTCCGTTCGGTGATGGATCCTGCTGTGTATTATCAGTTAGGCGACTTATTCACAAGCAGCACTTACCGTACTGAATTCAATAACTACGCGTCGGCACAAACTGGTGTAACCGTAAATGCTGGTACTACTACCACTGTTAGAACACCAATGTCGGCCAGCGATTTTAGCGTTCTGGTGTTTAACGTAAGAAGTAACCTCCTGCAATTGCTGAAAGTTCAGGCTGAAAGGGATGTATTCGCTAACCCGAATAATTTCTTCACTACTGCACAGGTTAAGCAGTTGATCGGCTTAATCAACTCTGAACCTAACCGTTTAGAGCTTGCAAAGCTATCCTATAAAACAGTTACAGATCCGCAGAACTTTACACAGGTAAACGACCTGTTCAATCTCCAGACGAGTAAAGACGAGCTTGCAGCGTACGTGAGTACTAATCGGGTAGTTTCTAACTAAGTTTCATATATCTATCTGTAAAGAGGCCCTTCAGGTAAAGATGGGCCTCTTTGTTTTAGTAGACATGTCCTTCTGATCTTCATTGCAGCGGAAGCCTGCCTACTCAATCTTCACAACGACCCCTTATAAGCTTAGTGGCAGGATCCAATCGTGGTTCTTGATTCTTGGTTCTTGATTCTCTTTCTAGTCCACATAAGCAATACAATCCAATTGCACCAGTACACCCTCTCTTCCCATCAGATCGGCACTTGTACCGGTATATGACCGTACCGGAGCGGGATCAGGGAAATAACCCCGGTATGCCTCATTCAGGGCAGCAATATTTTTGTTGGGCTCCACAACTGTCATGTGCACCTTGAGCGCATTTGCCATGGACGATCCCGCGCCATCAAGTACTTCTTTCAAGGTATCCAGTATACTCTTGATCTGAACTTTGATATCTCCGGCCTCTGGCCTGCGTTCAGGATACCAGCCTCCTATGCCGGATACGAATAGTAAGTGACCGGAGCGTACACAGCCTGATAATACAGCTGCGGGTCCCAGAGGAGTAGGCACTGAGGTGTTTGTATTTCCTCCGCTATTACTTTTTCGGACCACCTGCTTTTTCGGTGTCCATTGATTCTTTTTCTTATTCTGAGCGTTTGCCTCACCCGGAGTTATCACTGCAGCACCTGCCAGCGGCAGCAGGGTAAGGCTTTTAAGTAGTTTTCTGCGATTCATATATTGAATGTTTTGCCGCGCCTGCTACGCAGGATCGCAATGACACTATTTTAGTTTGATTTTGTTCTTTGATCCTGGTTCTGCGTCAATCGACATATGCGATGCAGCCTACCTGCACCAGGATACCGTCGCGGCCCATCTGGGATGCTTTGGAGCTACTGAATGAACGCACAGGCGGATCTTTGGCGAAGAACTCACGGTAGCCTTCGTTCAGGCGGGCGAGGTTCTTATTTGGTTCGCAAACCGTCATCAAGATCTGGAGGACATTATGCATACCCGAGCCGGCGGCTTCGAGGGCTTCTTTCATCGTATTAAGCGCACTTGTGATCTGGACTTTGGCGTCCCCAGGCTCCGGCCTGCGGTTGGCATACCAGCCACCGATGCCTCCAACAAAGAGCAGATGTCCGGAGCGAAGACAGGACGAGCTCGCACCACGGATCAGTTGTTTTTTGGGCAGCCACTCCTCCGACTCTACGGGTATGAGTGGGGCATGCGACGCGGCTGCGTTAAGTGCAGCACCGGCCAGAGGTAAAAGCGTTAGCCCGGTGAGTATCTCCCTGCGATTCATATTGATAAGGTTGGTTTATTAAATATAAGAAACATAGGGGATTATGTAGAAAAGGTATGAATTTATTACAATAACGGGGCGAAGGGTTTAACCGCAGAGTGCGCAAAGGTTTACGCAAAGAGCGCCAAGATTAGCGATGTTACTTAGCGCACTTTGCGGTGCACTTCGTGTCCTTTGCGGTTAAATAAACGGTGGGTACGCTTTCCTAAATCAGTCTTCCTACTACCTTAAATTTCTTAAACACCTCCTGTGTATGAGGCGCATCTTTAAGCTCATCGGTAAGGTCCTGCCCCGCCCAGTGCTCATAATGTTTACCGTTCTTCCATAAACGGCTTTCGGTTACATCATAGATTATGCCCTTATAAGCGATCCAGATCTCGGGTTTGTCCTGCCCGTTTCTAAGCGCGAGGTATTGCTTGCTGTATTCCTGAATATCCATTACCTTGAAAATGTTCCTCTCTTTTTAAAATACTCAAACAGAAGAATGTTCATTAGTAACATGCCCATTGAGTAAAAGTGATCTTCCAGGGGTATAGTACCAAACCTGAATGCCATATTCTCCGCATCGTTATACATAACAACCGGAATTGAAGTAAGGGTGCCATTAACTATATAAAAAGGGATCAGCGATACGAGGTAAGCTAAATAGAACCTCCCCAGATTTGCCTTCTGCACGAACTCTGCATAGACTAAAGCTGCCAGCAGGAAGCCGAAGGTTATCAGAGTATAAACTCTATCATAAAGCGTGCTTAGAAAAGCGATGCAGGCGATGATCACCATAATGCTAATTAAGCGTGACACGCTTCCCAACAGATCACGTTTTATATAATAGTTGAGGCATTCGTAAATGAAAATACAAGCAAAAGGGACTGTAATAAAGAAGAGGATCTCTTCAATTGGCAGATTCAGGATGTATATACCGATGACGTAATCGGGGTTGAATGACCATACGTTGAGAACGGTAAAGAGATAATCCCAAACGAGGAAGACAAGGCCAGTGATCAATAACCCGGGGAAGATGTATTTCCAGCTTTTAAAGAACTGAACGCGCTTGTCAAACGACAGGGCGATGGGGAAGAAGATGGTAAGGAAGTTGATTAAAAGGTAGGTGGCCTTCATGGTGGTTGCCTGGTTGTTAGTTGCCTGCCTGCCGGCAGGCAGGTTGGTTGTTAGGCTGGACGGTTAAATATAACGGTTAATTATATAGGGATAGTAAAAATGGACAGGAACATCACTGGCTCCGGCACCCTCGAAGTTTACCACTTAAGACGCTGAGTACAAGCGCAAAGAACGCAAAGCTTTCATCAAGTGCTTTGAGGTCGTTTGGCTTTATTCGTTCTCTGCGAACTTTGCGAAACACTCTGCGGCCTCTGCGC
>NZ_JBBJNI010000122.1:0-8652 GCF_037719425.1 Daejeonella sp. | reverse complement strand
ATAAAAAAACACCGGGATTGCCCCCGGTGTTCTCCTGTAAAAGTATGTGATGTTTAGTTTATGATGATGCTTTTTTGGTAGCTCTGAGCTTAGTTAATAGCATACTGTGTGTTACGGAAATCGCTATCATAAGGTTTCAAGGATTTCTTCAGCAATTTTCTAGCAACGTGGATCCTGGTTTTAACAGTTCCGATAGGAATAGTCAGGTGTTCTGCAATTTCGTGGTATTTATGGCCATCGAAGTGCATGGTAAATGGAATATAATACTCATCAGGTAATTTCCCAAGGGCATTCTTGATATCGTCCATGATGAACTTTGGCTCGCCCTGATTCTTTGTAGCACTATACATCAGGTTAGCGGATGAAATATCATCAGATTTAGTTACGAAAGAGCTGATCTTAACGAATCTTCTGTAGTTGTTGATGAAGGTGTTTTTCATGATGGTATACAACCATCCTTTAAGGTTCGTTCCTTCTTTGAATTTATTATAATAGGTGATGGCTTTTAACATGGTATCCTGAACCAGATCATTAGCGTCATCAGAATCATGAGTGAAGTGCAACGCGTACATTTTAAGAGAGCTGGCCTGGCGCGTAACCAGGGTATTGAATTCGATTGTAGTCATCTTGTTTAGGTTTAGATAGTAAACAAATCAGTTATTTCTTCGCAATTCTTAAAAACAAATTGTTTTTAAGTAGACGCTTGATAACAAACAAAGTCTGTGCCTTTTCTGGGAGCGCGTCAAAAAGTACCGGGTACGCAATGCACAAGACCGAGCTGACGAAAGATAAAATGGAGGGGTTTAAATAATATTGACTTCGCGTTCAAGCGTTATATCGAATCGTGATTCGACACTTTTTATGATCTCACCGGAAAAGTTAAATATCTCATTACCAGTAGCTTTTCCATGATTTACTAAGACCAATGCTTGGTTCTTCCAGGTCCCTGTGTTACCGGAAACCTTTCCTTTCCAACCGCATTGTTCTATCATCCATCCTGCTGCCAGCTTGATAAAACCTGCTGTAGATGGGTAGTGTACTATGTCTGGAAAATTGGACTGCAACTGTATAAATTTGCCTACCGGGATGATGGGATTCTTGAAAAAGCTGCCTGCATTGCCTATGGTTTTTGGATCAGGCAATTTGCTTACGCGAATGAATGATACCACAGATGAGATATCGTTTATTGTTGGGCTACTTATTTTTCGATTATCAAGTTCATGTTGGATGGCTCCGTAGGTTACATTCGGAGAGAAAGCCTTTGAAAGTTTAAAGGTGACTTCAGTAATTATATAATGTCCTTTGTATGCAGATTTGAATACGCTGTCGCGGTAACTGAAATTACACTCCTCTTTAGTAAAGACTCTCATATTGCCTGACGAGATCTCAAATGCCCGGCAGGAATGGAAGATGTCCATCAGCTCCACTCCATAGGCTCCGATGTTCTGAACGGGGGATGCACCAACAGAACCGGGGATAAGGCTCAGGTTCTCCGTACCTGCGAACTCATTATCTATAGTATAATTTACCAGGTCGTTCCATACTTCTCCTCCTCCGGCCGTTACATACACATCATCTCCTTCAGTGCGGTTACTAACTCCATGGATATTCATGTGAATCACGAGGCCGTCGAAGTCCTTAGTGAAAAGCATATTGCTTCCGCCGCCAAGCACGAGGTGGGGAAGGTTTTTTAGCTGTTCGTCAGCAAAAAGGTCTTTAAGATCTTCTTCCGTATTAATATCGATGAACAAACGGGCTTTAGCGCTGACACCAAAAGTATTCAGGGTCTTTAAAGAAACATTTTCCTGTATAGTCATAGATTTAGGTAGACGGATCTGTCTTCTGCTTTCTGAAATATTTCCCCGAAGCTAGTAATAATCCAAATTCCTCCGCAGGATTTTTATCCATTGACTTATGATGGATCTTATGGGCTCTTCGTATTCCAAGCAAGTAAGCGTTAGTTGTTTTAAACGACTTAAAGCGGTTATGGATGAACCAGTCGTGGAAAATGAAGTAGATGAGGCCATACACCGAGATCCCTACTCCTATCCAAAAGCCGGTATTCTGGCTCTCCCTGCCATCCCACATCAAATACAGCGATATGCCACCGAAAAGAATGCTGAAAATATCATTGAACTCAAACCAGGATGAATGCGGCTTGTGATGGGACTTATGGATGAACCACAAGGGGCCGTGGAAGAGGTATTTGTGGATGAGCCATGAGAACGCTTCCATAGCCACAAGCGTTATGATAATGATGAGGATTGCTATAATGACGTGCATGGAGTCGTACGTTTTACGTTATACGTTGTAAGTTACTAAACGCTGTGTTACGCATAACTTATAACTTCTTAAGTCGCTATGCTACGTATAACGTAAAACGTACAACATATAACTCTAAATATGTATCGCCCTATTCTCAGTAGCTGCCATCGCGGCCTCTCTGAATGATTCAGTAAAGGTTGGGTGGGCATGTGAGATGCGGGCTATATCTTCTGCAGAAGCTCTGAATTCCATGGCAACAACGGCCTCAGCAATCATATCTGCAGCTCTTGGACCGATCATATGGACGCCTAATATCTCATCAGTTCCCGCATCTGCAAGGACTTTGACAAAACCGTCAAGATCCATGCTCGCACGGGCACGCCCGCTTGCCTTGAAAGGAAACGACCCGGTTTTGTATTTAACGCCTTGTTCTTTTAATTGCTCTTCGGTTTGTCCTACACTGGCAACTTCCGGCCAGGTGTAAACAACACCCGGGATCAGGTTATAATTAATGTGTGGCTTTTGTCCGGCAATCCGTTCAGCAACATAGGTTCCTTCATCTTCTGCTTTGTGGGCGAGCATAGCGCCTTTGATCACATCGCCAATGGCGTATACTCCGGGAACTGAAGTCTCCAGGTGCTCATTAACCGGGATCTTCTTTCCGCGCTCTTCGAGCGTGATGCCGATATTCTCCAAACCTAAGCTTTCGGTATAAGCTACCCGCCCAACTGCAACTATACAGTAATCGCCTTCAAGGCTTATTTTTTCTCCTTTAGCATTGTCGGCGGTAACAGTTACCTTACTTCCTTTAACAGTAGCGCCGGTAACCTTATGGCTTAGCAGGAATTCCATGCCAAGGCGTGCAAGGACCTTTTGGAGCTCTTTACCTACGCCTTTGTCCATAGTTCCTATAATAGAGTCCATAAATTCGACAACAGTGACTTTTGATCCAAGCCGTGCATAAACAGAACCTAACTCAAGGCCTATAACTCCGCCTCCAATTACTATAAGATGTTTAGGGATCTCTGTTAAGTTCAACGCTTCTGTAGAAGTGATAACTCTTTTCTTATCAGTTTTAAGGAAAGGCAGTTCAGTAGGCTTAGATCCTGTTGCCAGGATGATATTCTTACCTGTTATATTTTCTGTTTTGCCATCAGATTTGGTGATCTTAACAGTGTTTTTATCGATCATAGAACCCATACCCTGGAGAGCTGTGATCTTGTTCTTCTTGAACAGAAAAGCAATACCGCCGGTTGTTTGGGCAACTACATCATCTTTACGCTTAACCATCTGCTTCAGATCCGGCTTGAGATCTTTGAGGTTAATACCATGCTCTTTGAAATTATGCAAGGCATTATGATAGTGTTCAGAAGAATCTAAAAGAGCCTTTGATGGGATACAGCCAACATTAAGACAGGTACCGCCATAAGTACTGTATTTTTCGACAACTGCTGTTTTCAAGCCCAGCTGAGCACAACGAATGGCGGCAACATACCCGCCCGGACCACTGCCAATAACTATTACGTCAAATTGCATGTAAGGATAATTTTTAAGTATGTACAAAGTTAAGAAATAGGGACGAGAAATGAGAGGGATGCCGGAGTTCGGAGGTCTGAGGTCTGATAGGTATCGGATAGCGTTTTTGATTCGTAATTCGTAATTTTGTAATTCTTCACTAACCAGAATAGAATGAAATTAATATCTGCTTTAATATTTTGCCTAATGCTTTCAAGCGTTGGAGGGGCGTTCGCGCAGGGTAAAGCTCCTGCTTTTACTAAAGCTGATACACTTCGCGGCAAGCTGACACCTTTAAGAAGTTCCTATGACATTAACTACTACCATTTGGATGTGAAAGTTGATATAACTAATAGATTCATCAGCGGTTCTAACGTGTTTAAGTTCACCACCACCGAGGATCTTCAGCGTCTGCAATTTGATCTTTTTGCTAATCTGGCAGTCGACAAAGTAATTTACAAAGGAAATAACCTTCCGTTTAAGAGAGAGTTTAACGCGGTTTTTATAGATTTCCCGGGACTTATAAAGAAGGGCAATAAAGAAGAATTCACTGTTTTTTATAGCGGCAATCCAACTGTTGCAAGAAGGGCTCCCTGGGAAGGGGGATTCAGTTTTTCCCAGGACAAGCAGGGCAAACCATGGGTTGGTGTTTCCTGTCAGGGCTTTGGTGCCAGTTCATGGTGGCCGACTAAGGATCATCAGTCGGATGAGGTAGATAGCATGATGATCAGCATTTCTGTTCCTGACGGCCTGATGGATGTGAGCAATGGCCGTTTACGGTCAACCGAGAAGCTTACCAATGGCTACACACGCTATAACTGGTTCGTATCCTACCCAATAAACAATTACAGTGTTACCCTTAACATAGCCGATTACGTTCATTTCGACGATTCTTATGCCGGCGAGAATGGTAACCTTACCCTTGACTACTATGTATTAAGAGAAAACCTGGATAAAGCGAAGAAACAGTTCGGAGCCAATGTAAAGCCCATGCTAAAGGTATTTGAGAACTGGTTCGGCCCTTATCCTTTCTACAGGGATGGATTTAAGCTGATCGATGCGCCTTACCTGGGTATGGAGCACCAGAGCGCTGTTGCTTATGGCAACAAATACCTTAACGGATACATGGGCAGCGACCTCTCCGGCACTGGCTACGGGTTAAAGTGGGATTATATCATCATCCATGAAGCGGGTCACGAATGGTTTGGGAATAACATTACCTCAAAGGACATTGCTGATATGTGGATCCACGAAGGCTTCACCATGTATTCTGAAGGATTATTTGTCGAGAGCATCGACGGCAAAAAGGCAGGAGCTAAGTACATAGCAGGTGTAAGAAAGAAAGTAGCAAACGACAGTCCGATCATAGGGCCTTATGATGTAAATACGGAAGGATCAAGTGACATGTATTATAAAGGGGCTAACCTTGTTCACACGCTGCGGACCATAGTAGACGATGACGCAAAATGGCGATCAATTTTACGAGGTCTGAACAAAGACTTCGGATTAAAGACTACGACTACAAATGAAGTCGTGAAGTATATAAATGCCAAGTCCGGGAAAGACCTGACTAAAACGTTTGATCAATATCTAAGGTATAGCGGCGTCCCAGAGCTCGAATATAAAGTTACTCCCGGAAACGTCAGCTATCGCTGGGTTTCGCAAGTTCCTGGTTTTGATATGCCTGTCCGGATTCTTAACGGCAATAAATCTCAATGGATTAAGCCATCAACTGAATGGAAGACGATGAAGCTCAAAACCAGCTTTACTCCTGATCTTGAGAATTTCTTTATTACGGTGAAGAAGGTTAATTAGGGGTGGCTGAAATAAATTATCCTTTTACTGCAACGTTTGTTTTACAGCCTCGTCTTATTGATATATACGAAACCTAAACAAACTAATATTATGAGATTTTTAAAAAACTACGTTTCAGTTCTGGCGCTTCTGGTGGCCAGTTCACACCTTGAGTCATATGCAGCATTGATCACTGTAGTGAATAGCTCGAAAACATTTGCCGATGAAACAAGAAACGTTTCCGGCTTTACCGGTATTACATCAGCGGGAAGCTATAATGTCACTATTACCATGGGCAACACGGAAAGCCTTAGGCTGGAAGGCGATGCCGAGCAGATCGCAGAGATTGAAACTGTTGTAGAGGGGGGTGTACTTAAGATCAGTACCAAGAAAAGGACTGGAAGCAGCTGGAACAATTGGAATAGCAAAGTCAATATATATGTAAATGCAAAATCTTTGAAGAGCATTACTCTTAGCGGTTCGGGCGACATTGATGTTAAGGGTGTTGTTAAATCGACTGATGTTTCGACGGTACTTAGCGGCTCAGGAAGCATAGAACTGGCGATGGCGGCGACAAACTATTCAGCTACTATCAGCGGCTCCGGCAGAATCAAAGCAAGCGGACATGCGGACAACGCAAAGATAACCGTGGCAGGATCTGGAGATTTTGAGGGCAATGGCCTTCGCACAAACGTTACAAGCGCCAAAGTAAGTGGTTCCGGAGACATTTCAGTCAATGCAGATAAAACACTTGAGGCAGCTATGAGCGGTTCGGGTAATATAAGATATAGTGGAAGCGCCAATGTCAAGTCGTCGAAGAGTGGATCTGGGAGGATTTCTAAACTATAACTGCGTTGAATCAAGAGCCAGGATCAAAGAACCAAGACTAGCTGCACAGCTAGATAAAACCTGATGCTGACGCATTGGTTTTTTGATTCGATAGGTCAGGAAAGATAAAAACACTAATCAAAAAAAGCCCGCTTAAAATAAGCGGGCTTTGTACGTGGCGTTTTAACTTACTACTTAAAACTTAATACTTATAACTATATCCCAAGCAGCAGTCTCGCAGGATCTTCCAGCAACTGCTTCACCCGAACGAGGAATCCAACAGACTCACGCCCGTCGATAATTCTGTGATCGTAAGAAAGTGCTACATACATGATCGGACGGATAACGACCTGACCATTTTGAGCCACCGGGCGTTCTACGATATTATGCATACCTAGTATAGCTGACTGTGGTGCGTTGATGATCGGGGTCGACATCATAGAACCGAACACCCCACCATTGGTTATAGTAAAGGTTCCGCCTGTCATTTCTTCCAGGGTCAATTTGCTATCACGGGCTTTAACCGCCAACTCCATTACTGCAGCTTCGATTTGAGCAAGAGACATCGATTCAGCATTCCGTATTACCGGAACAACAAGTCCTTTAGGCGCAGATACTGCAATAGATATATCAGCAAACTCATTGAAAACGATCTCTTCGCCGTCAATCCGGGCGTTAACAGACGGAAAATCTTTAAGAGCTTCACAAACTGCTTTAGTGAAGAAGGACATAAAACCTAGTCCAACACCGTGTTTTTCTTTGAATTTATCTTTGTATTTAGTACGCAGATCCATGATTGGCTGCATATCAACCTCATTGAAGGTAGTCAACATTGCAGTCTCATTTCTAACCGCGACAAGACGCTTAGCAACTGTCTTGCGCAATGACGACATTTTCTCGCGACGTTCACCCCTTGATCCTGGCGCAGAAACCTTAGCAGGCGTGGCCGGTGCTGCAGCCGGAGCAGCTTTTTTGCCTGCTTCTGCTTTTGTAGCATCTTCTTTGGTTAACCGCCCGTCTACTCCTGTTCCTTTGACACTAGCAGCGTCAACGCCTTTATCAGCAAGTATTTTCGCAGCAGCGGGAGACGGAGTTCCTGAGGCATAAGTAGATCCTTTTTCTTCTTGATTTGCAGCAGCAGCTTTCGACTCTTCTTTAACAGGAGCAGCTTCCTGTTTAGCAGGCTTGCCTTCCGCTTTTCCACCTTCTTCGATACTGCAAACGGGCGCACCAATTTCAAGAGTATCACCTTCCTTAGCGATAGTTTTTAAAGTTCCCGCCTTTTCAGCTGTTAGCTCGAAGGTTGCCTTATCAGATTCCAACTCGGCAATTATTTCATCCATTTCTACATAGTCTCCATCTTTTTTTATCCATTGGGACAATGTTACTTCTGAAATAGATTCGCCAACTGGCGGAACTTTGATCACTAAACTCATAATGGTTTTGGTTATTTCTTATTAGTCAATATTAACAGCTTTTTCCGTTGCCTTTTCTACTTTTTTCTTTACTTCCGGGCCTGCCGAGGTTTCAAATGCCTGTCCTACCACAAACAGTTGCTGGGCGATATGTTGTTTGGCATAGCCAGTGGCTGTACTGCTGCTTTCCTTACGGGATACCACGTCAAAATTAAACTCTGACTTGCGGAACTTCCTTGCAATATAAGGCCAGGCACCCATATTCTCCGGCTCTTCCTGGACCCAAACGTATTCTTTGGCTTTTTTATACTTCGTCCTTATTGCATCCATTTGATCATAAGGGGTAGGATATAGCTGTTCGAGGCGTATTACCGCAACATCTGTCCTCTTATCGGCTTGTTGTTTCTCAAGAAGATCGTAATAAACCTTACCAGAACAGAACAGCACACGCTTAACATCGGCAGCCTTTACGTAGCAATCATCAATTACCTCCTGAAAGCTACCTTCTGTAAATTCTTCAAGCTTGCTTACACATTGTGAACTCCGCAATAAACTTTTCGGAGAAAATACCACCAGCGGTTTACGGAAATCGCGTTTCAACTGTCTGCGTAAAAGATGGAAGAAATTTGCAGGTGTGGTACAATTCGCGACCTGAATATTATCATCAGCGCAGGCCTCCATAAAGCGTTCAATTCTGGCGGAGGAGTGTTCTGGCCCCTGCCCCTCATACCCATGCGGAAGTAGCATCACAAGCCCGTTAGAACGCTGCCATTTAGTTTCAGCACTGGTAATGAACTGGTCAATTATTATCTGGGCACCGTTTACGAAATCGCCG
>NZ_JBBJNI010000007.1:50876-56785 GCF_037719425.1 Daejeonella sp. | reverse complement strand
ACCTTTTCCTTTAAAGAATAGCGATTTTTTATAGGCGAGATTTCTGCCTACCCCCATATACGGCATACCTTCCAGTGCAAAAGATATATAGTTTAACGCAGTGGAGAATGTTTCAAACCGGATTATTTTATTTAATAGTCCCCCGCTGGATTCATACGGCGAATACCCGAGAACTATGTCTGTATTATTATTGAACAGCCTTTGCATTCGTGAGAGCCAGCGGTTCGAAGCGGGACGGCAATCGGCATCCGTAAAGATCATATTTTCGTTCTTACTGGCTTTGATTCCCATGGTGACTGCAAATTTTTTGCCGTGCTTGAATCTGGGATGCTCGCTGATGGTAACGACCTTCAAATTCTTATGCTCTGCAGAAAGATCTCTTAAATACCAGTCAGTGCCATCATTTGAACAATCGTTTACAACAACAACTTCGAAATCAGGGTGGTCTTGCTGCAGAAATGACCCCAGGTTCTTTTTTAAGTTCTCGATTTCATTACGGGCACAAATGATAATTGAAACCGGGCTTTCATCAAATGTATCCGGCTCGTCGATTTTGTAAGTAGCTAACTTCCGATGTATTACTATCGTATAGTATAGTTGTATTAAAAAGCAAATCTGAAAGGCAATTAAAACAATAATATACAAATAGTCCACGTGAGAAAATATCTTTTTAATTAGGTACAAATTTCTGATTTTTCAGATAACAATTGCTATTGTTTCCAAAATAAACCGAAAAAGCTATCAGCCGAGAATTTTCAGCTAAATTCTCTATTTCCGTACACATCGGGGCTGTGAGCCTTCAGTTTTCAGTTTTCATCTTCCAACTCTGGATTATTACTATTTTTACGGCTGTTTATAAATATTGAATGAAATTTAAGCTAGACGTTAAAGATAGCCATTCTAAGGCACGTGCGGGTGAAATTACAACCGATCATGGGATAATCCAAACTCCTATTTTTATGCCTGTAGGTACCGCAGGTACTGTAAAAGCCGTCCATCAGCGTGAATTGGCGGATGACATCAAAGCTCAGATAATTTTAGGTAATACGTATCATCTTTACTTAAGGCCCGGGCTTAATACGCTCGAAATGGCAGGCGGGCTTCACAAATTTAATGGATGGGACAAGCCGATACTAACCGATAGCGGTGGTTATCAGGTTTACTCATTGTCCGGGGTTCGTAAGATAAAAGAAGAAGGAGTTACTTTCCGTTCTCATATTGATGGGTCGAAACATTTGTTTACACCCGAATCTGTTATGGATACGCAGCGTGTGATTGGAGCTGATATCATTATGGCGTTTGACGAATGTACTCCCTATCCTTGTGAATACGGGTACGCCCGGCGTTCAATGGAAATGACTCACCGGTGGTTGAAGCGCTGTTGTGAGCATTTCGATAAAACCGGACCTAAATATGGCTTTTCACAAACCCTTTTCCCAATTATTCAGGGCTCCGTATACAAGGATCTTCGCAAGCAATCAGCGGAAATGATAGCTTCTTTCGAAAGAGAAGGCAATGCCATAGGCGGCCTTTCGGTTGGGGAACCAGCGGAAGATATGTATGAGATGACGGAAATTGTCTGTGATATTCTTCCATCCGATAAACCGCGATACCTTATGGGCGTAGGAACTCCCGTTAACATACTTGAGAATATCGCCCTTGGAATCGATATGTTTGATTGTGTAATGCCAACGCGTAATGCAAGGAATGGCATGCTTTTCACAAAGAATGGTATCATCAATATCAAAAATGAAAGATGGAAGAATGATTTCTCCCCTATTGAAGAGGATAGCGATCTGTTTGCTGACAGAAATTACAGCAAGGCCTACCTTCGTCACCTGGCACAGTCAAATGAAATGCTGGGATCCCAGATTGCAACTTTACATAACTTGCATTTTTACATCTGGCTGGTTTCAGAAGCCCGTGCAAAGATTATTGACGGAACATTCAGCGTATGGAAGAGTAAAATGGTAAAACAGGTCGCCCAGCGTTTATAGGTATGATTAAGATCATCGACTGGTACATCATTAAAAAATACCTGGGAACATTTATTTTCACGCTGGGTATTTTTACTGTGATCTTTGTCATTTTTGATGTTTCTGAAAAATTGGATGATTTCTTAAAACATGAAGCTCCCCTTAAGAAAATCATATTCAACTACTATGCTGGTTTCATCCCTTATTACCTCAATTTCCTTTCGCCCCTGATAAACTTCATTGCGGTAATTTTCTTCACAGCTAAGATGGCTGATCAAACGGAAATTGTGCCCATTTTGAGTGGCGGGGTCAGTTTCCGGCGCTTTCTATGGCCTTATTTCATCGCCTCCACGGTTATATTTCTGGTCACGCTTGTCTTCAATCTTTTTATAATACCCGAAACTAATGGACTTAAGATCGATTTTGAGAATGTCTATATAAATCCCAAATCGGATAATTCCAAGATGTACACTCATATGCAGATTGATAAAAATACATATGTGTACATCGAGAATTTTGACAATAACCAAAAGCTGGGTTATAAATTTACTCTTGAAAAATTCAATGGGTACGACCTTAAAGAAAAGCTCGTTGCCGATAAGATCACCTGGGATTCTGTGAAAACAAAATGGGTGATTGAGAACTATACAGTTCGTACGGTTGATGGATTAAAGGAAAGTATGAGTTCTGGACTGAAGAAAGACACCACCCTGGATATGCGCCCAAAGGATTTCCAGATCTATGACAACATTTATCAGGCAATGAATATGCGCGAACTTAACGTGCGCATAAACAAAGAAGAAACCAGAGGAACGGGGGTGATGATTGATCTGCAACTTGAAAAATATAGACGTTATGTATATCCTCTTTCTGCATACATACTAACCTTAATGGGTGTGTCACTTTCATCTAGAAAGGTACGGGGTGGCATCGGTCTTCCGCTTGGAATCGGAATATTTCTAAGCTTCGCGTACATCCTTTTTATTAGGTTTGCAGACATGTTTGCCCTAAAAGGAGGACTGCCTCCCATCATAGCGGTTTTCATTCCAAACATTATCTTCGGGATTTTGGGTATGTATCTGTTAGCAAAGGCTCCAAAATAACAGTCCTTTTGTAATCATTAATACGGACTATATTACAGGGGCCTGTACAGGTCTCCATTTCTAAACCAGTTCCAATGCTAACTAAAACAGCTGCTTCAAACAAAAATCTCATAATCCTGCACCTCACAGTTTTTGTTTGGGGCTTTACCGGGATACTGGGGGCATTAATTTCAATACCGGCTACCCAGCTGGTATGGTACCGTGTTCTTATCGCTTTCGCTACGTTGTTTGTTTATTTCTTGGTGGCCAAAATTCCGCTTAATGTGTCCCGCGCTGTATTCCTGAAATTATTCTTCACCGGTGCTATTGTCGGCTTGCACTGGATACTGTTTTTCCAATCGATAAAATCGTCTACCGTCTCGGTAACCCTTGTCTGCCTTTCATCACTAACGCTCTTTACAGCTATCCTTGAACCACTGCTAAAAAACCAAAAGATATCACTGTTCGAGATCATCACAGGCCTGATAATTATCTGCGGGATTTACATGATATTCAAATTTGAGTCAAGATATACGGTAGGCATAATCTTAGGTTTGAGTAGTGCTTTATGTGCGAGCATCTTCTCTATTATAAATTCCAAACAGATTCAGAATCGCCCTGCGGCTATTATAAGCTTCTATGAGCTCCTTGGCGCGTTTGTGTGGATATCAATCTATTTATTTCTTTCAGACGGTTATACGGCTTCCATGAGCCTCAATTTTGACGACCTGATGTATTTATTAGTCCTTGGGATCATTTGCACGTCCGTAGCATACGTCGCAGGGGTAGCAGTAATGAAGGAATTATCCGCATTCCGGGTCGCCCTCATTACAAATCTAGAACCCGTTTATGGGATCATTCTTGCCTTTATTTTCTTCGGAAAACGGGAGCAAATGACGCCTGGTTTTTATGCGGGAGCTGTAATAATTCTGGGCGCCATTTTTATGTATCCGGTTATAAAAAACCGGACCCGGAGGAAATAAGTCTGAGACTCTCGTCTCTCGAATTTCAAATTTTGTACACTAAGCGTCTTTAAAAACTACCGGAAAAACAACTCGGTTTGCTGCTTCAGCTTCGCCGGAAAATTAGTAAAAAAGCAAGGGCGGAGGTGCGCCTTTTAACCGACTTTCCTGGGCGCTCACTTGCAAATTGAAAGCACGCCTGACCCGTTAAAACTGTGGAAAGAATTACATCGCTGCCGTGAAGAATTTGTCCTGGAACAAAGATTGAAATTCATCTGAATTTATGAAGACAGGTGTGCAGCTCTGCCCGTGACAAAACTTCAACACCTTGTCATGGAGTCTGAACTTTTCCGGGTCTATAAAGCCGTAACACTCCGACAAAATCCTGTTTGAATTATTTGTCGGGAAAAAACAGCAGCTCCAAACTAATGCGTACTAGATTTCGTATTTTCATAGTAGCAAGTCCGGTTTTACAATCGTCGTTACCCAAATTTTATAAACGATGTCTGATACCAGATAATACGTAAATCCGAGTCGCAAAACATCGCTAATTCATCTTTTTATAAATTATTAAATAATATATAAGTTATTATTAATCAGAGATTTGATACAATGAATATAAAGTCACTAATAATATATTTAAAAATCTCATTCACCTAAAAGACTAAGTACTTTAGCAACCATATAAGATGTGCCACAAAAACACCTTTAAATCATTAATTATCAATATACTTATATGTTTTATATTAACTATAAATTCCCATAGCGTAAATGCACAGATTTTTGACAGTGGACAGAACCCTCCTGGCATAAAATGGATGGAAATTAACACCCCGAATTTTCAGATCCTCTACCCTTCTGAATTCAAAGACGAGGCACTGCGCATGGCAAACACTTTGGAGCATGTAATTAAAAGTGTGAGCAAAAGCCTTGGTAAGGAGCCGCGAAAAATCACCATCATCCTGCAAAATCAAGGAGTCGTTTCCAATGGATTTGTCCAGCTCGCTCCCCGCCGTTCTGAGTTCTTTACTGTCCCTCCCCAAAATTTTGACATGCAGGATTGGCTGAATAGTTTGGCTATTCATGAGCTGCGCCATGTAGTACAATTCGACAAACTTACGGGGAAATTGAAAAGGCCGTTTTTCGAAGAATTAGCCCTCGCAATATTTGGCATTACCCTTCCTCCATGGTTCTTTGAAGGCGATGCTGTCGGCATCGAAACAGCGCTAAGCCATGCAGGCCGTGGGAGGCTCCCCGACTGGGAAATTATCTTCCGAACAAATACACTAAGTGGCAAGGACTACTCTTACTCGAAAAACTATCTCGGATCATTCAAAGACCTCACCCCCGGTTATTACCAGCTCGGATATTTTATGACCAGCAAACTTAAGCGGGACTACGGTAAGGGGATAATGGATAGCCTGATGACAAGCATGTCGCGCAATCCATTCCGGCCCTATAACCTTAGCCGGTCTATCCGGAAATTTACGGGGCTCAATAGCCGATTGCTGCATGACTCTACAACTGCCGAATTAAACCGTTTATGGCAAGTCCAGGAAGGAGCTTCCATAACGCAACAATACCTGGCGATCAACAAACGCTTAAAAGCTGTCCCTGCCGACTATCTCTTGCCTGCGAGAATGAATACGGAGGAGGTTTTAGTACTGAGAAAAAGCCTTGATAAAACTCCTGAAATATTAAAATTGGACACAGCCGGAAAAGAGCGCCGGATTCTGAAAATTGGATTTCAAACTGAAAGCAACTTTAACTATTCACATGGCAAAATCGTTTGGGATGAATTCAGATATGATAAGCGTTATCAAAAACGGTCGTTTAATGTGATTAATATATATGACCTCGCCGCAGGCACCTATAAACAATTAACACAC
>NZ_JBBJNI010000007.1:0-50866 GCF_037719425.1 Daejeonella sp. | reverse complement strand
CGCCTGTTCTGGCTCCTGACGGCAAAAGCATTGCAGCAGTACGGATAGATCTTACTAATAGATCTGAGATTATTGAAATCGATCCGGAGTGCGGCAAAGAGTTAAGAGTTTTTCCTAACCCCAATAACTACACCCTGCAAACTCCTTCTTATAGTAATGACGGGACAAAGATAATTTGCGTTGCTGTCAATAAAGCAGGGGCAGCGCTCATAGAATTTAATAAAATAGACGGCTCCGGAAAACTGGTGCTTGATTTTCAGCGGCAGCAATTGTCCAGACCGGTATATGCCGGCGAACGAATTCTATTCCGGGCGCATTACAATGGCATTAATAACATTTACTCCCTTCGGCCGGGAAGAGGCGTAACCCAACTGACTTCCACTCCCTATGGTGCGTCTAATCCATCGTATGACGAAGCAAACAATTCAGTTTTATTCAATATTTTTCAGAATAAGGGTTATGATATAGCTTCCTTATCGCTGACTAATAATCCTGGATTGCCTGTGTCACAAATCAGGAATTCATTCATTGATTATGCAAAACCACTCGTTTTACAGGAATCTGATTCCACCATTCTGGATAACATCCCCCGAAAGGAGTATCCCGTTAAACCGTATAGTGAATTCCGTAACCTGTTTTACTTTCATAGCCTTGCTGCAATTGCTGAAGATAATGACTTCAATAGCGATCTGAACATCGGGCTAAAAATAAAGTCTAACAATCAACTGAATACTCTCGACTTCTACACCGGTTATCAATTTAATTCCGGCCTGAAGAAAAGCGAATACCTTGCAGGGTTCACTTACAAGCGCTTTTATCCCCTACTTGATGTAAGATATATCAATCGTGCGAGGCTCGCCTATGCATCACAGACACAGGGGGGCACCACTACCCGCATCCCTGTTAACTGGAGGGAGAACTTTCTGGAAATGGAAATTAGAATTCCTTTCGTCGCCAATCGTTTGAACAAAACATATACGATGGGGATTAGCGGACTTAGCAGTTACACTTCCAGGTATCAGATAAGCAACCGGCCGGCTCGCTTTGCGGATAAAATACAATTCCCATTACAATATAAGTTTTATTTCAACCACAATACGCAGCGCAGCCTGAGAGACCTGGCGCCGAAGTGGGGACAGAATGTGAGCTTGTCTTATCAGTCTTTACCTTTCGACAAAAATCTCAGCGGCGACATTTTGCGGCTTCAAACTTCATTCTTCGCTCCCGGGCTTCTGACTAACCATTCCTTACAAACAAGCTTTAATTACCAGAACACTAGCGGCATATATCGTTTTAATGTTGATATCCCAAGAGTAAGTGGCTATGCACATTTAAAATCGCGCCCTGTTAGAAACACACTCCTTTTTGACTATCGGCTGCCGTTATTATATCCCGATACAGAAATAGCGACACTTGCGTATGTTAAACGAGTTCGGGGCGGACTGTTCGCAGATTTTCAAAATATCGGCAAAGGAAATCAATTCAGTCCGACGACATACGGGCTGGAACTTAGTGCAGATATGAACCTGCTCCGGTTCTATTTACCAGACTTTGTATTCAGCGGAAAACTGATATTTGTGAATGAACCCGGGCCGAGGTCGCCTGTTTTTGAGTTTGGGTTTAACTATAACTTATGATTTGAACTGCTTTTTTTTAGGGAAAAATAGCATGCCGAGTGGTAGCGAGACGTGACGGCATTTAAAAACTGTAAAATATTCGAGCAAACCCCGCCGCAGCGCCTGCTGCTTTTAAAGTTATTACTTAGGCTTTGCCTATGCTGCCCGCACCAGCCCTGCCTACCGGCAGGCAGGCAATGTGGAATGATGGTTAACGAAGATTCAGAGGTTGGGCTTAAGAAACGAACATATGGGTGTTTGTGTAGAGAGGCTTGCCTGTGGCATGCTATATTCGGCAATAGTAGTTAAACATTTATCTCCCTTCCCCTTGAAGTAATTTTCCATTTTCCTGCCAATTTCCCCGCTTTCGACAACATTTGCATGGTTGTACATAGCAACAGTAGGGCAGATATGGACCGGTAAAGCATATAGGACATCTCCCATTTTGTATTGGTGGCCTGGCCCCGCGTCTATTACCATGTGTTCCTCGCTGTGGCTATAAGGCTTCAATTTTGGATCATTCAAAAAGACTACCCTATTTTGCAGTTCATTTTCCTAAGATACATTACGGTCTAATTGTGATCCCTGTTTCACGATTGACAAAATACTGATAAAAAATATAATATATAAATATACCTTTCGGTATATTTATATATATTTGAATATGAATCAGGCAGAATCAAAAGCTGAGCGCACCAGACAGTTTATTGTAGAGAAGACTGCACCTGTTTTTAATGCAAAAGGTTATGCAGGTACTTCGTTGAGCGATCTTACATACGTGACTGGATTAACCAAAGGCAGCATTTACGGCAACTTTGAAAATAAAGATGAAGTGGCGCTGGCAGCTTTTGATTTTAATTTTGCCAGAGTTAAAGAGTATATGAAAGGCAAAATAATGAGATCTGAACACGCCGTTGACCGATTGCTTACTTATCCCGAGGTGTATAGAGACTTCCTCACGATCCCATTTCTAAAACCCGGTTGCCCTATTTTAAATACCGCAACTGAAGCTGACGATACACACCCCTTATTAAGAGAAAAGGCAGTTGCTGCCCTCGCCTTTTGGAAGAAATCCCTGGAGAATCAACTGACAAGGGGAATTGAGCGCACAGAAATAAAAGCTGATGTTGACCCGGCACAAATTGCAGTAATTATCATGTCGCTGATCGAAGGCGCAATCATGCAGGCAAAAGTGACAGGGAAATCTATCGAATTAAATATAGCGATGGATTTCCTGGAAAAGGTCATTAAAGATATAAGAGCTTAAAATTTTTTAACACATAATATACCAATTGGTATATTATACTTACATGTCAATTATGTTAGAGCAAAAAAAAATATTAGAAAGTACGATGAAAGTTAGGTTTCATGATTGCGATCCATTTAACCATTTAAACAACTCACGTTATATCGATTATCTGGTTACCGCCCGCGGCGACCAGCTTATAGATAACTACGGTTTTGATATTTACAAGCTTGCATCTGAGTCAGGGATCGGTTGGGTAACAGGTCAGACTCAGATCTCCTACATGATGCCGGCCTTTTTAATGGAAGAAGTTAAAATACAGACGCAGCTGATCAGGTTTTCAAAACGCACATTGCTGCTGGAAGCTTTTATGTGGGATCTGGATAAAAAGTGTTTGAAGGCGGCCATGTGGACAAGTTTTGTTCATTATAATCTTAAAACCCAAAGGAGCTACCAGCACTCCGAGGATCTGATGGATTTTTTTGGTCAGATCGTTAACCCCCTAGCTGAGGAGGTAAACTTCGACGAACGGGTAAAAACCCTGAAACGTGGAATAAAAAACTAAGAACATGGAAAATTATTACCTCCCAGGTGCGATAAAGCAATTTGAATATTACAAATTATTAGGAGACAAAACCTTTGACCAGATTCCGGACGACAAACTGTTTTGGCAATGTAATACGGACGGAAACAGTGTTGCAACCATTGTAAAGCACTTGTGTGGAAATATGCTGAGCCGCTGGACAGATTTCTTAATCACTGATGGAGAAAAAAGCTGGCGTAACCGCGATGCTGAGTTCGAAAACGATCTGGCTAACAGAGATGAAATAATGCAGAAATGGAATCACGGATGGAATGTCTTCCTTACAACTTTAAGAAGCCTAACGGAGGATGACCTGCAGAAAATTATCTATATCCGGAATGAGGGGCATACAGTTTTGGAAGCCATCAACAGGCAATTAGCGCATTATCCCTATCATGTAGGCCAAATTGTTTTTATTGGAAAGATGTTTGCCGAAAACTGGGAGTCGCTTTCCATCCCAAAAGGTACTTCAAAACAGTTCAATGAGGCTAAATTTTCTGAACCTAAAGAAAATCCGCCTTTCAGAGATGAATTGCTGAATCGCTCAAATAAAGATGCCATTTGAGATAGAAGACAATTAATACCATTTACAGTGAAAGAAGATCTCAATTACATGCTGGCTCAAGCTATCAAATCGATAGAATACCGCTTTATCAAATCAACCATTTCCTCAAAAGAGGGTTTCGGAGAATTTAAGATTAGCCCGCAAACCCGTACTCCGGTCGAAATAATGAATCATATGTTCGATTTGGCCAGAAAAACGAAGACCATGGTTACGGAAGGCCACTTCAACGTTCCCGCCGTAGAAATAAGTGGTTTTAGCGAAGAAAGGGAGCGGCTGCTCAACGAAATCAAGGTACTGACACTCGTGATCAGTGAATCGGAAATTGATTTAGATATCGCTAAAAAACTCCTGCAGGGCCCTGTGATGGATATGGCTACACATACTGGACAAATCGCTATGCTAAACGGTATCCATGGAAATAAAATTCCGGGAGAAAGCTTTTATGATGTGGAAATGTAATATCTCGACAATGAAAGGACTGGAGACAATTTATATAATAGGTGCCGGTGCCATCGGGAAAGCCCTGGCAGTTTTTCTAACACATCAGGGGAAAGACGTGATCCTGCTTCGGGGAAGTACGGATTATATACCTGCCTATCTTGAAGATATAACAATTGAATTGAGCGGCAAACGCTCTATAAGAGAAACAATCCGCGTAAGTTCAATAAGCAATTTCGGGGTTCTAACGGGCCTGGTAGTACTGACAAGCAAATCTTTTGGAAACATCCGCCTAGCCGCGCTACTCAAAGAAAAAGTTCCTGTATCTCCGATAGTTATTTTGCAGAACGGGCTTGAACAGCCTTTTGTTGATCAGGGCTTCTTACAGATCTATCGATGTGTGCTTTTCGCGACAAGCCAGCCGGGCTCTAAAGATTCTTTCAGATTCAAACCTGTATCTGCCTCTCCTATCGGAATAATTAAAGGCGACGCAACGGCACTGAATGATATAGTTCAGAAATTGAATACTACCCGTTTTGAATTTAGAACAGAGTTCAATATTCAGCCTCTGATCTGGACAAAGGCAATTCTGAACAGCATTTTCAATTCGGTTTGCCCGCTTCTTGAAACAGATAATGGGATATTTCATCGGGAACCTGCGGCGCTTAATATCGCCAAACGAGTAATTGCCGAGTGTCTGCCTATAGCTGAGTGCAGGGGCATTTTCTTAAATGCTACCGCAGTACTAAATACTCTTTTACAGATAAGCAAGTCATCAGACGGACAGCTCATATCTACTTATCAGGATATCAGACATAAAAAGCGAACTGAAATAGAAACACTCAATTTTGCTATTACCAGAACTGCAAAAGAGTTTGACAAATACGATGGTATTAAAGAAACAAGGCTGCTGGGAGAGTTAGTTTATTTAAAGGCACAATTGGCGCTCAATGGAACCTCCAAACGCGTTGTTTAATAAAATCTTCTAGTAAAGTCTTTTGCAGCATTGCACCTGCGTTCCCGGGCTGGCAGGCTGGTAACCCCATTTTTAAAAGATCAGAACTATGTCCGGCAACTGGTACAACATCTTAAAAGCGACGATATTCCCGAATGAACTGACTTAAGGATTGTTGTGTTTCTGCATTGAGCTTGCGATGGTGTTAAGATCGGCTCATCCCGATATTCTTCGACAACTCTTCCACACCGAATTGTTCGTTGGTCAGGTTGTTCTCACTTCCTGCCTGAGCTTGTCCAGAAAAACAGTACTGCCTTTGGTAGAAGGGTTCATGCATCGTTGATGAACAGTGAAGATGGTAAAATTAATCGAAAAACTGTTGAAAGTGACAGAAAGACACTAAATGACCAACAAGTAAACCTGGGATAAAAAGACATTGATTATTGGCTTAATGGAATTAGAGGAGATCGTATTTGCCGGGATTTAAAAGGCTGATTTACTAAGGGGTTTAATATAAAAAAGCAGTCTGATTAGACGGCTCTTCTGTGAATTACTTTATTTGAATCTCCCGGGCGACCGTTTTCGCCTCTTCCCTCTTACTAATATCGACTTTCAGAACGCCATTTTCATAAGCGGCCTCAATACGGTCATAGTCAGCGGTCTCAGGCAGGTTGAATGACCTGACGAATGAATTATAGCTGAACTCACGCTTTGCATAACGTTTCTCGGTTTGTGCATTTTCTTTTGATACTTCTGAAGATATAGTCAGCACGTTATCTTCCACGTGAAGTTTAAAATTCTCCTTTTGAAGGCCTGGCGCGGCCATCTCAATGTGGAATGTCTCAGCACTTTCACCAAAATTCACCGGAGGCACATAGCTTATACGGTTGTTAAAAAAAGTGTCATTAAAAATTGAGTCGAACACTTCATTATAGCCTGGCAATAATGAGTTAGTTCCTTTCTGAGTATTGAATTTAACTTGGGTCTAATTGTCTATTTTATTTTTGTATTAATTATTTGAGTTTTGTATTACACCGCCGGCAAGGCTGCGCTCGTATTGGTTTTCCATGCATTACTGAAAGCAAATTCATCCTCGCGTCAAGAATCTCACCACACATTTAGCAGTTAGTTATGCTCGTTAGTATCAGGAAGGTGATGAATTAATATAGCTGATTACGGGTATATTTATTCATTTTAATTTTTTTATCTTAGAATGCTTAATGCTAACCATTTATGATGAAACCCACTACTCTCTTTGTCCTAAATTTCCTTTTTCCACTATTCCGCATTACATGCACAAACGAAGTACGGAACCGGGGATGGACTTCGATGATAACGCCTATCCAGGCATCCAGATACGGAACATATCAATTAATATTAAACCAAATAGACTAAAGATGAAAGAACAGTTATTACTAAACGCTCAATTAAAAAAAACCTAGAAGTGGTGCAACACTCCTAAGTGTAAACAGCCCTGATGCTTACTTCAACCCGGTAACATGGGCTTTGTGTCTCATTTTTAAACTGGAACAAATCAATTTTATGAAATTATTATTACCCAAACCTATAACATGGGGTCAAATCATGAAGATAACTTTTAGTCAGATATTTATATTGTTATTCCTGACCAGCATGTCTTTTTCAAATTCGTTAAAGGGGCAGCAGATTTTGGATAAGACGGCAACGGTAAATTTACAAAGCTATCCGGTTTCAGGTCTGGTTACGGACAAAAGCGGAGAATCTTTGCCCGGGGTTTCCGTAACAGAAAAGGGAACATCAAATGGAGCTATAACGGATGTAAACGGAAAATTTCGATTGTCAGTAAAAGATGAGAATGCCATCATCGTATTTTCCTACATAGGATACAAAATCAAGGAGGTTCCGGTTGATAGCCGTGGTGAGGTTAATGTGATATTGGAAGTAAACTCCGAGAACTTAGATGAAGTAGTTGTTATGGGTTATGGTACGCAAAGAAAGAGCAATTTAACCGGAGCAGTTACTACTATTAATGCGAAGGCGCTTGCAAACAGACCAATAACCAACGCGTCGCAAGCTTTACAAGGCGCATCAGGAGTGTATGTCAATCAAACTAGTGGCCGTCCCGGAGCTGATGGTGCAACGCTTCGTGTCAGAGGGATAGGTACGTTGAATGATAATAATCCGCTGATATTGGTAGATGGGGTGGAATATCCTCTTGGGTCAGTAAATCCTGCAGATATAGAAAGTATATCAGTACTTAAAGATGCAGCTTCATCCGCTATCTATGGTAGCAGAGCTGCAAATGGAGTAATTCTGGTCACCACAAAAAAAGGTATAAAAGGGAAGTCCCAGGTTGACTATAGTTATTATACAGGGGTTCAGAGTATCACATTCAAGCCTGATGTAGTTTCTAATGCTATAGATTACATGACAGGAAAAAACAGGGCGCTTGCAAATGAAGGGAAGCCTGCAGAATACACAACTGCCTTATTGGATGAATATCGTAATGGAACAGATCCATATATCTACTCAAATACAAATTGGTTTGACGTAATGTTTGAAAATGCACCTATACAGGAACATAGTCTACGTTTTTCTGGAGGGAGTGATAAAACCTTGTTTTCTATTTCCGGAGGCTATCTTGATCAGGATGGCATTTTAATTAATACCGGAGCTAAAAGATACACACTAACCTCAAATGTGAGTTCGGAGATTAATAAACGAATTAAAGTAGGTGCAACAATAGCTGGTAATATGTGGAACATAACCGAAAGTTCATACACATCCAACGATGCAAATGGCGAGGGGGGAATTATGGGATTACTATATCGGGGTCTGCCAATGCAGGTTCCTTATGCACAGGATGGAAGTTATGCAGATCAATGGTTCAGGGTTCCCGGACATAATGTTTTCCGCAATACCCTGGCTTTATCTTATGAAGGGTATAAAAGAGATGCAACATTTCGAGGGCTTGGTAATGTATTTGCAGAGATCACGCTTCCGTTTAATCTGACTTACAGAGTAACCGGCGGTGTTAATACAGGATTTAACCTCAGAAAATACGCTCGTCCTCAGATAATGCTGACAAATCCTAAGACCGGTGTAGTAACAGCCATGGGTAATATACCTTCAAGAGGTGTACAGGAAGAAAGTATCAGTGAGTTAAATCTAACCAATTTTCATACATTAAACTGGAGTAAGAAATTTGGAGCCCATCAGTTGAATTCATTGGGTGGCTTTAGTATCGAAACTTTTGATGATAAAAATTTTTCTGCCTCAGTACAGGGTTATCTTGATAATAGTTTAACAGAAATTGATGCAGGGAGTACCACCCCGGTAGTAGGTGGAAAATCATCGCGTGCAAGTTTGATGTCTTATTTCGGACGTGTGAATTATAGCTTCTCTGATAAATATTTAGCTGAAGCAAATTTCAGATATGATGGCTCTTCTAAATTCGCAGAGGGCAACCAATGGGGGTTTTTCCCTTCGTTTTCTGCAGGTTGGATCATAAGTGAGGAAGAATTTTTAAAAAATAATAAGTTTGTAACAAATCTGAAAATACGTGCATCATGGGGCCAGCTTGGCAATCAGAAAATTGCTTCATTTGCATTTGTCGATCCGATTGCTTTTTATCCATACAGTTTCGGAACAACCGTAGTGAGTGGAGCTGCTGCAAGTGGGCTTGGGAACCGGGATATTACCTGGGAGACAACCTCCATGGCTAATATTGGGTTAGATGCTGGATTCTTTAATAACAGACTTACAGCTGAATTTGAATATTTCGACAAAAAGACTTCAGATATATTATTACAAATTCCGGTACCCGGACAAGTCGGGAATCTACCGGGACCATTTAAGAATATAGGAGTAGTTTCAAATAAAGGAATTGAACTTACTCTGGGATATCGTGATAAATCCAGAGGAGTTTCATATAACGTAGCTGCAAATGTTACTTATGTAAAAAATAAAGTAGAAGGCCTGAATGTGGCGCCGATAAATGGTACCGGCAGAGAATTTGGAACCATTATTTTACAAGGGCTTCCAATCAGATCTTTTTATGGCTTACAGGCGGAAGGGTTGTTCCAGAGTGACTCAGAAGTTGCCAGCCATGCATTTCAAAGTGCGAGCACAAAAGCAGGAGACATTAAGTATAAGGATGTAGATGGCAATAAAAAAATTGATAACGCAGACCGTGTTGTAATTGGGAACGGTAATCCTGCATATAATTGCAGTCTTGTTTTAGGAGCAGGGTTTAAGGGCTTTGAACTCAGCGCTATAATGCAGGGCTCTTTAAATGTAGATACTTATAATCGGGGGAACCTGTCTCAGCCCTTTAGAAATGGTGCTGGAGTAACAAAAGAATGGTTAACAGATTCCTGGACACCCGAAAATCCCGGAGCAAGCTTACCAAGACTCACCACTTCAACAGGATTTCCACAAAACTTTTTAACCTCAAGTTATTGGGTTCAGGACGCATCATACCTCCGTTTAAAAAATGTTCAGTTAAGCTATACAATTCCTCAAAAATGGGTGCAACTTATGAATGTATTTGTAAACGCCCAAAATTACATGACCATATCTAAGTTCAAATTGGGTGATCCGGAACGAAATACTACCCGGACTGATTTAATAGAATATCCAAATAATAAAATGGTTACTGCAGGTTTAAATGTAGCCTTCTAATTAAAATTATCATGAAAAAATATTTTCTAATAAGTGGATTATTCGTTGCTTTATTAACAAGCTGCAAGGATGATGTACTTAATATCGATCCAAGAGATAAATACGTGGAAGACAGATTCTTCCAAAGTAAAGAACAAGCAGAAGCCGCAGTTAATGGAATTTATACAGCTTTACGACATACTGGTGTTTACGGTGGCGTAGCTCCTTTATACACGAGGGAAACATGGTCTCCAAACGCTTATGCTTACAATGGAGAGCAAAACCTCGTAATACAGGGGAACCACGATGCAAATACTGGGCTTTTTAATAATGCCTGGAATGGAGTATATCTTGGAATTGGGCGGGCAAACAATCTTTTGGCTCGTATTGATCCAATTCCAATGGATGATAACTTAAAAAAGCGTTTTAAAGCAGAAGCGAAATTTTTAAGAGCAGTATTCTACATGCCATTATGGAATTATTTTGGAGGCGCCCCATTAATATTAGCCACTCCGGATTATACCACACAGTCTAACCTGCCAAGAAATACACCATCTGAGTTATTAGTGCAAATATTAAAGGACCTTGATGAAGCTATTACCGACCTTCCTGTAAGTTACTCCGGAACTGATAAGGGCAGGGCAACAAAGGGCGCAGCACTAGCTTTTAAAGCGAGGGTTTTGTTGTATGCAGGAAGATATGCTGAAGCAGCCGTCGCCGCTAAAGCTGTTATTGATTCTAAGATATATTCATTATTTCCAGATTATCGTGGATTATTTTATCTGGAGAATGAGGGTAATGTTGAAGTTATCTTTGATATTCAATATAAATATCCAGAATCAGGGCACGATATGGATATATCCTTAGATCAATTTAATACAGTAGCACCAACACCTGATCTTGTAAACGATTATTACATGAAAGATGATGGATTACCAATATCAATTTCTACGCTTTACAAGCCAGCTCAACCTTACAGTGGCCGCGATCCAAGGCTAGCTGCCACAGTTATTCTTCCGGGAAGTACATATAAGGGAAAACCTGTAACTGCAACACAATATCCCCGGACGGGTTATGGGCAGAAAAAATATTCAATTTATAAGGATACAGAAGTTCCAGTTCAAACTTTAGCTGCTGGCCTGTCTGAGTTAAATTATATTCTGTTACGTTATGCTGATATTTTATTAATGTATGCTGAAGCTCAAAATGAGATCGTAGGGCCAGACCCATCTGTATACGATGCAATTAAACAAGTTCGTGGACGCACCAGCGTACAGATGCCAGTTCTGCCAGCAAATCTGAGTCAAGCGAAGATGAGAGAAGAAATCCGGCATGAAAGAAGGATAGAACTGGCAGGTGAAGGGTTATATTATGATGACATTCGTCGCTGGAAAACAGCGGGCCAGGTATTAAATGTAGATGCCGTCAATATAAAAGGGGAAAGAATTGATACCAGAAGGTTCGATGTTAATCGTGATTATTTATGGCCTGTTCCCTCAATAGCAATTCAGGAAAACCCAGCTTTAACACAAAATCCGAAATATGGTAAATAGTAATGAATTGGTTATTGCCATTATTAAAGAATCTTGTACCATTACTCTTACAGCCTACATCGTTGAATTAATTTATTATTGTTTTCCAGAAAATCCCGGGGGCGCTGACTAATCCCACTGCCAGTCCTATACTGAATAGGCAATGGGAAGGGCCGGGAATTACTTACCAGTCTGCTTTTTGTTGCCAGCTGCCTGTTACCAGATACCAGTCTGAACGGAAATAACGCGCCCCTCTCCGCCCAGCCACTCTCAATTCTCCACTCTCAACCATTGCTGTCCGGTAAACTTTCCATACAAGGCCAAGTATATTATTGAACACCCATCCAGGGTATTTTTTTCCGACTTTTGGTTTCGCACGCCCCCCTCATCCGGATAAAGGAGCTCGATTTGCCAGCGTCTTTTATAGATTTCAGCTACTTTGTAAGAATCCCAGATTCGGTTATTGGTGATAAAAGCAAACTCACGTTTCCTATCCTGATCGTCATACCGTACCATTCGGGCATCAACCTGCTGGATGACATTATTCTTAAAGCCCATTTTTATATACTGGTCTTTTCTTATTCCAAGAGCTTTTTGCTGTTCCGTAACATCCTGTTCACTTGTCACCTGATAATTGC
This sequence comes from Daejeonella sp., assembly GCF_037719425.1. Lineage (GTDB taxonomy): Bacteria > Bacteroidota > Bacteroidia > Sphingobacteriales > Sphingobacteriaceae > Daejeonella. Next base: position 38,652 of record NZ_JBBJNI010000007.1, on the reverse strand, counting down.
TGTCGGCCCGCAGCCGTGTAACCCAATCTACCCCGCCTAAAGCCCATTCATGAAGCTTTTTGTAGCTGTTATACCCCCTGTCCATCACTACGATAGACCCTTTGGGAAGGTGCAGATGCTTTAGAAAACTGACATCCGCGCTGGCTGAAGAGGTAAAGCGAATCAAAAAAGGTACATCTTCATGGGCACGGACAGCCGTGTGAACTTTTATACCGCCTTTCTTTCTGCCGTTTAGTCCACGGATACCTGCTCCTTTTAATACCTCTTGAAAGAGACTGATTGTGGTCGAATCAATAATAACCAGGTCTCTGGACAGCTTATCTTGCCGGCTGTCCGGTAAAAATCCCCGGTATCAACCTCTCTAAGTGACGTGCAGTGCTGATAACAGGCATAAAGCATGGTGATCAGATGGTGATAGGTGTCAAATTTCTTACAATAGCGGTCGCTCTGGTGATTCAATGCCGACAGCGAAATAACAGATCGCGGAATTAATTTTATGAGCTGAGAAAAGATCGGCTGTCCGGTAAAAAAAGTACTTTTGTTCATGGTGCTTTAAGTGTGGTAACTCAAAGCTAACCAGATCATGGGAGGAATTCGTTCCTCCCTGTTTTTTTATAATATTTTTACCGGACACTAGTGACTCTCAATTCTCCACTAATTAAACCCTCCATTAATTAAACTCCATAAAACGCCCTGTTCTTCAACTCAAGCCCGGGGAGTTTCACCGGCGCTTCAAATATCCCGTATACCGAGGCTCCGCTTCCGCTCAGCGAAGCATAAATAGCGCCCGAGCCATATAACGATTCTTTTATAAGACCGATCTCAGGATATTGTCTGATAATGCCGGGCTCGAAATCGTTTGTAATAGAGTCCTTCCACGTAGTAATATCACTCTTTATTAAATCCTTCAAGCTTTTAACTGGCGGCGATGGAACTATATCTTTAAAGGCAGCGGACGTGGGCACGTGTATATCAGGCATCACAAGTACAATGAAAAACTTGCTCAGATCTAATTGAAGATTTTCAAATCTGTCTCCTTTTTCAAAAGCAAAAACCGGTTCATTTTGGATAAAGAAAGCACAATCAGCGCCCAGCTGCGACGCATACTCTTCCATCCGTTCACGGCTCAGGCCAAGTCCGAATTTGTCATTCATCAGGCTTATAAAAAATGAAGCATCTGAAGATCCTCCCCCTAATCCGGCACCAATGGGAATGTTTTTATGCAGATGGATCTTAACCTGAGGCAATTTCATATCGCGTGACAAAAGCCCGAATGCCTTTACGCAAATATTGTCCTCCGGCCTGCCGGGTACCGCTAATCCGCTTGAGCTAAAGGAAAGCTCACGCGCCTCCACAATTTCCAGCACATCTTTAATCATAACCGGATAAAATACCGTCTCCAGATCATGATAGCCATCATCTCTTCTTTTGACAATATTTAAACCTATGTTTATTTTAGCATTAGGAAACGCTATCATATTCTGCACATCCGCATTAGTTTTGAACAATAATAGGATGCCAAAAATACATTTATTTTATTTGCAACGGGAAGCATATGAGGGACCAAGCTTAGCCTGGCATGCTTCATTTTTTTTAACGCAGAGGGCGCAAAGTTCACGCAATGGGCGCAGAGCTTCAATAACGTATAATTAAGGATTTAGCAAAGATCCGTCATGTTACTTTGCGACCTTTGCGAAAATCTTTGCGACCTTGGCGGTTAAGGCGCTGAGGGTACGTAATAAGATATTATAACACTGACAACGCCAGAATATGAAACAATATCTCAATTTAATGCAGCACGTACTCGATCAGGGTACTCAAAAACACGACCGTACAGGCACTGGCACCATCAGCGTCTTCGGATACCAGATGCGATTTGACCTGCAGAAAGGGTTTCCGTTGGTTACGACTAAAAAGGTTCATTTGAGGTCCATTATACATGAGCTTATCTGGTTCCTGCAGGGCGAAACAAACATTAAATACCTTAAGGATAATGGTGTAAGTATTTGGGATGAGTGGGCTGATGAAAACGGCGAACTGGGTCCCGTCTACGGTTCACAATGGCGCTCATGGCCAAAACAGGATGGCGGGCATATTGATCAGATCAGCGGGATTATAAAGCAGATCAAATCAAATCCGGACTCAAGGAGAATAATTGTATCAGCCTGGAATGTGGCGGAAATAGAGAACATGGCTCTTCCGCCTTGCCATAGTTTTTTTCAGTTCTACGTGGCTGATGGAAAACTAAGCTGTCAGCTTTATCAACGGAGCGCAGATATCTTTCTCGGAGTGCCGTTCAATATTGCCTCTTATGCACTCCTTACGATGATGGTAGCCCAGGTTTGTGATCTGCAGCCAGGAGATTTTGTTCATACGCTTGGCGACGCACATTTATATAACAATCACCTGGAACAAACCAGGCTTCAGTTAAGCCGCGATCCCCGCCCTCTTCCTGTTATGAAGTTAAACCCGCAGGTAAAGGATATTTTCGGCTTTAAATTCGAAGACTTTACTCTGGAGAATTACGATCCTCATCCGCATATTAAAGGAGCTGTTGCTATATGACGATTAGCCTTATTGTTGCTACCGATGAAAAAAATGGTATTGGAAAGAATAACCAGCTGCCCTGGCATCTTCCTGCCGACCTGAAGCACTTTAAAACGCTGACGACTGGCCACCCCATCATTATGGGTAGAAAGACATTTGAGTCTATCGGAAAAGCCCTGCCCAATCGCAGGAATATAGTGATAAGCCGCCAGGCCAGCTATGTTGCTGAAGGTGCAGATGTGGTTTCTTCCCTGCAGGATGCATTTGACCTTTGCGATGATGAAATCGAGGCTTTTGTGATCGGCGGCGCGCAGATCTTTGAACAATCATTATCTCAGGCAGACGTCCTGTATCTCACTGTTATACATCACGAATTCGACGCAGATACTTTCTTCCCGCAAATAGATCCAACCAACTGGATTAAGGCTGAAAGCAGCACACATGAGCCCGACGAAAAGAATATTTATTCTTATACATTTATCAAATATATCAGGGCCTGAAATAATACGGAGATTTCTGCTTTAAAGAATTTTTAAAAACAAAAATTTAATTAGCTTTGCCGTCTTAACCAAAACAGGCTTAACTCAATATTAGTATACAATTAAAATAAAATGCAAGGTAAAGGACTAGTTAAATTCGCCGCAATAGCATTAACGCTTGCGTGTTTATATTCACTCTCATTTACGTGGATAGCGAATAAAGTTGAAAAGGATGCGCAAGAATTTGCTAAAGGCAATCCGGCAAGAGAAAAAGCATACCTCGATTCTGTGGCTTCAGTACCTGTTTTCAGCAGCCTGAGTTATATTACGTATCAATACGCAAAACAGCGTGAGATTCCTCTGGGATTGGATCTAAAGGGTGGGATGAACGTTACCATGGAAATCGCTTTAAGCGATATGGTACGTAATCTTGCAAACAAAAATCCAGATGCAAACTTCAACGCGGCAATAAAGAATGCGGAAGCTGCTGTTGCATCAGGAGACAATGATTTCATTGCTGTTTTTGGAAGGGAATATGAAAAACTTGTTCCAAATAGCAAACTGGCTCCTCTTTTCGCAACGAAGGAAAATTCAGGTATGATTAAGATCGATGCCAGCAATCAGGAAGTGATTAATTTCCTTAAGAAATCTGCTGACGGCGCAATTGACCTTTCTTTTAATATTCTTCGTACCCGAATCGATAAATTCGGGGTTACCTCGCCTACTATTCAAAAACAACAGGGTACAAACAGGATTCTTATCGAACTTCCGGGAGTTACTGATCCGGATCGGGTTCGTAAATTACTACAAGGATCTGCTAAATTGGAGTTCTGGGAGACTTATGATAACACCGAAGTCTTTGCACTTCTTCAGAATGTGAACGGCATCTTAGTATCAACAAGTAAAGCTACTGACACTACCAAAGCAACATCGGCAGCACCGGATACTGCAAAAAGTAAGCTTTCTGCTTTGGGCAAAAAAGGCACAACAGGTAAAATCGATAGTGCTGCTGCGCTAAACAAAATTCAGGCGGAACAGACTAAACTAAACCCACTGTTCTCTATATTAAATCCAGCTACTTTCCAGGGCGAGAACGGACAACCAAACCTTCGTCCGGGACCCGTTGTTGGATATGCTGCATTAAAAGATACTGCCAAAGTAAATGCGTATCTGTCTTCACCTCAGGTAAAATCCGTTATACCTTCAAACATGAAACTATACTGGGGAGTCAAGCCAATTTCCCCAGAGAGCAAAGTATTCGAGTTATATGCTTTAAAAACAAGCAATATTGCTGGCGGACCAGCATTAGAAGGTGATGTAATCTCAGACGCACGTTCTGATTATGATCAGCGTGGTAATGCTGAGGTTGTAATGGTGATGAACACTGAGGGTGCACGTTCATGGAGAACTTTAACCGCAAATGCCTCGGCTAATGCCAATAATAAGAAAAGCGTAGCTATCGTTCTCGACAACCTGGTGTATTCAGCTCCAACTGTACAGGGTGAGATTCCAAACGGAATATCTTCAATCAGCGGAAACTTTAAAATTGAAGACACTCAGGATCTTGCAAACGTTCTAAAAGCCGGCAGATTACCTGCACCCGCTAGAATAGTTAGTGATTATGTAGTTGGACCTTCATTAGGTGCCGCTTCTATTTCTGCGGGATTAATCTCCACAATAGCCGGTATTATATTCATTTTGCTGTTCATGGCGATGTATTACAGCACCGCCGGTTTGGTTGCTAATATTGCTTTATTAATCAATCTCTTCTTCCTGGTTGGAGTTCTTGCTTCACTAGGAGCAGTTTTAACGCTTCCGGGTGTTGCCGGTATCGTGCTTTCTTTAGGTATGTCTGTTGATGCGAACGTTCTTATTTATGAAAGGATCCGTGAAGAACTGGCGGAGGGCAAATCACTCCGACTGGCAATTGCCGAAGGCTTCAAAAAAGCGATGCCATCGATCCTGGACTCGAACATTACAACGTTCTTAACCGGTGTAATTCTTTACATCTTCGGTCAGGGTCCAATTGTAGGCTTTGCTACGACTTTGATGATTGGTATTGTAACTTCCCTGTTCGCTGCCATCTTCATCTCAAGATTAGTATTCGAATGGATGCTTGAAGGGAAGAAAAATATCAGCTTCTCAATAAAAGCTACACAAAATCTTTTCAAGGATTCTAAATTTGATTTTATCACTGGTCGCAGAAAGTTCTATATCCTTTCATCGGCCATTATCCTTGCTGGAATAATCTCAGCCTTCACACAAGGGTTCAGCCTTGGAGTTGACTTTCAGGGAGGAAGAGCCTATTTTGTGGCTTTCGAAAAACCAGTTGAAGTGGAAAGAGTTCGCTCAATATTAATTGATGAATTCAAAACTGCTGTTGAAGTAAAAACATTTGGTTCTTCAAATCAAGTGAAGATTACCACAGCATACTTGATTAATGATAACTCTGATGAAGCAAATGCCAGGGTAAATGAAAAACTCACATCAGGACTTAAAAAAATTAATCCTATTTATGAAATAAAGGATTCTCAAAAAGTAACTCCTACCATTGCTGATGATATTAAGACTTCTGCGATTTATGCGGTTGGATTCGCCATTCTTGTGATCTTCCTGTATATTATTATTCGATTTAAGCGGATGGCTTTTGGTTTTGCCGCTATCCTCGCACTTGTACACGACGTACTTGTATTACTTGCAATATTTACCATATTCAACGGATGGCTTCCATTCTCACTCGATATTGATCAGAATTTTGTAGCTGCGATATTAACAGTGATGGGTTACTCTATAAGTGATACGGTTGTGGTATTTGACCGTGTCCGTGAATATATAGGACAACACCATTCGAAAGATGAAAATCTTCCTACAGTAATTAATAACGCGCTTAACAGCACCCTGAGCCGTACAGTGATCACGGGTATTTGTACAATGGCTGTATTGCTGATCATCTTTATCTTCGGTGGCGAGATCCTGAGAGGTTTCTCTTTCGCCATGCTTATTGGCGTTATATTCGGAACATATTCTTCTCTATTCGTAGCTACACCGTTCGTAGTTGAGTTTATCCAGGAAAAGGGCGATGTGGTAAAGCTTAAGGCTAAAGGCTAAAAACTTTACGCTCAAAGCTTTTAGCTTTTAGCTTAAAAAAGTCCCGCAATTGCGGGACTTTTTTGTTTAAGTCAAATTATATTCAGATATTTGTTGTTATACTAACTATATGTATGTCAACAGAACTATTTAGTAAATATTCATATTTGCTTGACCGCACGGCAAGGAAGGTAAAACAATATGCCCAGCGCAAATTCAACGCAGAAAACTACGACATCACCGTCGATCAGTGGATAATTATCAAACGTCTCAATCAGAATAATGATCTTAATCAGACGCAGCTTGCTGAGATCACCGGCAAGGATACTCCTACCCTAACGCGGATCATCGATATACTCTGTAAAAAGGGGCTGACAGAACGGCGAATCCATCCTACCGATCGCCGATGTTTTACGGTCCATTTGACGGAACTGGGTACTCAAACAGTTCTGAAATGGACCCCCAAAATGGCTGAAATAAGAATGAAAGCATGGGAGAATCTTACGGAAGAAGATTACATCAATCTAAAAAGGATCCTCGACACCATTTATAACAATCTGGATGACTAAAGTTCTCTACCTCCCCTGAAACTTAATACTTATTACTTATTACTTAATACTTAATACTCATTACTTACAACTTAATACTCCAAGAATGATAACTACAGATATATGCATAATCGGAGCCGGCCCTGTTGGCCTGTTCTCTGTCTTTGAAGCTGGCCTATTAAAAATGAGATGCCACCTGATCGATACCTTGCCGCAAGTTGGCGGACAGCTATCAGAAATATACCCTCAGAAACCTATTTATGACATCCCGGGTTACCCCGATATTAAGGCTCAGGAGCTTGTGGAAAAGCTCATGGAGCAGATTGCGCCATTTGATCCGGGCTTCACCCTGGGAGAGCGTGTTGAGACCCTGGTTAAGCAGGATGACGGCTCATACCTTGTGGGCACAAATGATGGAACCATAGTACACGCTCAGGTCGTCGTGATTGCAGGCGGATTAGGCTGCTTTGAACCCCGTAAGCCCGAGATCGAGGGGTTGCTTGATTTTGAAGGCAAAGGAGTCGAGTACATGGTAAAGAACCCTGAACATTTCAGAGATAAAAAAGTAATCCTGGCTGGAGGGGGCGATTCAGCTTTAGACTGGACAATATTCCTGTCCGATATCGCAGAGCGGGTAACTTTGATACACCGCGGCGATACATTTCGTGGAGCTCCTGATTCAGCTGAAAAGGTTCATGAACTCGCAAGCAATGGAAAAATTGACCTCGTTCTACAATCAAATCTCCTGAGCGTATCCGGCAACGGCCATCTTAAAGAAGTTAGCTATGTAGGCCGTGATAAAGTTAACGTATCTCAGGAAACAGATTATTTTATCCCACTTTTTGGCCTGAGCCCTAAACTGGGCCCCATCGGAGGCTGGGGCCTGAACATTGACAAGTCGGCAATAGAGGTCAACACATTTGACTATTCAACAAATGTCGAACGGATCTATGCGATCGGCGATATCAATACATATCCGGGTAAATTAAAGCTCATCCTTTGCGGTTTCCACGAAGCGGCTTTAATGGTACAGAGCGCTTTCAAACACGTTTATCCTGATCAAAAGCTGAGCTTTAAGTACACAACCGTTTATGGTGTAAATGCGTTCTAAAAATGATTAACATTATAGTCGAAGACCGGGATGGAGAACAGCAGGCTGTAGAAATCCCGGAAGAAATAAGCCTCAGTTTGATGGAAGTACTAAAGGCATCCGAGTACAATGTTCTAGCTACCTGTGGAGGGATGGCTTTGTGTGCCACTTGCCATGTTCAGGTTCTGGAAGGCCTGGACCTTCTGCCCGCTCCCGCCGATGCGGAAATGGATATGCTCGACACCTTGCCTGACGCAGGGTTTGACAGCAGATTGGCGTGTCAGATAAGGATTAATGAGAACCTTAACGGGATGATCTTCCGTATCCGTGGAGATGAACAATAAACCCGGCAGGGTGTTAACTAATAAAAATTAGAATGGACACACATAAAGCGGATTCAACAAAGTTTCCTAAAATAGTTATTGTGGGTGGTGGTTTTGGCGGGATAGAACTTACGAAGCGCCTAAAAAACAAGGAAGTCGAAGTCCTGATGTTGGACAGGCACAACTACCATACGTTCCAGCCATTACTGTACCAGGTGGCTACAGGCGGACTTGAAGCTGACTCAATCGCGTTTCCTTTGCGGAAGATATTTAAGAACCAGAAAAACTTCACGTTCAGGGTCACAGATGTTGAAAGCGTGGATCCATCCAAAAATGTAGTTATTACTTCGATTGGTGAGATCAGTTATGATTACCTCGTTATAGCAACAGGTTCAGATACAAATTTCTTTGGCCAGAAGGAAATCGAGCATTTTTCCATGGCAATGAAAACCATACCTGAAGCTTTGAACCTGCGAAGTATGATCTTACAGAACCTCGAAGAGGCATTAGTCGTAACTGACCCTGATGCTAAAAGATCATTGCTGAATTTTGTCGTTGTCGGCGGCGGCCCAACAGGTGTTGAGCTTTCAGGGTCCCTCGCTGAGCTAAAGAAACACGTTCTTCCTAAGGATTACCCTGAACTTAGCATTGAGGACATCAATGTGTATCTTATTGAGGGGTCTGACGAGCTATTAGGTGTGATGTCAGATCAGGCATCGGTTAAATCCAGGCAGTTCCTGGAAGAAATGGGTGTAAAAGTGTCTACAAACCTCCGGGTTGAAGCCTATGACGGAAACGTGATCAAGCTATCTGACGGACAGCAAATTAACACCAAAAACGTTTTATGGTCGGCAGGCGTTAAAGGCGCCGTGTTAGACGGTCTTCCTGCAGATTCGATAGCTCGCGGCAACCGGATTATTGTCGATGAATTTAACCGTGTTACAGCACAACAGATGATTTTCGCTATTGGCGATGTCGCTGCCCAGATAAGGCCAGAAACCCCTAATGGTCTCCCGGGAGTTGCCCCTGTAGCTATCCAGCAAGGTAAGCACCTGGCAAAGAACATTATCAGGTTCATCAATAATGAACAGCCCGAACCCTTCAAGTATTTCGACAAAGGCTCAATGGCGACGGTAGGTCGGAATAAGGCAGTGGTCGACGTTGGGAAGATCCGGTTCCAGGGGATTTTTGCCTGGTTCGTATGGATGTTTGTTCACCTCATGTCCTTAGTTGGATTTCGAAATAAGGTAGTTACGTTTGTAAACTGGGTTTGGAGCTATTTCAGCTATGACAGGGGAACTCGTTTGATCATCAGACGGTTTAGCAGGCAATCTATGACGGAGGATCCACTGGCGAAATAATTGTTAACTTGAGACGCTTTATTCAGCTGAAAGCTGAAAGCTGAAAGCTGAAAGCTGAAAGCTGAAAGCTGAAAGCTGATTACTGATTACTGATAATACTGATTAGCTGATATCCCCAAATGCTCAAACTCATCGAATGCCCCCGGGATGCCATGCAGGGCCTCCATGATTATATTCCCGCCTCAATAAAGGCAGAATATATAAACCTGCTGTTAAAAGTGGGCTTTGACACAATCGATTTTGGCAGCTTTGTATCGCCGAAAGCTGTTCCTCAGATGAGAGATACTCCGGAAGTACTTAATTTGCTCGATCTTGATTCATCATCTTCGAAACTTCTGGCCATAGTAGCCAACTTCAGAGGCATCGAGGAAGCTGTTAAGCACGATCAGATAACGTATCTTGGATTCCCGTTTTCTATTTCAGAAACGTTCCAGCAGCGTAATACCAACTCGAGCATCGCGCAGTCTCTGGATACTGTCTCAGAGCTCTTAAATGCTTGCGACAAGTCACGGAAAGAAGCAGTTATTTATCTATCCATGGCTTTCGGTAATCCTTATGGAGACGAATGGAATAATGAGATTGCTGAGCACTGGACCAATGAATTGGTTAAGACCGGAGCTAATATCATTTCTCTTGCTGATACAACAGGAGTTTCAACACCGGCAACAATTAAATACCTGTTTCCGCATTTGCAATCGCAGTTTCCGGGCATTGAACTGGGAGTACATTTGCATAGCACGCCTGAACTAGCCAGGGAGAAACTAGAAGCTGCATGGGATAGTGGCTGCAGAAGGTTCGATTCTGCCCTTAGAGGCTACGGCGGTTGTCCTATGGCCGGAGATTCCCTAACAGGAAATATGGCGACTGAAGGTCTTATTTCATTTCTGGAAGAACGTGGGGAGCCTGTTAATCTGGATATGGCAAAATGGAGTGAAGCCGTCAGCTTTTCATCGAGGATATTTGGTCACTAGGTCCGGTATGAGATTTCACCGACCCCAAAGGCGGTCGCATGTTTATAGCAATGGAAAATTTCGACAAATCGACCCCGAAGGTGGTCGCATGTTTATAACAATAGAAATCCGCCAATCGACCCGTCTTTAATCAGGAGTTTTGCCATAATTCGAATTTCTTTTAGTTAAAGGAAATTCAGAGTTTTCCGTCCGGGTAAAAATCATCGTATCTTTTATCTTCTTCGCAATGTCCTGGTTTTTATCCGCTACGTTTGTAGTTTCAGCTAGATCCGCTGTAAGATCATATAATTCAAACGGTTTATTGTAAGCCAGAATTCCCTTCCACTTACCCATCCGGACAGCCTGTATCGGACCTTGTGTTTCGTTAATCTCCCAATACAGAAAATCATGCGCAGGTTGCTTCAGTTTGTTCCCAAGCAAGGTGGGCAAATAGGAAATTCCATCTATCTTTTTAGATGGCTTAATTCCGGCTATCTCACAAGCGGTAGGAAGAAAATCCCAAAAGGCTGATGGATGCTCTGTTGTTGTCCCTGGTTTAACTTTACCAGGCCAGCGCGCGGCGAAAGGCATCCTTATACCGCCTTCATAAAGAGTTAGTTTCTTACCTCTGAAAGGTCCATTACTATTAAAAAATCCGTTATCATAACCTGGTCCGTTATCGCTGGTAAAAATTACCAGTGTGTTGTTGTCAAGTCCCTGTTCTTTTAACGTTTTTAGTATTTCACCAACATATCTATCAAGCCGGGCAACCATACCAGCGTATGCAGTATTTCCTTCTGGATCATGATAGTAATGCCCCGGAGTCATTGGGCGGGTTGCCCAGCCCAGATTCTGATATGGTTTCTTTGAATCTTCCGGAACAGTTATCTCGTTATGGGGAACTGTATATGGGAGATAGAGAAAAAAGGGCTTCGTCTTATTCTCCTTAATGAATCCAATTGCCTTTGTCGTAAAATCATCATTAGAATATGTCCCTTTTTTCTCTGCCGTGACATTTTTATCAAGCACTATCTTTTCACCATTTTTCCAGATATATTCCGGATAAAAATGATGAGCTTCCATGTGGGTTTTATAGCCGTAGAAATAATCATAGCCCTGCACATTTGGAGCACCGGTACCAGCACCTTCTTCAAGACCCCATTTGCCAATGATCCCTGTTTTATATCCAGCCCTTTTAAGCTCTTCAGCCACGGTAACTTCTTCATCCAACAGATCTATTGGCTTGCCGCTGGCTGTCCATGCCGAAAGTTCTCTTATGTGTCCATGAGCTGTGTTGACGCCAGTCATTAGCGCCGCTCTGGAAGGTCCGCATACCGCTGTTCCGGAATAATGCTGATTGAATATAATCCCCTCTTTAGCCATCTTGTCGACGTTAGGTGTTTTTATCTTCATCTGCCCATTAAACCCAATATCGCCGTAGCCGAGGTCATCGGCCATAATGTAAATAATATTAGGCTTCCTTCCGCTTGCTTTTCCAGCAGTTTGAACTTGTCCGAAAGATACTGCCGAGAAAATGATTAACATCCCAAGACAAGAAATAGGAATCATCAATAGTTTTGACTTCATATTGTGTGGACTTGCTACCTGGCTATCGATTCTAAAACACTTTTCCACTAATATCCCGGATTCTGCAATATTTTAGGATTTAAAGTCACATCATCTTTAGGGATAGGGAAGTAATAGTAGACATCTTTAAAATAACGTGTTCTTACATTTCTAAGGGTATAGGTATAAGCGCTGCCCACTTTGGCGATCTGCATTCCGCGAAGGAATTTACCATCAAGAAGCGGACCCAGTTTCCATCGTCGTATATCCCATAACCGATGCTGCTCGAAAGCAAGTTCGATTGCACGCTCGTTCTGGATCAATGCTCTTGCTTCATCCTTAGTAGGTGATACAGGCATACCATAAAGTCCATTTGAACTGGCGGTCAAACCCGCTCTGTTTCTGATCAGTTTGAGAGTATTAATGGCATCAGGTGTATTCCCTGCTTCATTTGCTGCTTCAGCATAGTTTAAAAGAATCTCTGCGTAACGAATAATTGGTATACCTCTGTCAACATTATTTCCTCCGGTGATTGCAGCATTGTCATCGCACATTTTACGAATATAGTAACCTGTAATTGTTGCTGTATTGGCAGAAATAGCAACGATGCCATCAAGCGGTGCTCCTACATAAGTAAAAACAGGCCCTAATGCTTTGGTGGTATTGTCGAAGTAAAGACCTTCATTATAAATAACTGTCGCAGATAGCCTTGGATCTCTGTTTATATAAGGGTTTTGTGAATCATATCCCTGTGGATTAGAGGTAGACTTTATATCCGTAGTTATTGATCCACCATTTATTGTAGGAAATTTGTCAACCATCTCCTGTGTAGGATATATATAATAGTTAGCTCCGCCGCGGGATCTTGGCAAAACTCCCCGTTCAATTTGTTTTCCTGGTGGCATCAAGAAAGTCAATAGGAATTCCGAATTTTTCCGGGTGAGGAATACATTATAAAAACCAAAGCCTAATCCTGCCGAAGAACCGCTCCACTTTGTTGCATTGTTAACATTCAGAGAATAAAGCCCCATATCCATTACAACTTTTGCAGCCAGTCTTGCTTTTTCCCAGCGCGTTGGATCTGCGGTTGGATAGCTTAAAAGCTTCTGTAATTCCGGGTTTGAGGATGTTCCACCTCCGTTATAAAGCGGACTAGCAGCAAAAAGAAGAACTCTGGATTTTAAACCTAATGCAGCGCCTCTTGTAATTCTGCCATGATCCAGCCCCGAATAATCCAGGGCCAGGTCAGGAGCTATAGCATCCAACTCGCTTGAAATATAATTCACACACTCTTCAAAGGTGCTACGATTAAATGTACCCTCGTCGGAAGGTGAAAATACATTATTGCCTATAAGAGGGATGCCGCCGAAATGTTTTAACAAGTTAGCGTAATGATACGCACGTACAAACCTGGCCTCAGCTTTAACTCTTTTCTTTTTAGCGGCAGACAATGGCGACTTATCTACGTTTGCGAGAAAAATATTCGATGACCTAATAATCCTGTAAAACAAAACCCAGCTAGTTTGCCATTGACTGAAATAGTTATTTGCAAAGGTTCCGGATGTAAATGTCTTATCAAAATTACCAAGGGCAGGATATCTGCCTTCACCCTCATCAACTAATTTTGAGGATTCTACGACGTTATTAGGATTTTCCACTTGAAAATTATACGCCAAATCAACGTATAAACCCGCAAGAAAATCCATAGTATTGGCACTATCAGCGAAGGTTACTGCCGTATTCAAACTTGCTGTGGTCCTGTTATCAAGGAACCCTTCTTTTTTGCATGAAGCGACTCCAATAATCAACACAGCAAATAGCATTATATATATGTTCTTCATAGTATGATTACTTTATTGAAACATTAAGTCCAAAATTAAATATTGCCTGTGATGGATAAGCGATTGAAGATGATGCATCACCGGATTGGCGAAGTACTTCCGGATCCACTCCATAACGTTTATATGATGCCGACCAGGTATGAAGATTATAACCACTTGCGTATAGCCTAACGTTTTGCAGGCCAGCTGATTTCACCCATTTTTCCGGCAGTACATAACCCAGTTCTACAGAACGAATTCTCAGGTAATCTCCGCTAATTGCCCAAAAACTTGAATTACTTGCCGTAGTCATATACGTTCCATGGAAATTGCTGACCAAAGATGGGAATGTTGCTGTGGCAGCTGTCTCTGGCGTCCAGCGATTCAAATGGATTTCCTGCAAGTTACCTTTAAATGGTACCGAATAATTATAGCCGATCTGCACATCCGAATTCAGGGCTGATTGCAAATTCACATTTAAGGAAAGCTTTTTATATGTAAACCCTGTAGATAACCCGATAGTTGTATTCGGAAGATTTGTTGTGCCGAAATACCCACGATCGTCATCGGAGATCACTCCATCTCCGTTCAAGTCACGGTATTTCAGGAATCCCGGTAAGGTTGTACCCGGGCCCCAGGCAGCGGTGGTAGAACCAATGTACTTTGGCACTTTTGGATCCCTGGCTTCTGTTTCAGAATAATATCCATCCCAGATGAAACCCTGCTGCTCACCAATTGATTGACCGGTTTGAGTCTTCCATGGAAACAATGGAATAACTTCGTCAATTTCAAGAATTTTATTCACTGCATAAGAGTAATTTCCCTTGATATTGAATCCAACATTTTTACCGATTTTCCCCGCATAAGCAAGTTCAAATTCATGCCCCATATTGCTAACTATACCAAGGTTAAGTGGCGGAAGTTGAGAGTCAGGAATTCCGAAATAACTCGGTACTGTATTTCTCCGGGATAGAATGTCATAACGGCGATTGTTAAAGAAGTTAACAGAGCCCGAAACTTTGTTCGCAAGAATTCCAAATTCCAGTGCGTAATCTAACTTACGCTCCTTTTCCCAGGTCACCCGATCATTGGCCAGAGACCCCGGAATAATTGATGGCACACTTACATTACTTTCTCCAAATGAGCCCGCACCGCCCCGGCCATATACTTCTTCATAGGAATTTTTAAAATTACCTAAATCGTCACTTCCGGTAATTCCATAAGAGCCTCGAATTTTCAGCAGGCTAATCAAAGGAATATTCTTTTTAATAAAATTCTCTTCCGAAATCACCCATCCTGCACTACCCGCAGGAAAAAACCCATAACGGCGGTTCTCAGCAAAACGATCAGAGCCATTATAAGCTCCGGATGCTTGTAAGATATATTTGCTCTTATAATTGTAGTCTACACGTCCAATAATACCACGTGCATTAGTTGGGATATAATTAGATACTCGAGTAGGATCTATATTTATTTTTGATGAATCAAGCTTGGAGTATTGATTTAAAACAATTAAACCGCCAACGTTGTGATCCTTAAACGAACGCTTGTAATTAACTGTTGCCTGCAGTCCAGATTGACGACGTGGGCTACCTCCCGTATATTGCAGATTATAAGGTTCAATTCGATAAATATTTAAATTCCTTGGGGTATACGTTCCGGTTTTAGGATTGTAATAAAAAGATGGAAAATTACCTACATCCAACGATCTTCTTGAACTGGTAGAATTGGCTATGGACGCGGTTACCTGTGCTTGCAACCCGGGAGTAATAAACTCAAGTTTCTGAATGGCAGACAGATTAAGGTTAAGCAGGTTTTGACGATCACGATCATAACCACCAGTTTGAATACGGCCTACGATATTATTCGCGGGAGCTGGCTTTAATGGGTCTGTAAAACCAAAACTCCCGTTCGGATTGTATACCGGGTACACAAATGGTGTTAGGCCCTCATAGTTATATATCTCACCAAATGGGCTACTTCCCACCTGAGGCTGGTTAGTTACGGTATTATTTCCAGACACATCTAATTTGAAGGTAAGCGACTTACTCGCCTTTACATCCAGGTTTGAACGGAAATTATAACGGTTAAACCTGTAATTGTTATCTACATCATCCGATTTAAAATCACGCAGTAACCCTGCCTGATTCTGGTAACCAAGGGACACGAAGTATTTCACCGCATCAGTGCCACCGGAAAGATCAATGTTATTGGTAGACATTGGAGCGGTCTTTTTGAACAGGGTTTCATACCAGTTAATATCCGGATGACCTAAAGGATCATTACCATTACGAAACAATTCGATATCCGCATCTGTGAATTCAGGAACGAAAGTGCCACCGGCGATGAATGCATCATTTTTTAATGCCTCATTTCTTAGAACCGCCATATCAGCAGAGCTAAGTACGGTAGGAATATGAGTTGGTCTTTGAATGCCATATTCGGTCCTGAAATTGATCTTCGGAGTACCTGCCTGCCCCCTGCGTGTGGTAACCAAAATCACACCATTTGCTCCTTTTATGCCATATACTGCAGTTGATCCGGCATCTTTTAAAACACTCAGCGACTGAACTTCATTCGGATCGATGTTAGCAAAGTCTGCATAGTTAAATTCAATGTCATCCACAAGTATAAGTGGCCTGACATTTCCGTTATAGGTACTTACTCCACGAATAACAAAATCCGCACCATCAGCACCAGGACGGCCTCCCCTTTGCTGGGAATAAAAACCAGGCAGCTTTCCTGTAAGAGCATTCTGCAAACTGGCAGAAGGTGTTTGCCTGATCTCATCACGACCAACTGTGCTTACAGAACCTACCACATCGACCTTTCTCTGCGTTCCAAAACCAACAACTACTACTTCGTCCAGGTTAGTCTCATTTGTTGAAATCAACACATCTATATTTGACGTATTAGCTACAGAAACCTCTTTGGTTACATAGCCAATTCCCCTAAATATTAAAACATTACTTGTGCCACGGAGTGAAATGCGAAATTTTCCGGTACCATCTGTACTCACTCCATTCGCCGGTACACCTTTCTCGACAACCGTAATGCCAGGCAACGAGCCAACAGCATCGGCTACTGTTCCGGTTATCACACGGTTTTGTGCCTGAGCCCCAAGGAAGCTGCATAGCAATATAACCGCTGTTAAAATTTTGTAAATATTCTTCATGTGATTAATTTATCAGATTTGATTTTTTTACCACCCTGGATTCTGTGTTATCCCAGTATTAGCTTGTATTTCAGAAAACGGGATCGGATATAAATTCATTTTAGGCGCTATAAAAACGAGAGGCTCCACATTTACTGTTTGATAGGTAAACACTCCTGGTGAAACCCTTGTAATCTTCATACCACGAATAGTTTTATTAAAATCAGTTGCAGCTGTATTCCAGCGACGAACATCCCAAAAACGATGCTCTTCAAAGGCCATCTCAACGCGCCGTTCCAATTTAATTGCAGCGCGCATTTCGGCCTGGGTCATATTGGCGTTTAATCCATATAAGGATCCCGTTCCTGCGGAAATACCTGCACGCTTTCTAATATTGGTCAATTGAATATATGCTATGGTACGACTAGCAACCGAATTATCTGCCTCATTGATCGCTTCAGCATAATTAAGAAGCGTTTCAGCATAACGGAAAATAATAAAGTTATGGTCCGCTGCAGCATAATTAGTTGCAGTAGCAAGATTCGGAAGGAACTTACGAAGATAATAACCGGTTTTCGTTTGGATCATCGAAGTATTGGGTTTATCCCTGCCCCCCTCAAATGTTTCAACCGCCCGGCCCAGCCACTGAGATCCATTGTAAAAAATAGTGGCATCGAAACGTGGATCTCTGTTTGCATATGGATTGCTTGCACTATAGCCAGAAGCAGGGTCTGTTATAGGTCTCCCGGATAATGTTGGAAAAGCGTCTACCAAATCCTGTGAAGGACTTGTTAAACCCCTACTGGAATAAAGATCCGACACATAACCTGCAGGTGATTGAGCAATTTCAAGATTCTGATTTCGGCTTTGCTGAAAAGCGAAAATAACCTCCTTATCGCTCCTGGTTACAAAAGCATTCACGAAACTTACGTTTAATGCATAGTAATTTAAATCAATTACTGCTTTAGCGGCATTTGCAGCAGATAACCACTTTGTAACGTTATTTGACGGATTATTCAAAGGGCTTGCAGAATAGAGCAATACCCTCGCTTTTAGAGCTAATGCCGCACCCTGTGTGATCCTGCCAACCTGAACTGCAGACACCGGTTCTTTCAACAATAAACCACTGATTGCATCACACTCGCTTACTATATACTGAACTCCCTCATCATAAGTATTCCTTGGTAAACTTATTTTATCATCCAGCGTAAATATCTTATCCCCAAGCAGAGGTACACCACCATAACGCTTGATAAGTTCAAAATAACTCATCGCCCGAATAAACCTGGCTTCCGCTTTCCAATATTGTTTGGTCAGGGCAACTACCGGAACAACATCAACTTTTGACAGGAACTGGTTGGCTCTGAATATCGCAGTGTAATTACTGGCGAATGAGTCATCAACCAACTGAGTCGAGCTTTGCAATGCCTTTGATAAGAGATATATGTCGCTTGTTAGTTGTGAAGAGACTCCATCATCGGTTGCTGCGTCCAGATATGCACCATCAATTCGGTTGTATCCTCGTGGAAGAAACGTGTACAAGTTGGTAACAGCCTGATCGGCAAAGAAACCGTTAATGTCTTTTGAATCGTACACCAGGTCTTCTGTTCTGGCTTCAAGTGGTACATCTTCAAATTTTTTACAAGCAAGCTGAAATGTGCTGAGGATCAGGAGTGCAACACAGATTTTATATTTTTTTCTAGTAACCATCTTTGGTCTCCTTTTATAATTTAATTGATAAGCCCCCATTAATAATACGTTGCAACGGATAAAGTCCCATGTAATTCTCAGGATCTGAATCTTTGTACTTAGAAAAAGTCGACAGATTTTGGCCATTAACAAAAAGACGTAATCCCCTTATGACTGATGATGGAAGAATTTTCGGATTAACTGTATACCCAATTTCTAAGTTTTTAAGGCGGATATAACTCGCATCCTGAACGTAAAGACTAGATGTTAAATAATTATTCACTTCATTTTGTATAGTAACCCTTGGAAGTGTAGCTGTAGAAGCTGTTCCCGGAGTATAACGATTTAAATTATAAGTAAATGCCGGCCCCTGCCCGTTAAGGCTAAAGGGAAACTGATAATATCCTGTAGTTACGATATCTCTGTTCTCCACCCCCTGAAATAAGACGTTCATATCAAATCCGGCGATCTGAAGACCCAGGTTAGCTCCAAAGTAAAGAAGTGGTTTATCGTTTCCTATAACCATTTGATCCATTACATTGATAATCCCATCCCCATTCAGGTCTTTATACTTCACATCACCTTCAGAAGGAGTAAAGCTTTCCAGCCTTGGGGATGTAAGATTTCCGGAGTTGAAGAAACCATCTGCAACATATCCTCTGATCTGATTAACAGGATTACCGGTACGAGCCATGTAGGCAAAGGGCTGAGCTGGTTCGTCGTTGAAAAGGACACGACTGCTAACACTTGAAATGTTACCAGAAATAGAATAGCGAAGTTTACCGGCTGTGGCTGACCAACCAGTATTAACTTCAATACCTGAATACCGGCTTTTACCAATATTTTCCAAAGGATAAGCAGACCCTAGTATTACAGATGAGGAACCCCTTGTCTGGAGCATATCATACTGACTGCTGTTAAAATAATCTACGTTAACCCAACCACGCTGATTACTGAACGCGAGATCCATGCCCACATTGAATTTTTTCGCTTTTTCGGCAACCCGGTCAGGATTAGCCAAAGCCCCCTGTGCAATAGAGCTTGTGCCTGTAGCTGCTGTTCCAAAAATGTAAGCAGTACCCCCTGCATAGGTTTGTCGCCACAAGTAATATCCGGGATCAGCATTACCAACTTTGGCATAAGATGCACGAAGTTTGAATTCATTCAGGAACTTATTCCCTTGCATAAAACTTTCGTTATGAAGGTTCCAGCTAGCTCCTGCTCCTGGATAGAAATCAGCCTGGTTGCCTGGATTAAACCTATTGTTAGCACTGTAAGCCCCTGCAAGCTCCATGTTAAATCTTTTATCCAAACTATAGGATAAGCGAGTGGAAACGCCCTGGTAAATCTGATTCAGCAAATTGTTTGATTGACTATTATCATAGCTCGCTACAATGATGGCACTGAAGTCATTATTACCCCAGTTGCGATCAAGTCCTGTTGACAATTCTAAATAGGTTTGCTGAAAACGTCCCTGAACTGTTGTGGAGTTTGGCTGTTCCGAAATCGTACTCACTCTTAAAAAATTTGTAGAGTCCCCTGTTACCGGATAATTGTAGGCATTGTAATTTTTTGACCTATTGATCCGCTGCTCGTAAGATGGTGAATAAGAAAGCAGCGCTTTCACCCAGGAACCTTCGATCAAACTACCAAGTTTCTGTGTCAATCCAACATTTACCGCAGCTGCCTGCAGGTTGTTCTTTATATATCCGGTGCCAACCGCTTCTGCATACGGACTATTAGGATATTCTCTTGTTCCTCCAAAAGTACCACGAAAATTAGTGACAGCCGTAGCATTGCTTGGTGAAGCCTGAAGGAGTGTAAATATGGATCCATATCCTGCACCCGGCTGAATGAAATCCTGAATGTTCCCAACCAGGTTTAAATTAGCCCTCAAGTTTTTATCAATATCCAGTTCAATATTTGACCGGAATATATACCTGCTATAATCTACGTTTGTACCATAAGAATTATCATCATCTTCTCTAAATAAACCTGATTGATTCTGGTAATCCAATGAAAGAAAATATCTGACATTTGTATAATTTCCACTGGCGTTTAATGTATAGCGCATCTGAGGAGCATTATCTCTCAGCACAGTTTTTTGCCAGTCTACATTCGGGTACACAAACGGATCTGTTCCATTTCTGTAGCCATCCAGTTGAGTTTGAGAGAAAGCAGGAGATAAACCAGAGTTTGCTCTTGCTTCATTGTATAATGATGCATAATCGAATGACGATAATGCCTTTCTCATTCCGATAGCTTCCTGGATTCCGCCTTGAGCGGTAAATGACACGGATGACCCGGAGTTTGTGCTTTTCTTTCGTGTGGTAATCATAAGCACTCCGTCCATTGACCTGTTTCCAAGCATCACACTCGAAAGACCATCCTTTAATAAGGTTATTGATTCAATCTGTTCCGGATTAAGGGATAATTCATTGTAGACCGTATTGTAGCGGGGTACTCCGTCAATCACTATTAGCGGAGATCTGCCTCTCAGGCTGAGCGAAGTAGCATCATAACGTGGTGCACCATTCGATTGATAGGTGTACAAACCCGAAAAATGTCCGGCGAAAGCATTACTCAATAAAGAAACAGGTGAACTTTCAAGCCGCTTTCCATCTAAATATCCTATGGATTGAACTAATTTATCTCGTGTTTGCTCACCGTACAAAACATTGAGCTTGAGTGGCTGAAATATTTGCCCGAAATCACTCACAGGCTTCATCGTAGTATCTATCCGGGCGCTTTCCTGTGCCTTAGCATCCGGACTGCTACTTAACAAAATTGCTGATGAAAAAGCGCACAAAACAATGACCTTGTACCAGGGAAGTAAGAGTTTTCTCATAGAGATTTCTTTATAAACTAATTAAACGGTAACCTATAGTGGTATATTAATAAAAGAGAGACATTCACACGGTGATGATACCATGCTCTTGGTAGATTATTTACGTGAGTAGAAGTTGGACGGCCATCTCACCAATTTCCATTTATAACTTTGCTGGCGCCGCTTTTCAGGTTTTTCAGTGTTGCTTTTACAGCGTGAGATCCTGCGGCAGGGTCATCTATTTGATAGAGATAATATGAATCAGCAACATCTCCATTTCGTGCTTTCACCGTAATAAGTTTCGGCTCCACTGTTTGCCCGTCTATTTCTAATTTTTCTAATGCTACGACCGGCGCTCTCAAACTCTGTCGGACGCTATTCCACCAGGGCCGTACCCTTATCGCCACTCCCTTGTCGGGATGCCCTGCCTCAAATTTATCTGCGGGAGTTATTAGAGTTAATGCAGCCCATGGCCTCCTGACAGACTCGTCTTTATCCCACCATTGCCAGATCGATTGTTTAGCAGTAATAAATTCCCTTGCAGCCATAGTACCACCCAACATCCTTGTTTTGTAATTGCTCACTGAATCATGTCTGGTTCCGACAACCCAATTCTTCTTTAAAGCATCTATCATTGCATTATAACCTGGCTCTTTTGCAATAAATAAAGTACGATGATTAACAAGTTCATTTGACCACCACCACGATTCCGTACCGTGAGCATCCTGTAAGGTTACCAGGGGCAGACGATATCTGTATTCCGCTATATAAGGCAGCCAAAACATGAAATTTTGTCCAAAATGAACAGTGCTTATGGCCAGGTATCCGAAGTTGTTAACTGATTCGTCAAGGAGTAACCGGGCTAAAGGCTCATTGTTGCTGACTTGCAGCAGCATGCCACCATTTGCTTCTTTTAAATTCTTCAACGTAGTATTCTTAAACTCATCGAATGTTGAACTGTCGGCATAGTGAATTGGAGTTTTTGCCGGCGCGATATAATCTAAAACGTGATCGAAGGAACCCATACCGGGGATACTCAATAAATTATCATGCGGCTCATCGGACATAAAAAAAGTGACAGGAACGTTTTTGTTCTGAGCGATCTTCTGTGCTTCTTCTAGCCATCCGGCTACAGGATATTTCACCCCCCACAGATGTATTTTTAAGCTATCAGCAAGCATTACTGCCTCAAGGGGGCTCCCTTGTCCATGAGCCTGAAACTGAACAGTGTAAACCTGATGCCCGGAAAAATCAGGTTTCGGTTCAATTGCTTCTTTTCGTTTAACAGATTTGTCTAATGCATTAATTGCATTTAATACTTTCAGGGCATCAATTGCATAGAATGAGGCTACCGGAGTAGAATGTAAGCCGAGCCTTGCGCCGAATCCTCCGTCTGCATTTCGAAGGGACAGCAGATAATCAATAACACGTTTTTCATTTTTGGGCCGGGCACCAAGCATTTGCAAAGACTTTATACCCGCCCATGTATAAATCACATCATCGTTAACTCCGATTGTGGGATTTGGCTGATGTGTAAATCCGCCATTAGCCAACTGGCATGACTGAAGCCAATTTATGGTTTCGGAGGATAATCTTTCAGTTCCGGAAAGTTCCTTAAATGAATATAAGGCCCAATAAGTGTTTAATATATTCCCATCGCCGCCGTTAGCGGCTGGGGCATTATTGAAACTACCATTTGAGCGGCGATTCTTCTCCAGGTATTTAAGGAATTCTTCGCTCTTGTCCATGGAGATTCCCAATAGGCTACTGCATACAGGTGTCATCGCTTCCTGAAATAAGCCTCCATACCCGTGTCCTTCATAATTTGCCAGTATCCCAGCCTGGGATTTCCAGCTTTTAACATCGGCCTTAAAAGAAGAAACATCTCCATTTAGCCATAGAATTGCTTGTATCTGCTCATAGACGAGATTGCGCAGGTTGGAACCGCTCGGCCCGGCTTCGCCACGCGGTGCATTGCCCAAAAAATAATTACTCGTTGTGTTAGTTCCCTTTTGCGGATGGTGCGTTCTGATGAATTCGGCAAGCCTTCCTTTGTCCTTAGGCAGTTCACCGATATTATATAGTATTCCTGTTACCGCATAAGTTGGAGTAAGATGCGAATCGTACTGGTCTTCCCAGCCATATCCCCCATCAGGCTTTGAGAGTTTGGTTTCTATATAAGTCAACAGATCTTTTTTCCAACTGCTGACTTTAGCTGTGGGTTGAGCAGTCACCGTACCCGTCAGAAATAATGCGCCAACTACTAAGAATTCTATTTTCACGGAATATTTGCCTGAGATGTAAATGGATAATCCGAATTTTCAACGCGAGCATTTTTCATGATTCGGGTCATTTTTTTTATTATTTCAGGATTTGAAGCAGCCACATTTTTGCTTTCAGCCTGGTCGTTAGCCAGATCGTACAACTCCAATGGAGAATTGAAATTGGTTTTAGCATTCAACCTGACACCTTTCCATTTACCCATTCTCACCGCTTGTCTACCACCGTTCTCATGAAATTCCCAATATAAATAATCATGCTTTGGCTGGCTGCCCTGGCCTTTCAAAACCGGGAGGATAGAATTACCATCTATCTTTTGCGGTTTCTTTTGACTCGTTATATCAGCGAATGTTGGCATGAAATCCCAAAACGCTCCAATATGATCAGAAACACTTCCTGCTTTAATAACCGACGGCCATGACATGATCATAGGCGCACGAATCCCACCTTCGTACAGGTCGCGCTTCACCCCACGGAATCCCCCACCGCTGTTAAAAAACTGAGGATCATTCCCACCCTCGACATGAGGTCCATTATCACTGGTAAAGATGATGAGGGTGTTTTTCTCAATATCTAAGTCTTTAAGCTTAGAAACCAACTGTCCAACATAATCATCAAGCCGCGTAACCATTGCTGCATATGCGGCACGAGGATACGGCTGACCTTTGTATAAAGATGGCCCCGTTTTAACCGCTTTCACTTGTTTGGGAGACTCTTTAAAGGCATTTCGATACTCGAGAAAAAGCTTGTCATTTTCCGGAAGTTCAAGACCGGCGTGAGGAAGAGTATAAGACATGAAGGCAAAAAAAGGCTTGGTTTTATTGGCTGCAATGAATCCCAGTGCTCGGGCTTGTATTAAATCCGGTCCGTATACTTCAGACTTGGTCAATGAATTAGGAAGTTCAATACGAGTACTGTTATCCCAAAGGTGGTCAGGATAATAATCATGTGCCAACCGCTGGCAGTTATAACCAAAAAATTGGTCGAACCCCTGTTTATTCGGATCTCCTTCTGTCCCCACAAAACCCAAACCCCACTTTCCAAAATCACCGGTTACATAACCTGCATCTTTAAACAACTCAGCAATGGTATAAGCAGATCCTTTTAATGGGAATTGTCCCTCTGGTTTTGCTTCTTTATTGCCGCGTATTGGAGTATGGCCGGTATGCTGACCGGTCATCAGAGAGGACCGCGAAGGAGCGCATACCGATGTACCGGCATAGAACTGGGTAAATTTGATACCGTTCTTCGCTAAAGCATCAATATTGGGTGTTTTGATAAGCTTTTGACCATACACTCCGATGTCGCCATAACCCAGGTCATCGGCCATAATGAAAATCACATTCGGCTTATTTCTGGTTTGAGCATAACTCTCATTGAACTGGAAGATTAGTAAGATTAAAAGTAACAAACTGCATTTTATTGACATTATCATAATAAAAGTTAAATCGTATACTGTTTGATTGCGGATCATTGAAACCTTTGCTCTAGACATCACATATCAAGATCGCCTTTTGCAATGAAGCAAGCTTATCCGGATTTAGAGGAATAAACTCTTGAGCAACGTGGCCTTTAAAACCAGTGGCAACAATTGCTTTCATGATAGCAGGGTAATATAATTCCTGGGTTTCGTCAATTTCGTGTCTTCCTGGCACACCCGCCGTATGATAATGCCCGTAATACTGGGAGTTCGCTTTAATTGTTCGAATCACATCGCCCTCATCGATCTGCATATGATAGATGTCGTAAAGGAGCTTAAAATTTTCACTGCCTAACCTTTTGCAAAGCTCTACTCCCCATATAGATTTATCACACATGTAATCTTTATGGTTAACCTTACTGTTCAAAAGTTCCATCACAAGTATTACCTTATTTTTCTCAGCTATGGGAAGTATTTGTTTCAGGCCTTCTGTACAATTAACCAGTCCTGTTTCATCATCCATGCCGCGCCTGTTTCCACTAAAACAGATCAAATTTTTATATCCGGCTTTTGCTACCCGTTCGATCATCTCCGAATAGTTTTTGATAAGAACGGCGTGATTGGCCTTGTTATTCCACCCGTCCACGAGGTTAATTTCAGCTCCGTTACACATAGACGAGGTTAAACCATATTTTTTCAGTATGGGCCAGTCTTTGGGTCCGACAAGGTCTATCCCCTTTAAACCCATCCTCTTTGCTTCCTCACAAAGCTTATCAAGTGGAATATCAGGAAAACACCATCTGCACACAGAGTGGTTTATATTTCCTTTTAAGGCTGACCTACTATTTTCTTTCATCGGGGTGAATGAACTTAACATTCCCGAAGTGCTTACGGCCGCGGATCCTGCAATAATACCCTTAATAGCTTCTCTTCTGCTTTTCATCTTTAATTTTATAAATATTTTTTATCGAATGTTCTTACTCAATGTTTACCCATAATAATTTACCGCGGCAAAATCATTATTCCGGAAAGAGCTGGGGCACCAGCCAGAAACTTTCTCCTGCTAAGTCCTGATATTTTTCTGCCTTTTGATTCCATTTTTCAGGCTTTAATTGCTCTCTTGCAATAATCAAGGCATTTGCCCACTTCCATTATAGTGTCGGCACCTTTATATTCATACTCAATATTCGCCGGAATAGGCCACTTATTATCACGAATAAGCTGTAATACCTGGGCAATTGGAGTATCGCCCTGTCCGAAAGGCATATTTTCCCCCTGGTTCTTTTTGCGATCCTTTACGTGTATACTGTGGATCTTTGCATGGTGCTGCTTTATATACGCCACCGCATCAAAATTGGCGGCTGTAAAATGGCCGATATCAAGGTTGATCCATAAATAATCGGATAGACCATCCATGGCGCGGGCAAAGCTATCAGGAGACGAAAACTCATTAGGCTTATCTATGTGCGCATGATTGTGCATCGCCACTCTCATCTTATATTTCTTCGCATACTCATCCACACGCTTCATAACACTAACGGTTGCAGAACTTGTGACAGTGTCTACTCCGAGTGTTTGAGCAATTCTAAAAACAAGATCTAGTTCCTCATCAGAAATGCCATCTTTTATTCCACCGTTATATGCCTGAATACTAATCCCGGCCCGATCAAATTGTGACTTAATTGATCTAATTTCATCCATTGAAAGCTTTTCGCGCCATTGCGCCAATTGTTCTTGCTTTTTCTTAGCGTCTGCTCCTGTCTGACCTGCTGCCCACTGATTATTGCGCGGCTCAACATGGCCCGCCCACAGTTCGCAGCTTTTTACGCCAAGCTGTTGCATGGCTTTGATCGCTTCGACCAAAGACCGATCACGGAAACTATAGGTTTGTACACCCAGCACGATTCCCAGCTCCTTGGCATCACTGGCTGCCTGGCTACCCTTTAGCGCCGCGGGCACGACCGAAGTGGTACTGCAGGAGGTAAAAACAGATGGTATAAAAGAACCGGCAAGTCCTGTTAAGATGAGTGAATTCCACTCTCGGCGATTAAATTTTTGAGGCATGATGACTGAATTTTGTTAAGAGTTCTCTAATTTATTACAACTTATTAAATGTGATTTTGGCGAATGAATTCTTAAGAATCCGGATGTTGTAATTCCGGTTATCGGTTTTGACAATCTTTATATTGCGTAACGACATTCCAGTTGAAGCACCATCCATTGTATCGAAACCCTTTGCAGAATATCTAGTCGCATTAAAACCGTCAACCACCAGGTTTATATTCAACTCTGCTTGTTCCTGTCCTTTATTAATCAGGTAAACCCACATCATTTTACCATCAGAACTTCTTACTGCCAGGTTTACTAAATTCTTCTCTGTGCTCTCACTGAGTACCTTCTGTTGGCCTAAAACATCTTTATACAATGCAAACATATCATATGTTTTATTAGGTCGGTACTGCTCCTTTTGATTCAGCAAAGAACGAAAAGCATTAGTTGGCCACGAAAGCGGCCAGAATGTTGACATAAATAAGTCACCTTGAATATACTGTGTGAATTGCTCAGATACCATCAAAGCCGACTCCGACTGAGTTGGAGATACGTTACCATCCCCCACAGGGCCGATATTCCATTCCAGGATCACCAATTTAATATTCGGGAAACCGGCGTCAGCAAATACCTTCTCAAAAATTTGCCGTTGTTCGTTGTAAGGCTTGATACCTCTATGCTTCATCAGGCCTTCTTTTTTCCAGTTCTCGAACGTAGCATTTTTAAATTTCCAATACATATGCACGTCAATCAAATCGATATTCTTACCTGCCCTGGCCAGTAAGACTTTAGTATAATTATCGGCGTTAGGATGAGTATTAGCTACGATCTGTATGTTGGGATCAACCTTCTTCATAGCAGGCACATAGGTGTTTATGGCTTCCGCATATTGCTCCGGCGTAAACGTATAATTAGCATCTGGTTGATAGGGTTCGTTATCCAGATAGTAGTATTTTACTTTCACACCTTTTGACAAACAGTGTTTCATGAGGCGTACTGCTTCATCAACCCCATCCTGCAGACGATTATGTTTCATTCCGGAACCCATGTTTATTCCCAGCAGCGGTTCTATATTCTGGGTTTTAACAACCCCCAGATACTCGTCGATATCCATAAAAGTAGATGGATCTGTGTTTTTAGCGGGATCAAATTCCGCTGACCATGTATCGCTCCAACCCTGGCCTGTAGGTTTTTCCCAATGGTATCTCGTTACCACTGTCCCGCCCGGATAACGGAGCTGGGCAGTACCCAAAGCCTTTATCATGGCAGGAACCTTTCCATTGCCACTTTGCCAGCCAGCATCGCTTTCATAGCAGTACACAATATTGAAGCCCATAATTTTGGGGCTGACCACTCCTTTTTCTTCTGCCGCATTTATTAATACTTTCGCATCTTCCTGCGCAGACACCTCATTATTGATCAGTGATAATTGTACCAAAATGTATATTAATCCCAGAGTTTTAAATGATATTTTGCGCATAAAATGTTATTTGGGCGGGTCTCCATCTTTTACGCATCGGAAACCCAAATTATTTGAAGCACTGTTTATTTCTCCTTTACCCCTGCTTCCGGGACGGTAACGGATACAGTATTGGTCACTGCAAAGGAAAGAACCGCCTCTTTGCACACGTTTAACTGCATTTGGTTCATCCGGATCATAACTATCTGCAGGTCCCTTCGGGTTTTTGGCCGGGCTCTTACCATAATAGTCGGGTCGGTAAAAGTCATTACACCACTCCCAAACATTCCCATCCATATCATACAATCCGTATCCATTTGCCGGAAATGTTTTAACCGGCGCAACATCAATAAAACCGTCTTCACCAGTATTTGCATCAGGGAAATTACCCTGGTAAATATTTGCCTTCCACTTCCCGCCTGGCTTAAGCTCAGAGCCCCAGTAGTACTGCTGTTTTGCCTTGCCGCCTTGAGCTGCATATTCCCATTCTGCTTCAGTCGGAAGCCGCTTTCCTATCCAATCAGCAAATGCTAAAGCATCTGTATAACTGATATGCACCACCGGATCATTTGGTTTTTCAGTGATTGAGCTTTGCTGACCGAAAGGGTTTCGCCAGCTTGCGCCCGGAACATACAACCACCATTGCATAGGATTATCGAGTGAAACAGGCTGCGGGGTTGGAGTAAAAACGCCTGATCCCGGAACAAGATTTTCAGGCGGTATTCCGGGAAAGTCTGCTGGATTAATAGGCTGTTCGGCGACAGTTTTATAGCCGGTAGCCTGTACGAATTTCTCATATTCAGCATTCGTTACCTCATGTTCATCCATCCAGAAGCCGTCTAAAGCAATGCTATGTAGCGGAGTCGCGTCTTTATATGCGGGGTCTTCGGATCCCATTTCAAACGTGCCTCCCGGTATCCAAACCATTTTCTGCGGAACGGTGTCTACAGCTGCCCCGTGGGTTTTTGAATCTTCCCCGGGTTGAGATTTCAGGTTACACGCGGTGATAAAACAAACCAGAATGTAACTGATCACTACTATCCAATTTTTCATCAGTTTATATGTGATATCCAATTGATTACAGGTTCATTTTCTTTAGTTCCTTAACGGCATAATCGCAAGCCCGCGCTGTTAAAGCCATGTAGGTTAACGATGGATTCTGACATGCTGATGAGGTCATACACGACCCGTCAGTTACAAATACGTTGGGAACATCGTGCATTTGGTTCCATTTATTTAAAACAGAGGTCTTCGGATCATTTCCCATGCGGGCGGTTCCCATTTCATGAATTGCCATCCCCGGAAAACATCCATTATCATATGTTTTTACGTCCTTAATACCTGCACTTTCCAGCATTTCAGCGGCATCGTTTTGCATATCGATCCTCATCTTTGCTTCATTTTCCTTGAACTCGCAGTCTATAGCAAGAACCGATTGCCCCCACTTATCTTTTTTAGAGTGGTCCAGACTTACTTTATTATCGAAATAAGGAAGCGTTTCGCCAAACCCACCCAAGCCCATTCTCCACGGGCCTGGCTTTGTAAGTTCTTCCTTGAAATCTGCTCCAAATGCCAATTCTGCGACTTCTCGCTGCCACCCGGTTCTACTGGCCCCCCCCTGATAACCGAATCCCCGCAAGTAGTCTCTCTTATCGCTGCCTACATTTCTGAATCGCGGTACATAAATACCATTGGCCCTTCTGCCATAATAATATTTATCGTCGAACCCTTCTGCCCTCCCCTGGGCACCAGTCTTGAAATGATGATCCATCAGATTATGACCAAGCTGACCACTCGAGTTGCCCAGTCCGTCCGGGAAAGTGTCTGATTTTGAATTCAGCAACACGAACGTTGTTCCAAGGGTTGAACCGTTCACAAAAACAATTTTGGAATAGAATTCCAGATTTTCATTCGTTTCAGCATCTATTACCCTTACACCCTTAGCTCTCTTTTTATCTTTATCGTAAATTATTGAATTGACGATAGAGAATGGCCGCAATGTCAGGTTTCCTGTCGCTACAGCCGCAGGCATTGTAGAAGACTGCGTACTAAAATAGGCTCCAAAAGGACAACCTCTATTACACATGTTCCGGTATTGACAAGTTCCCCTGCCGTTATGTGGCTGAGTCAGATTTGCAACTCTACCCATTGTTAAAACCCGTGAGCCTTTATATTGCTCAGCCATGCGTTTCTTCACATGTTGTTCCACGCAGTTCATTTCCATGGGAGGTAAAAAATGGCCATCGGGAAGCTGGGCAAGCCCTTCATTTTGGCCACTTATCCCTGCAAATTTTTCTACATAGTCATACCATGGAGATATATCCTTGTAACGGATCGGCCAGTCAATAGCAATTCCATCTTTCTTATTCTCTTCGAAGTTCAGGTCACCAATCCTGTAGCTTTGTCTTCCCCACATTAACGACTTTCCCCCCACGTGATAACCTCTGTACCAATCAAATCTCTTTTTCTCAGTATACGGGCACTCCAGGTCATTAACCCAAAGTTTCTCATTAAACTCTGAGTACGGATAATCCCGAATTTGTACTGGATGTGATTTTATCTGATCCTGAGTTAGCCTCCCACGGTGAGCAAACTCCCACGGCGACTTAAGCGCGGTATCATAGTCTTTTACATGTTCAATATTTCTACCTCGTTCGAGCAGCAATACTTTTAAACCCTTTTCAGTAAGTTCTTTTGCAGCCCAACCCCCGCTAATTCCTGAGCCAATAACTATAGCATCATATGTGTTCTGCTCAACAGCTTTATTATTTATGTACATTTTGATCAGTTTAAATTTATAGAGCCCATGCTTTTTGTCCCGGTTTCAAATCTACGCAACCGACAAACTTTCCAGGTATGGGTAGATATGCCAGAGCCTCGGTCGAACCAGTTTGTGATGTAAAGTAACCGAGGATTGTAAGTTCACGAATCACCTGAAAGAAATGTGTTTTTGGTTTTTCTGAGCCTGGCGTGGTATTCATTCCGGATTTCTTCTCTGCTGCATCAATCTTTTGACGATTTCGTTCATCCTTTCGCAACTGTATTGTCTTATCTGCAATCTCCTTAATGACACTATTCTTATTCGATAGGTTGAGGTTTACGAATGAATTTTTAAATCTTTCCGTGGAGATTTTATTTACTGTTGCCAGGCCTTCAACAAAAATTTTCTGAGCATCAGCCGGATAACAGTCTTTGATCATCAGGGTGATAAACGGCCCAACCCCAGCTGCCTTCGCTCCTGGCGTACCTGTTTTCGGAATAATTACATCGGCTATCTCAGCTACCAGCGCTTCCTGATCCTTAGAAAATGAAATGTTTCCGGGCTTAATCAGCGTCTGCCCATTGGCATCGAATAACACACCGAAAGTGGACGCAGAAATAACTCCGCCAAATAACAGGGTGACATTCTTTATTGCTTCTCTTCTTTTCATAAATAAACTATTTATACATTTCTACCATGTGTTCTTATACAAATGATCGTTCTTCTTTTCGTCGATAGCCTTAAGAGGAATATATAAACCATTTGTTTTATCCAGCCAGGTCCACAACTTTTCATTCAAACTTTTAGCAACCCCCTGCAATTCCGGCTTTCTGATAAGGTTGTTAACTTCATAGGGATCCTTTTGAATATCATATAATTGATCGATGTCCCATAGGCCCTGACTGCGGATAAACTTGTACTGATCAGTCCGCACTGCATACTGCGTTGGCGTTTGGGGAAACGCATTTTCCCAATAATATTCGTAATAAACTTCCTTGCGCCAATTAGGGTCCGGCAGGCCGTTAAAAAGGCGCAGAAAAGATATGCCCTGCATTTGCGCTGGCTTTTTAACGCCTGCCATTTCAAGAATTGTTGGTGCTATATCCACATTAAGTACCATTTCCTTGATCTTTGTACCAGGTTTGATTAGTGCCGGTGCACGCGCGATCAATGGAACCCGCATGGATTCTTCGTATGCATGCCTTTTATCAATCAATCCGTGCTCTCCAAAGGAAAAACCATTATCGCCCATGTAAACTACCAGGGTTTCTTTATCCAGCCCATTTGCTTTAAGGTAGTCCAAAACACGGCCTACGCTATTATCAAGACCGTTTAAGGTTTCCAAATAATCGATATAAAACTGATCGAAATCTGTCTGCCCATGATACATAAAGTCTACTCCGTGCCAGCTATACCTTTGAGCTTTTACCCATGCAGGAATATCTTTATAGTTGAAAGTAATTCCGGTCGAATCTGCCTGCTGGCCTTTATTGAATTTCTTGCTTTTAGCATTGGCAGTTGAGAACATTGAAACCGGATATTGGATTTTAATATTTTTGTATGCTCCAATATCTCTCCTAGCAGGCTTGAAATCAGAATGAACTGCTTTATGCGATAGGTAAACAAAAAATGGTTTTGTCTTATCGCGCTTTTCAAGCCAATCCAAGGTAAGATCAGTGAGCACATCTGTAACGTAAGAACTATCTTTATATGCGACTAGCTTTCCGTCAATATTCATTGTAGGATTATAATACACTCCCTGTCCGGAAAAGCTTACCCAGCGATTGAACCCTGGACGCGGTTCACCGCCGCCGCCACCCATATGCCATTTCCCGAAGAATGATGTTTGATATCCAGCCTTTTGGAGATATTGAGGAAAATAAGTTAAAGATTTAGGAGCTGGAGATTGATTATCAACCACAGTATGTGTGTGCGCGTATTGACCCGTTAAGATGGACGCACGGCTTGGCGAGCAAAGTGCTGTGGTAACAAATGCATTTTGAAAATGAGCACCCTCATTAGCAACTCTATCAAGATTCGGCGTCTTTAACCCGGGCACTTTACCTGTAAAGCCCATAAAATCATACCGGTGATCGTCAGACAGGATAAAGATGATATTTCTGGGTTTCGTACCCGGAATTTTTTCAATCTGTAAACTGGCGGCGCTCTGCGCGATGGAAAATCCTGAATGGAGCATCAAGATTATCACAAAAAATATCTTATTACAAATGTGGTTTTTTCCTTTTGACTGCATATTTTGATTAGTTGTTATAAGTAAATTCAATCTGATCACTGCTTTTGTAACCAATTCGCTCTGCCACAGCAATGATTTTCTGCCCTTTGTTCATTCTGACCGGCCCTGAATAAAGTTCCCATTCACCCGGACGAACGTTTGATGTTTCATTCAACATCTTGTAAGAGACAGATGCACCGGGAGTTTGAGATGTAAGGGTTATTAATCCCGCGACGGATTTTAATCTTGGTTTCTGCGTAACTGGCTGAATCATGTTAGGCCAGATCGACGCAACCCAATCCTTCTCTGTAATAAATCCTTTATCCTTCGTATGAACCATCCATTTCTCGAGAGCGCCACGAAGCTCTTTTAATTTTGACGCGTAAAAAGGGTCGGTGGCCAGATTTTTAAGTTCAAATGGGTCATTTTGAGTATCAAAAAGCTCTTCTTTGTCCTTAGTTTTTCTAAACCACAATTGTTGCACTCCTTCAAGCTTCCCTTCTTTTTCGAACCGCAGCAATTCGTTCATTAAGTCCATCTGCTTCCTGTACGCTATGTTTTGAATGTACGGCTTTTCCGGCTGAAAATTCTTGATGTATTTGAATCGTTCATCCCGCACCGCTCGTACCATGTCGTATTCGGAATCCATTCTGTCGCGGGCAGCATAAATATATTTACGCGGTGAAACTGCTTTTGAAGCACCGGCAAAAGCTTGGCCCTGCAGGTATGAAGGAATTTTAATATTAGCTAATGATAAAGTTGTTGGAGCAAAATCAACAAAACTTACCAGGTCTGCATTGACTGTTCCTGCAAACTTTTTATTCGGGTAGCGAATGATCATGGGAACATGTAAACCTGTATCATAAATCTCCCTCTTCCCTCTTGGTATAGGCCCGCCATTATCAGTATACCACACTATAATCGTACTATCCAATAACCCGTTTTCCTCAAGTTCTTTAAGTTTCTCCCCGACCTCCTCATCCATTTCCATAATATTAGAATACATCCGGGCAAGATCTCTTCGGATAATGGGTGATTCCGGATAGTAAGGCGGCAGTTTAACTTTTGCCGGGTCCACCAACAAAGGGTCATTTTTCCTTGCCCAAATTTGTGATTCGTGGGTCACTTCGAAGTTCACAACGGAGAAAAATGGCTTACCTGGAGGGCGGTTCCTCCAATGGGCTTTTAAGCTACTTTCATTCCAGCCTGAGAGGGGGGCTACAAACTGATAATCTTGTTTGTTATTATTTGTACAATAATATCCCGCGCGCCGCATCAATTCACTTAGCATTTTTACCTCAGGCGGCAGAACAACCGAATATTTAGGCAGTCCAATATTGGGGTAAGGATTTAGCGTACGCATATTATTTGTGCCAATACTTGTTGGATACATACCAGTAATGAGGCAAGACCGGCTGGGTGCACAAACGCCGGAAACAGAAAATACATTAGTAAAGCGAACCCCTTCACGGACAAGACGGTCAAGATTCGGTGTTTTTGCGGTCGAATCACCATAGCTGGGTAAATAAGGGCTGATATCTTCTGCTACAAGCCATAATATATTATATCTCGGTGCAGGTTTCGTCTGTGCTTGCACGCCGGCTCCAAACGTAATAGCAAAGCCTGTGATCCAAATGGACACCAATACGACTTTATTATTTTTAAATATCTTTCTCATATAACTGGCGGCGAATTACTCCGACTTACCCTTTGGCAGCCAGATCACTTTTTCGGGGGTCTGTCCTTTGTCCCCTGTCTTAACGATCCACTCATCAAGAATCTTGCGCATCGCCGATATTCTGGAGCTGTACTTAGGATTTAAAGCCAGATTATTTATTTCATTGGGATCCTTCTTAATATCGTAAAATTCCTCCGCGGGTTTCACTGGTGCTACAAAAAGCGCCTGAGCTGGTGTTAGCTTACCTTCCGAATTTAATTGCTTGAGTAAGTTCCAAACCGGGTATTGTGTCTCCTTATAATTATTTACCTGCATGTAAGGCCTTTCAGGCATGTAATTTTTTATGTACTTGAATTTATCCGTTCTAACGGCGCGCATCATATCAACCGTTTCGTCCATACGGTCGCGCGCCGCAATGATATACTTCCTCTTAACAACGTTTTTGCCCAAAAGAGGCCTGCCTTCGATGTGTTTAGGCAAATTAACTCCTGCTATTTGCAGAACCGTAGCTGAAACGTCTATAAGGCTTACCAGGTTCTTATTAACGCTGCCTGCCTTAAGATTTTCCGGCCATTTCATCAACAAAGGAACTTTTATGCCGCCGTCGTAAATAAACTGTTTATCTCTTACCATACACCTTCCGTGGTCACTGCTGAAAATTACCACCGTGTTCTCAGCTATTCCTTCATCATCAATTCGCTTAAGAATGTTGCCAACATAAGAATCCATCAGCTGAATAGATTCTAAATACGTAGCCCAGTCTTCGCGAGCTATGGGATGATTCGGGTAATATGGTGGCAACACCACCTTATCGGGATTTATCTGGGGCTTATGCTTTTGAACCAAACCTTTCCACACCGGCCCCCGATGTGTTACACTAACCATCAGCTGCGCGAAAAATGGTTGCCCTTTTTTACGATCTTTCCAGTCACTTCCATCAA
Organism: Daejeonella sp.; assembly: GCF_037719425.1. Taxonomy (GTDB): domain Bacteria; phylum Bacteroidota; class Bacteroidia; order Sphingobacteriales; family Sphingobacteriaceae; genus Daejeonella. The sequence goes on along the minus strand of NZ_JBBJNI010000007.1, from coordinate 2,390 downwards.
AAATTGATTTGTCCAAGTTAAAATTATAGTCTGTTTTACCGTACCCACGCAAGCCGTCCTCCTTCACTTCCCCAAGGACATTATAATACCCTTCTTTTTTCAGATACTCAGTGATAGGTTTAACGGGTTTCGGCAGATCATATCCATCATCCCGGTGACTTCTGTGGTTCTGTGCATCAATACTGGTTTGATACATCGCTGTTATCAAGGCCGACCTGCTGGTAGAACAAACGGGGCCTGTTGTGAATGCGTTTGTATACTTTACTCCTTGTGACGCTAGTTTATCCAGGTTAGGGGTCTGCACAAGCTTGTCGCCGTAACATCCCATTTCCGGACTCATATCCTCTGTGATTATCCAAATGATATTTGGCTTCTTACCCTGCGCCAAAGCTATCATGGAAGAGAAAAATATTAAAAGGAAAACTGCCGGAAAATATTTGAATAAATGCTGCATTTAAAATGATTTAATTATTTAGATAGACACATTAAATTCCCTCAGGTACTATGTCGAAATGAAAATAATTGTAACAATAATATAATACCCCCCGCTTCTCAGTTGATATAACGTTCGGCCCTGTCCTGAGTGTCAATCAACCGTATATCAATTATACACCTTAAGACGTTTATTAACGATTATTTAACAGATATATTTAAACCAACATTGAAAATTGCCTGTACAGGATAAGATATCGCAGACTGCGAATCACCTGACTGGCGCACAACCTCCGGATCAACTCCGTAGCGATTATAGGATGCCGACCAGGTATGAAGGTTATAACCGCTGGCATATACTCTGGCGTTTTGAAGCCCTGCTTTATTCACCCATCTTGAAGGTAAAACATACCCTAGTTCCACAGACCGGATCCGCAGATAATCGCCGCTGATAGCCCAAAAGCTTGAATTGCTGGCTGTGGTCATATATGTTCCGTGAAAATTACTGACCAGGGACGGAAATGATGCAGTTGATGCCGTTTCCTGTGTCCAGCGGTTCAGATGGATTTTTTGCAAATTTCCTTTAAAAGGCACGGAATAATTGTAATTGATCTGTACATCCGAATTCAGCGCGGATTGCAGCATCACATTCAACGATAACTTTTTATAAGTGAATCCTGTAGAAAGTCCGATAGTTGTATTGGGAAGGTTTGAAGTACCAAAAAAGCCCCGGTCATCGTCTGAGATTACTCTATCCCCATTTAAGTCACGGTATTTAAGAAACCCGGGCAAAGTTGTTCCTGGACCCCATGCTGCAGTAGTTGAGCCTATGTGTTTGGGAACTGTAGGATCTTTTGCTTCAGCCTCCGAATAATAACCATCCCAAATAAATCCCTGCTGCTCACCAATTGACCGGCCGGTTTCCCGCTTCCAGGGAAATAAAGGGGTTACTTCGTCTTTTTCCAGGATAGTATTCTTCGCATAAGAATAATTTCCCTTGATATTAAAGCCAATATTCTTTCCGATATTACCGGCATAGGCCAGTTCAAATTCATGCCCTATGTTGGTTACGATCCCAAGGTTAAGTGGCGGAAGCTGTGCGTCAGGTATACCAAAATGGCTGGGAACCGTATTTCTGCGGGACAAGATATCGTAACGGCGGTTATTGAAAAAATTGATTGAACCTGAGATCTTGTTCGCCAGGATCCCGAACTCCATCGCATAATCGAGTTTTCGCTCCTTCTCCCAGGTTACCTGGTCGTTAGCTAACGAGCCGGGAACAATGGAGGTAACTGCTACGTTGCTTTCTCCGAAATATCCAATTCCCCCTCGGCCGTAGATTTCTTCGTACGAATTCTTGAAATTTCCCAGGTCATCACTTCCGGTGATTCCATAGGATCCGCGGAACTTAAGCAAGCTAATGAATGGAGCGTTCTTCTTCATGAATTTTTCTTCGGAAACTACCCATCCTGCACTCCCCGCAGGGAAAAATCCAGACCGGCGGTTTGCAGCAAAACGATCAGATCCGTTATACGCGCCGGAAGCTTGTAATATATATTTACTCTTATAATTATAATCTATACGTCCAACAATTCCTCGTGCATTCGTGGGAATATAATTTGATACACGAGTCGGATCAACATTCAGCCTGGTCGAATCAAGCTTTGAATATTGGTTCACTACCACCAACCCGCCAACATTATGATCCTTAAACGAGCGCTGATAATTCAACGTTGCTTGCAGGCCGGATTGGCGCCTGGGGTGGCCACCTGAATACGTTAAGTTGTATGGCTCAATTCTATAAACATTTACGTTTCTCGGAGTATAACTGCCTGTTGCTGGATTGTAATAAAAAGAAGGGAAGTTTCCTACGTCTAGTGATCTTCTGGAACTCGTGGCGTTAGCTGACTCGTCCTTAATTAGGTTGACAGTTTTTATAAAGATAAATACATTTATTG